>CALGGY010000049.1 GCA_937915785.1 uncultured Bacteroidales bacterium
TGTCCATTAGAGAATTTGTCCTCAAAATAACCATTAATTTTGTCCATTACACCGAGCTTTCCCACAGGTCGGGCACGAGTATCAGTCCGTTTACACCGTTCGCCTGGGCCATGGCGTAGCGTATGCCCGAGGGTGTTACTCTGGTATCCATCAGGTATGCGTATTCGTCGTGCGACAGAGTGAACCAAGTGCCAGCTGTTTCCATCTTTTGGGTGCGGGGGTTGAAAACGTCGTTGTATATGCCCCAGTCGTAGTTGACATTTGAGCCTTCGATGTTGTTTGCTTGGGTGAAGGATGGGCCATAGCCATAGTAGTTGGCTTGTGCCCCGGTGTTTTCGTGCATGGTGGAGTAAGGTTGGTTGTTGCGGTTGCCATTGTCGTCGGGGTTGTGATAGCCGCTTGTGCCCCAGCCAAACAGGTCTATCCAGCCGGTGTAGTTGGTGTCGATATTTGTCAAGCTCCCGCCATACTCCCCCGATCTGAACCCGATAGAGCAGGTGTGGCGAATTACAAGGCGCGAGAACACGCATAATGTCTTTTTCAGGAACAGGGCTGAGTTGGAGGTCACCGTTGACACAGCTTTCGCTAGATGGGCGCAACCAAATCATCAGTTAAGGTCGCTGTGTTCATTTATGAGAAAATTTTAATGTCGTTTACTATAATTATATGTATAAATTGCGATTGTTTTAGTGTTTATGAATGTGTAACATAGTCCCGCGCAAATTTGCATTTGCGGGACCTGTCTTTTTGTTCGGGTGATGTTTCTAAGTGGTATTTTTTTTGTTTTCGCAGGTCGGAAAACTGCAGGATTTTCTGTCTTCGGGCAGGCTAAAAAGCGACTTGCACCGCTGTATGTAGGCGGTGTAAAATGTTACAATTGATTGATTGTTATGTTGTTGTGTGTGTGTGTGTGGGGGGGGGGAATAATCTAAATATCAACACATTACGCCATTTTTGCGAAGGTGCAAATGTTGTATCTTGTTGATTGTTAGCAAATTTTGTCATTTTGTTTGTCATTTGATTTTGTAAAATTACGGACTTTATTCTGTATAAAAAAACATTTTTCTTTTTTTAACAGCGAAATTGCAAATTATTAACAAACGGTATCTACAAGCCAATTGCGAAAAGTTGGCAGAGCAGGTGGGCATTTTTAAAGAAAAGAGCTTGTTGTGGCATAAGCCAATTTGAGAGCGCGCATACAAAAAATCTCCCCAAATTCGATGGAATTTGGGGAGGCTTTTTGGTGTTTGTTTGCCTTAGTGGAGGCTTATTCTATGTTTTTAAGCTGATACTTGCGCGAGCCGAGGCCGATTTTTTCGGCATGTTCGATGGTGTGAATGCCATGCTGTTGTTCTATGCGTTTTATCAGCGAGGTGGCGTCGTCGCCTTCGGTGTTTTGGTGTTTGTACACAAGGTCAACGCAGGCTTGGTCGAGGGCCACGGGGTCGGTGGAGGCCAGTATGCCTATGTCCTTGAGCTCGGGTTTGGCGGGGTTGCCGTTGCAGTCGCAGTCGATGGAGATGTTGTTCATCACGGCAATGTACAGCACTTTGCCTTTGAAATAGTCGTGAACGGCTGCTGCGGCGGTGGCCATGCATTCGAGGAACTTGTCCTGATTTTCGGGCAGTATGTTCTCCCACAGGTGGCTGGCATCTTGTGTAATGCCGTTGGAGTGGATATAAGCTTTGCCGTTGCTGGAGGCCACGCCTATGCTCTGGTTTTTCAGCACTCCGCCAAAACCGCCCATCTGATGTCCTTTGAAATGGGCCAGATTTATCATGAAGTCGTAGTTTTGGAGGTGGTTGCCCACAATGTTGTATTTCATGTAGGTGGTGTCGCGCACGGGAATTTGCATCTCGCTTTCGGCGTCCATTATGTCCACTGTGGCAATGTTGCGGTATCCGCGTTTGTCAATTTCTTTCTGGTGGTCGGCGGTGTGCATGCGTGTGCCGGCGTAGGCGGTGTTGCATTCCACAAGGGTGCCGTTTACCAGATGCACAAGGTTTTTGATCAGCTCCGGTTTCAGCGGGTTCGATTTTTCGGTTTCGCCGGTTGAGATTTTCACTGCCACGCGGCCTTGGGCTTCCACGCCAAGTGCCTGATAGATGCGTACCAGTGCTTCGGGGCTTATTTCTGTGGTCATGTAAACCACTGCCGAGGTGGTGTCGGCTGCCTGCTCTTCGGGAGCGGGAGCGGGGTTTTGCTGGCCTTTGCAGCCAAGCAGCATCAGTGATGCCGTTGCTAATGTAAGTGCTACGTTTTTCATAAGAGGATATAGTTTTTGTTATTTGTCCTGATAAATGGCACCCGAGCCCCATGCTTTGCCCGCGCTGTCGCCAACCACGTAGTAGTTCACGTCGGCGGAGTTGAAAATTATGGGACGCAGTTTGGTGATGTCCACCTTGCCGTTGGTGAGTATGCTTGGGTCGGCGCTCCAGTTCACCACTTCGCCCACCACACGGGCACCGCCGCCGTCGTAGTCGGTGATGGCAACGGCGCGGCATTCGAGCGTTAGCTTGTATTGTTCTATGATGGGTGCGTCAACGTTGGGACTTTTTACGGTTGTGAATCCAGCACGTTGCACCTTGTCGGGAACATCGTTGGCGCTAACGGTGCCGAAGTAGTCGGACTGTGCCACGTCGTCGGCAGTGGCGAAACTGATGGTGAAGGCTTTTTTCAAGCGTATGTTGTCGGTGGTTTTGTGTGGCGACAGTTCAAAACAAATTTGTTTGCTGCCGCACTGGCTGCCCCATGCTGCCATCATCACGTCGGGATTGCCGTTGGCGTCGTAGGTGGCAATCATTATGCAGGGCATTGGGGTCATCACTGGTTTTTCGCTGCCAAAGTTCACACGGCCTTCCACTTCTGCCAGAGGCTGGGCGGATGTGGTGTCGGCGGGTTGCTGGTTTTGGCCGGCAATTTGTTCGTTTTTATTGCCACAGCTGGCCATAGCAAGGCAGATAACTGCCAGAAGTACAATTCTTTTCATTTTGTCGGTGTTTTTTATTTTGAGTTGCAAAGATACATAAAAATGGAATAATTGCCGTTAAAAAAACGGAGGCATTTGTTTTTTTTCTGTGCCACCGTTTTTTTTGTGAAGGAATCAGTTGTCCCACACAATTTCGCCGCCGTCTTCCCATTCTTCGTAAGAGATTTCCGTGCCAGCGGCATTTTGTGTTGCCATGTCGGTGGAGTCTATTTTTTGTTTCACCTCGTCGTAAGTGAGGGAGTCGCCATCGTTTGCTCCGTTGTTGGAGTTGTTTCCGCAGGCGGCAAACATTGCTATTGCTGCAATAGCCAAGAGTGTTTTTTTCATTGTGTTTGTGTATTATAAATTTAAACCTATTGTCATAAAAACGGACATGTTGTCTTTTTCGTATGCCGAATTGTAGGCGCTTATGCGGTATGCGTAGCCTACGCCAAAACTTAAAGTGCTGTAGTTTAGTAGGTTGTTGATGGCTATGCAGGGTTCCAAAATGCCTTTTTCGGGTGCTTGGAAGGGGATGTTGTCGTTCGAAACGACGTTTTTGGCGGAGCCTATTATCGAGTTGAGCTGCAAAAACAGCGTGGGTTTGGAGTGTTTAAGTCGCCACAGGGGCTTTGTAAAACTGAAACTCACGCAAAGGTTGGCATAGCGGTCGCTTGCAAACTGGTGCGGACGCAGGGTGAGGAAACTGTTGCGGAAATAGTACCACATATTGTCGGTGCCCACTGTGGCAAACAGCCGGCTGAAAGGCACGTTGCTGTCCACATATCCTACCTGTCCGAAAAGGCTCAGCGTGCCGTAGTGCTGCACCTGTATCATCTGTTGGTATTCCGCCACAATGCGGTTGTATGTGGTGCTGGCGTCGAATAGTGCTATGCCGCGGGTGTAGCAGATGTTGAACATCGGGTGCGACAGCTCGGAGCCGAGGCTCAGTTCGTATTTGGGCAGACGTATTTTGTTGTTTTTTTCGTAGTGCAGCGCAAGTCCTATCTCGGCAAAATCGGTGGTGGCAAGCCGCTCTTCGATGTCCTTGTCGTAGAAAATTCCTGATGAGTCGTACATCGGCGTTTCGCGCGAGTAGGTGGCCGAGAGGGTGCCTTTCACGTGCCGCCACAAGGGTACCGACAGCTGTGCGCCAGTGCTCCTAACCTTGGAGAAATGCCGCATGGCGTACTCGATGTTGCCCGAAATGTCGAGCAGGGCGTAGGTGTGGTCTTGCGTGGCGGCGGCGGGTGCAAGGTCCTGGCGGTAGAAGAGTTTCAGTGCCCGGTTTTGGTAACGGTCGAAGAAAAAGTCCACCTCGCCTCCGTATTTCCATTCCTTGTCCTTCACCCCGTAGCCGAAATATCCGCTTAGGCGCAGCCATCGGGCAATGTTCCAGTCGCCGCCCAAGCCCCAGTGCGAGTACTCGTATTTGTTGAAGCTGTACAGTTTGTTGATGTCTATTGCAAAATGGCCGATTTTAATTTTTCCCGACAACATTTGCAGCATCCAGTCCATCAGGCCCGACAGGCTGATGTTCACTTTGTCCTTGCGCATGGTCTCGTTTATGCTGTCGTACAGGATAAAGGTGTTTTTCTCCTTTTCGGAAATGGCGGGGCGGTAGCGGTTCCAGATGGCGGTGTCGTTGGTAACGGCCTCTTGGTCGATGTTGAGGGTTACGTCGCTGAACTCGCGGCGCTTGAGCTTGGGGTTGAAGGTGAAGTCGCGGATTTCGTTGGTGGTGGAGAACCGCACCATTATGTCGTTTTTTTTCGACATCTTGAAACCAAGCTCGAAGTGCAGGAAATCGGGGTGCCAGCGTCCGATGCTGTCGGTGGTGTAGAGGTGCCTTACGCGGAAAACAAGGCCGTCGTTTTTTTCGCTCATGCTGATATTTAGGGCATCGGTGGATACCGACAACGCCATGCCTGCCGAGTCGGTCTTGGTGCCGGTGCTGTTTTTTTTGTCGCCGATCGACGAAAAATCGATGTTGTTGAAAGTGGAAAGCACTTTGACGGGCTCTGCCACAATGCTTTGTATGGCGTACCCGTTGCTGTTGATGAACACCTTGCCTTTCAGCGCGTTGAAATCCATTTTGGGCCTCGGGTTGAAAAGTATGCCGAAAATGGTGTCGTTGCCCACGTAGGTGGTGTCCTGTATTATAAAGTAATAGCGTCGGAAAGTGCCTTTGCGTATGGGGTTGATGTAGGGCACGCCCAATATGTTGAAATTGCTTGAGTAGAACGATGTGGACTGCATCTGGGTCAGTATCATCGAAAAGATGGGGTTTTCGGTGCCGGCGGTGCGTGTGGCTATCACGTTTTCGCTAACGCGGTCGGGCTTTTTGTATTTGTATTCCGACACCGACTCGGTGAAAAACAGGTAGGTGCTGTCTATTATCTCGTCCACGAATATTTCGAACGAGTCGCGCACGGTGTCGCGTTTGGGCAGCAGTTTGCTGGCGGTGTTCCGCATCGATATCTCCTCGTCGTGGGCAAACTCTATCACACCGCGGTTGTACGAGGTGTAGGTGTACGACTGTTGGTTTTTGAAGTTGTTTTGCTTTTTGTTGTCGATGGCGGCCTGGATAATGCGGTTGGCGGGGTTGATGCCGGGTTTCACTACCACATCCTTCAGCTGGAACACCGATTGTTTCATCCTAACTGTTATTTTCCGGCCGTCGGTGGGTATGTCGGCGTAGGTTTCGTCGTAACCCATGCATTTGATGTGCAGGCGTTTGCAGTCGGCGTCCACCTTCAGTGAAAAGTTGCCCGCAATGTCGGAGATGGTTCCGGTGCGGGTGTTGTCCACAAAAACGTTGGCAAAAGCCACGGGGTCGCCGTTTTTTTTGTCGCGTATGGTGCCGCTAACCTCGTGCTGTTGCGCCATACCAGCAACAAAAAAGGACAGTAATAGGACAAAGCAAATTACTTTGTTGCCCAAAACTGTCCTTATTTTTGCCAAGAAATTGACTGTCATTGCAATAGGTTAATCTGTGGATGATGTGCTTTTCAACGTTTCTGAAGGATAATTACAATTGACCTCAAAATTCTACAATTGAAGAATATATATTTACACGTTGAAACAAATTCCTAAATCCGAAATTCCAATTCCGAACTCCGAAATCGAAGCCCCTATTCAGAATTTCGAATTCGTTTATCCGCATTGTATGAACTGTTGTACCAATGCCAGAGTTTTTTCGGTGGCGGTGTTCGATTCGGCGTTGATGTCGGCGCGCAGGGTGCGGTCGTTGAAGTGGCGCAGGTCGCCGAGGATGCCGTCTATCAGCCGTGGGTCGAACACACCTTTCTGCTCGTAAACCTTGCGGTCTTTTTCCAGAATGTCGGCGCTGGCGGCGCACGAGTCGGGCAGCACGGCAAGGCGTTTCAGCACATCCTCGTGTTCGAAAATGTTCACGCTAACGTAGCGGTCTTTGGCGAACTTCACGGCGTTTTCCATTTCGAAACCGTGTCGGGCGGCCACTGCCATGCCTGCCAGCAGAAGATACACGTTGGCCGAGCCGTCGGGGGTGCGCATCTCTATGGTTTGTTTGTACGAGAAATCTTTAGTGTTGGCGGGTTCCAAGGGGTTGCAGTGGTTTATGATGTTGCTGCAGCCTTTGTCCCAGCCCAGTGGCACGCGTATCATGGCAGAGCGGTTGCGGTCGCCCCAGCAGATGTTGGTGGGAGCCTCCTGATGTGGCACCAAGCGGAAATACGAGGTGGGGTTGGTGTTGCCGAAAGCGGTGAGCGACGCAGCCATGTCGAGCATTCCGGCAATGGCTTTGTGGGCGGTGTCGGTGAGGCCGTCGGGACCGATGTACATGTTTTTGCCGTCCTTGCTCACGCGGGTGTGTATGTGCATTCCGCTGCCGGCTTTGCCCACGGTGATTTTTGGTGCAAAGGTTACGGTGATGCCGTACTGGTAGGCCAGTTTGCGCATTATCCATTTGGCTATCACCAGCTGGTCGGCGGAGTCCTGCACGTTGGTGGGCAGAAACTCTATCTCGTTTTGTTCGTACATGGTGTCGCCCACCACAAAGTTACCCACTTCGCTGTGGCCATATTTTATCAGCCCGCCGCATTCGGCAATGAGTTTCATGGCTTCGGTGCGGTATTCCTCAAATTTGCAGAAAGGCGACGAGGTGTGGTATCCGCGCTGGTCGGCGGCAAGGAAAATGTCCTCCTTGGGGGCAATTACGTAGTACTCCAGCTCGCCCATGGTTTCGAACTCCATGCCGGTGGTTTCGGTGAAAGCCTGTGCGGCTTTGGCAAGGGTGTGTTCGGGTGCCATGGCAAAGGGCTGTCCGTCGTAGGTGTAGTAGCTGCACAGCAGGTCGAGGGTGGGTATTTCGGCAAAGGGGTCGATGAAAGCGGTGCGGAAACGCGGCACCACGTAGAGGTCGCTGCTGCCGGCCTCAAGGAATGGGAACAGGCTGCTGCCGTCCACACGCTCGCCGGCGGTGAGCACTTCGTCGATATGCTCAAGGCTGTTGATTACAAAGTTGAGGGTTTTCAGCTTGCCGTCGTTGGCCACGTAGCGGAATTTCACCATCTCTATGTCGAATTCCCTTATCACCTTGAGTATGTCGGCTTTGGTGAACTCTTTCATAGGTTTGCCCAAAAAGCTTACCAATCGGTTGGGGTTTAGTTGTATGTTGTTGTCGGTCATGATTTTATGTTTTTAATTTACGGGTTATATATTGATTTAGTTTTTTCGGTAAAGGTGTGGTAGCACTGTGCGCACATTTGCCAAAATGGAGTGCAAATATACGCAAAGTTTTGCTGATTGCCAAATTTTTGGACGTTTATATTTCTGATAATGCAGTGCAAAGGGCTATTTGCTTTTGCGCTTGCCGCTGAACGAAACATCTTTGTCGCCCATCAAACATTTGAAAGTTAGGGAGTTGCCGCCAATGGAGCCAGTTAGCTGTTTTACTATGCGTTTTTTGTAGCGTTTGCCGTCGGAGGTGGGCACCACGTTGTTTGCCGAAAGACGTTGGTTCTGGTCAATTTTCACTGGGGTGATGTCCAGATCCACTTTCACGGGCATCCAGCGCGAGAATTTGGCGCCGAACATCGAAATTGTTGCCTGGCCCGCGGTTTTGGTGGTTATTTTCACCGTTACGTCGTTTTTGTTGTAGCCGTTGGTGGTGAGTGTTCCCACAAAAGTCTGGGCCGAGGCCATTACTGAAAGCAGCGTGGCTATAAGAGTGGCGAGGATTGTTTTTTTCATTGCGGTGTTGTTATTTTATAATTGACGGAAGTCTATTTTCTCATATTTTGAACAAAAGTGTCGTAGTTCCAAGGTGTGGCGGCGGAGTTGCATTCGGTTTTGTCGGCTTTGCCGAGGTCTATATCGTTCATAAACTGTTCCATGTAGCCTTCGCCGTAGATGTCGTTGTAATAGCGTTTCATACGCAGGTATGGCTTGAGCCGGTCTGGGTTGCCCTCGCGGTTGTCGCAGTGTATCTGCTCGCGTTTGCCGATAAGCTCTTTGGGCAGGTCCCACCGCGGTTTGCAGTGAGGGTATGCCTCGGTTATAAGAAATTCCACCAGTTCCTGCGACTCGTCTATCATGTTTGACATTACGTGGTGGCGGAAATCGGGATTGTCGGCTATGTCGGTGAATTTCAGTGCGAAATACTTTTCGAGCATGTGTTCGTACGCATTGATAATGCCCGGATAGGTCTGCTGTATCCGTTTCAGGTCGCGTTTTGCGTCGGGCAATGTCATGGTGGTCCAAGGCATAAGCTCACGCGGTGTGTAGTCGCAGTAGGCCACGCACCAAGCGTCGAGTTTGCTGAGTATGTTGGTGAAAAGGTCGAAAATTCTGGAGCGGCGGTTTGCTTCGGGCTGGTATTTGCGCTCGATGCTGTCGGAGATGAGCTCCCACTCGTGGGTGTCCACAATGTTGAACTTGTTCTGAGCTGCGGTTTTGTTGTATTGGTCGAGTTTTTCTTGCCATATACGTATGGCAATGTCGTCGCTCATCAGGGCTTTGTGCATTTCTAATGTTTTTTCGATGAACTGGCGTGTTGTAATACCTTCCACAGCTCTGTCGAGGCCTTGTTCTATCTGCAACCGAAGGAAATTTGGGTAGGTCATGCCGGGCTGTTCGGCAAGGGCTATCATCTCCTCTATGCTTTTGATGATGGGTTGTGGGTTATGCTCCACCAATATCCTCATGCGTTGCGACGGGGTGGCGTTTTTCAGCATGTTGTCGAAATTGTCGCGGAGCGATTGTATGCTGCTGCGCAGAGCGTCGAGGTTGTTTTTCATCAGGTAGCTGTCGTCGTACACGGAACCGTTGTCACTGTTGTATTTTTTGTTGCCTTCCTCGGTCAGGGCCTTGGTGTAGGCTTCGGACATTTTCACTATGATGTTCTCGTTCTGCATTTTGGCGTACAGCACGTTGATGTCGGAGCATTCGTCGCCAAGTTCCATTATGCGGTTGTACAGGTTTTGCACGGTGTCGAAATGCTCGCCGCCGATGCCGCGGTTTTTCATGTCGTCGAGGTAGAATTTGTAACCGCCTGCTATTGAATCCAATAAGGTTTTGTCTATTGCCATAAGTCGCCCTCCTTTTTATTATCGGTTGATGATAGCCTTGAATTGTTGCAGATGTTTTGTTACCTCTTCGTCGGAGAAGGGCAGGAGCCGGCGGTAGCGCGGTTCCAGTGCTGTTTCGGGTTTCAGTCGCCAGGCGGGCACCCATGCTCTCATGGTTTCCTCTGTGGATTGAACCGTTTCGCGTACGTGGCGGCGTAGCTCCTCGGCACGTTCATGCATGTCGCGCCCGTATTCTTCAGGCACTTCGGCGGTGATGAGTACAGTTATTGCATCGAGCTGTTGCCAGGCCTCCATCAGTGCATGCCCGGAGGCATCGGATGTGCTGATTTCCATGCTGTTGCGGTTGGTGATGTCGGTAATTGCCGACGACATCTCGGTGATGTCGGTATGGAGGTCGAGTTGCGAGAGCACCTCGTCGGCACCTTTTTTGCGAATGGGTTCGTCCACACTGCCGTAATATTGGCTTTCCATCTCGTATTGGTCGCGCCAAGCGGCAAAAGCGCAGTCGATATTGAGAGTGCCGAGGTTGTCGCGTATTTCCTCTAAGGTGTCGTAGCGGTAAAACAGGTCGCGAAGGCGTTTTTCGGCCTCGTATGAATGGTAGCGGTGCGGGTTGTTGGCATACCGCTCGGTGCGGGCATCGTAGTAGCGGCGGTATTCATCAAGTCGTTGGTCTGACATATTTGATTGATATTTAATTGGTTATTATTTTGAGTTCAGTAAATGACGTTGTGCAACCATTCTGCAAATATACATTTTTTCGGAAAAAAGCGAAAGAACACTTCCAGATTTTTTTTGTACTGCCATTGGAGTTCTTTGTACAATGTAGAGATTTGTGCAAAGCCTATTTCAGCTCGTCTTTCAGGAATTGTCCGGTGTAGCTTTCGGCACATTGTGCCACTTGTTCTGGCGTACCCGTGCATACAATGTTGCCGCCGGCCATGCCGCCTTCGGGACCGATGTCGATAATGTGGTCGGCCACTTTTATCACGTCCATGTTGTGTTCTATTACCAGCACGGTATTGCCTTTGTCCACCAGTTTTTGCAGAACGCCAAGCAGCACGCGCACGTCTTCGAAATGCAGTCCTGTGGTTGGCTCGTCGAGTATGTAGAGAGTTTTTCCGGTGTCGCGTTTCGAGAGCTCGGTGGCCAGTTTCATGCGCTGAGCCTCGCCGCCCGAGAGGGTGGTGGAGGGCTGTCCGAGGGTGATGTATCCCAGACCAACGTCGCGTATGGTTTCTATTTTGCGGGATATGGATGGTATGTTGTCGAAAAACTCCACCGCCTCGTTGATGCTCATGTCGAGCACGTCGCTTATGGATTTGCCTTTGTAGCGTATTTCTAGGGTTTCGCGGTTGTAACGTTTGCCGTGGCACACCTCGCAATCCACATACACATCGGGCAGGAAATTCATTTCGATGGTGCGTACGCCCGCCCCTTTGCAGGCCTCGCAGCGTCCGCCCGCCACGTTGAACGAGAAACGTCCGGACTTGTATCCTCGTATCTTGGCCGACGGCAGCTGGGCAAAAAGCATGCGTATGTCGTTGAAAACGCCTACGTAAGTAGCTGGGTTGGAGCGTGGTGTGCGGCCTATGGGCGATTGGTCCACCTCTATCACCTTGTCGATGTTTTCGATGCCTTTTATCGATTTGTATGGCAACGGACGTTTGGTGGCACGGTAGAAATGGTGGTTTAGTATGGGGTGCAGGGTTTCGTTCACCAACGACGATTTTCCGCTACCCGAAACGCCTGTAACACAGATAAATACGCCGAGCGGGAGGTCGAGGGTCACGTTTTTAAGGTTGTTGCCTGTGGCGCCTTCCACCACAAGGTGTTTGCATTTGGCTATGGAGCGGCGTTTGGGAATTTCTATGCGGCGTTTGCCGTTGAGGTATTGGCAGGTTAGGGAGTTGGATTTCAGTATGTCGTCCAAAGAGCCTTGTGCCACAATCTTGCCTCCGCCGATGCCGGCGCCGGGACCGATATCGATGATGTGGTCGGCGTTGAGTATCATGTCGCGGTCGTGTTCCACCACGATGACGGAGTTGCCTATGTCGCGCAGTTTTTTCAGTGCGTCGATAAGTTTGTGGTTGTCGCGCTGGTGCAGCCCTATGCTCGGCTCGTCGAGTATGTACAGCACGTTTACCAGCTGCGAGCCTATCTGTGTGGCCAGCCGTATGCGTTGCGACTCGCCGCCCGACAGCGACCGCGAGTTGCGGTTTAGCGACAGGTATCCTATGCCCACGTCGAGCATAAACCGTATGCGTTTCTTTATTTCGTCGTTAATTTCGTGTCCCACAGTGCGTTGGCGCTCGTCGAGGCGTTCTTCCAGCCCGTCGAACCATTGGTATAGGGCAACAAGGTCCATATTGGCCAGTTCGGCAATGTTTTTGCCGTCGATGCGGAAATGCAGCGATTCTTTGCGCAGACGTGTGCCGCCGCATTCGGGGCAGGGCACGGTGTTCATAAAGCTGTTGGCCCATTTCTGTAGGGCTGTGGAACTCTCGTCGGTGGCCAGCTGCGATATGTAGTTGATGATGCCTTGGAAACCTGTGGCGTCGTATCCGCCCACGGTGGAGTCCTTGATGCCGAGCATCTGCGTGCTGCCGTAGAGAATGGCGTTCATGGCCTCGTCGGAGAAACTCTCCACGGGGTCGTCGATGGTGAAACCGTAGTTGCGTCCGAGCATTTCAAGCTGGCGGTAGAAATAGTTGTTTGGCGAGTATTTGCCCAGCATTTCGAAAGCCCCTTCGTGGATTGATTTTTTGGGGTTGGGAATGAGTTTCGACAGGTCTATTTCCGACACTTCGCCCAAGCCGTTGCATTTGGGGCAGGCGCCGTAGGGCGAGTTGAACGAGAAGGTGTTGGGTTCGGGTTCGGGGTAGGAGAGGCCTGTGTCGGGACACATCAGCGTTTTGCTGAAATGGCGTATCTCGTCGGTGTCGCACACAAGTGCCATAAGTTCGCCTTTGCCTTGTTTGAAGGCAGTGCGCACCGATTCCAGCAGGCGTTTGTCGCCCGTTTTGCCGCTAACGGCAATTTTATCCACCACCAGCTCTATGTCGTGGGTTTTGTAGCGGTCCAGTTGCATTTTGTAGGTTATCTCCTGCACTGTGCCGTCCACGCGTACGCGCAGAAAACCCTTTTTGGCCACTTGTTGGAACAGTTCGCGGTAGTGCCCTTTGCGTCGTTTCACCAAAGGGGCCAGCAGGTATATGGTTTTTCCGGTGTAGCTTTCGTTTATCAGGTCGATGATTTGAGTTTCGGTGTAGCGCACCATTTTTTTGCCGCTAAGGTACGAGTAGGCGTCGGCGACGCGGGCGTACAGCAGGCGTATGAAGTCGTATATCTCGGTAACGGTGCCCACTGTGGAGCGCGGGTTTTTGTTGGTGGTTTTCTGCTCTATGGCAATAACGGGGCTCAGGCCGTTGATGCGGTCCACGTCGGGGCGTTCCATGTTGCCTATAAACTGGCGGGCGTAGGCCGAAAAAGTCTCCATGTACCGGCGTTGGCCCTCGGCGTATATGGTGTCGAAAGCGAGCGAAGACTTGCCGCTGCCGCTAAGTCCGGTGAATACTACCAGTTTGCCGCGGGGTATGTTGGTGTCTATGTTTTGCAGGTTGTGCTCGCGGGCGCCAAGTATTTCGAGTTTGCCGTTTTTGGGGTTGGGTTTGTCCATTGTCAGAGTTTGGTGATGAAGTCGGTTTTTTTGTCGTCGTTTTTCTGCATTTTGCTGAAACTTATGCCGTCGGAGCCTGGAATTTTGACGGTGTAGGTGCGGTTGGCCTTGTTGGTGAGTTTGCTGCCGAGCAGCCATGGGTTGAGCAGGCGCAGGGTTTTGTATGTGGTGCCGTTTTGTTTGGCAAAGTCTATCAGGTTCACGTTCTGTCCTTTCAGTTCCACGTTTTTGGTGGTTATCTGCGGATACATGTCGCAGTAGCGCAGGTAGAAGCCATATTTTTGTGGGTTTTGCATTATTGTTTTCATGGCCAGTATGCGTGGCACATAGCGTGTGGTTTCAGTGAAAATGTAGGTGTCGTAGTACGATTTCACCCCTTGTTCGTTGATGCGTTTGCGCAGTCCGTTTTCGCCGCAGTTGTATGCCGCTGCCGCCGAGGTCCAGCTGCCGAGGGTCGCTTTCAGGTCTTTCAGGTAGCGGCAGGCGGCAATGGTGGCGGCTTCCACGTTGTTGCGCATGTCTATGTCGTCGTTCACCTCAAGTCCGTAGCTGGTGCCGGTGCTTTTGATAAACTGCCAGAATCCTTGTGCCTTGGCCGGCGAGGTGGCGTTGGTAAGCTCGCTTTCTATCACGCAAAGGTATTTGAAATCCAGCGGCACTCCGTTTTTTTTGAGTATGGGTTCGATGATGGGGAAATAGCGGTAGGCGCGTTTCATGGTGAGGATTGTTGCGGAATGGCGGTAAACGTTGGCAATCAGTTCGCGGTCTATGGCCTCGCGCACGTAGAAATCGTCCACAGGTACTTTCTCGCCGGCAAAACTGAGGCTGTCGGGTATTTCTGGGGCGATGTTTTGAAAAAGAGATTTGGCCTGTTTAGCGGAAAGGCTCTCCGTAGGCTGGCCTGCCGATGTGGCAAAAATGAATATTTGCAGCGAAAGGGTGGTTATCGACAGTATTATTGCTATAATGCTCAGTTTTTTCATATAGTGCCTCCCTATTGTTTTGAAAGAAAATATGTTACCAAAATGTGCGGATAATGTGTGTTCTTTGCAAAAGTACAATAAAAATATTGATTTTGAAAATAAAAAAGTATGCAATTTTGGCAGATGTTGAAAAAAACATCTGGCATTTGTGTGGATATTCTGTTTGGGCTGGATTTTTTCAACCCACAGTTGCTTGGCGCGCTATGGGGATGTTGTATTGCCGTTTTTATGTTACGTGTTGTTTTTGTGCGGGAGCACTATTTTTTCAAAACCTTGTGTATGGTTTTTAGTCCCGATTTGTGGTCAATTTCCACAAAATACAATCCTTTGGGCATGTTTTCCATGTTTATGGTTATGTTGCCGCCGCTTTGTTTGGTGGAACTTTTTATTGTCTGTCCCAAAGTGTTTACAATGCGGTAGTTGCGGATATTCCCCGATATTGACAGGGTATTTTTGCAAGGGTTGGGATATATGGCAATGTTGTCGGTATTTTCGGTGTGTGAGAGAGCTGCTGGTGATTGGTCGCGCACCAGCTCTATCAGTATGTGAGTGGCGGTGTCGTGCACAGTTACGTTGCCGATGGTTTTGGAGCGGTAGCCTTGAGCGGTGGCAGTAATGGAGTAGTCGCCGTTGAGCAGCAGGCGGTAGAAATCGCCGCGGGCGTTGCGGCTCCACACGTTGGAGCTGTCGCTGTCGTAGTTGTCCACGGTTATCAGTGCTTGCAGTGGCTGGCGTGTAAGGGAGTCCACCACCATGCCGTGTATGCCGCGGTGCACCTGATGTATGTAGTCTATCAGAGCCCTGCGGTGGAAATTCCAGTAGCTGGGCAGCAGTGAGCTCGACAGGGTTTTTGTGGTCGATACTTCAATAGTGGCCTCTTTGCAGTGGTGGTAGTAGTTCATGTAGTCCTGCCGTCCGTTGCTGATAACGTACCAGTTGCCGCCCACAATGGTTCCGCTGCGGTTTTCGGATGTGTATGCGCTGCCATTCACGGCTCGGCAGCTGTCCACAAAGCGGCGTCCCACGTCTTGCCACCATAGGTAGTCGGCGGAGAGTTTTTCGTCGGCTGTGTAGCTGTCCCATGGGAAATTCACCACTTCGGAGCCGCCGTGCAGGTTGGCTGACATTACAAAATGGTGGTTTTGGGCGTAGTCCATCATGGCGGTGTTTTCGCGCTGGGTTGCCGACATGGGTTGTGTACCCCAAGGGTCGGGGAAATTGCGGTTGAGGTCGGTGTAGTTGGCGTTGTAGCGTGTGGCCCGCGACACGGTGTTGTTGCCGCCGTTGTATGTGCCGTCGGGGTTGGCAAGGGGGTTTATGTATATACGGGTGGTGTTTATAAGGCGGGTTATCTCGGCGTCGGTGCCGTAGTTCGCAAGCAGGTAGTCTATCAGGCGGAGCATCAGTATGTAGCCTGTAACCTCGTCGCCGTGCATGGTGGAGGTGTAGAAAAATTGCGGTTCGTTTTGGTCTGTGCTCAGGCTGTCGGATATCACTGCGCAGAGTATCAGCCTGCCGCGCACCGAGGTGCCTATGGTGTCTATTTGGCACAGGGTGGGGTGTTTGATGGCGAAACTGTCCATCATCTGCAGATACACGTCGTAGGTGGGGTAGCGGTCCCAGTCGGACATCTGAGCCACGGTGGTGGCCATGGTTACGGCCTTTTCGAAGCCTTGTTTTATTATTGTATATTTGTAGCCTTTTTGGAGGAATGCCTGAAATTCGTCGCGGTTGGCGTAGGCGGTGATGGTGTCGCCGTGGCGCTTGTCGATGGAGATGATGCGACTGAGCTCACGTAGCTTGGCGTTGTTGCCTTCCACAAAGGAGAAAACCACTTCCGGTCGGTTGGCAAATAGTTCGTCGATGGCGGTTTGGGCATTGGTACCACAAAAATACGACATCAGCAGTGCAAGTACCAAAAAAGCGGTTTTTCTCATGTTGTATTGTTATTTGTTGTTATAAAGGGCTATTGGTTGCTAAGCGGCAACGGCGGCGAAGGTGAAAAAGTGGTTGGCAAGGAAATTCCACACCATCACCACGCCTGTGGCAAACACTTTCGAAATCCAGAAGTTGAGTTTCAGTTTTTCGTGTAGCAGATACAGTATCAGGGTGTTGAGCCCGAGTCCGATGAGCGACACCCCGAAAAATTTCACATATTCCACTCCCACCTGAGGGTCGGTGCTGCCCCAAGTCCAGATGCGGTTCAGTATGTAGTTGCTGGTGGCGGCCACCACAAAGCCAATGGCGTTGGCCACAAATTTCGGTATTTTGAATATTTCTTTGCACAGCCAAGTAAGGCCAAAATCTATTATTGTTCCTGACATTCCAACGACACAGAATTTCAGAAACTTGGCAAGGGTGGCTTGTGTAAGTAGTTCTTTCACTTTGTTGGGATTATTTGGGTTTGCTCACGCGGCGGTATTTGCGTTTTACGGCGGGTTTGGTATATACTACGTCGCCAGGGTCGTTCACTTCGAGGTCGTAAACCAAGCGGTGGTCCATATTTACCTTAACGTGGAAGAAACTGCTGCATCCACCTGTTATGTTGGGGATTTCGTAGAGAAGCAGTTTGTCGAAGCGGCGGTCGCGCAGAAAGTTCACCCAAACAACTTTGTCGCCGTCCTCGTTGATGAAACCTATGTACTGGCGTTTGTATTTTTCGAGGTGCTCGTCGATGAGCTGGCATTCCATGCTGGCTTGGTGGTTGTGAGTGTGGTTCAGTTTGGCTATTTTTTTCTTCATCAGCCTTTCGAGGGTGTCGATGTCTGCCGAGCTGAGGGTGAAGCGTCCAGCCATGTTCTCCACAGTGATGTCGGTTTCAAACTCTTCGTTGAAAGCGTATCCTTCGTAGTTGGTGCCGGCCACGTAGGTGGCGTATTTTGCCGAGGGCTGCTGTTGTGGCTTTTTCTGGGCGCTTACCTGCACTGCAAGGATTAGCGAAAGGGCTATGGCCACTGTCTTGATTGTTGACATCATTGCTTTTTGTTTTTTGTGTTTAATATGTTTTTGATACTTATATAGTAACGTTGTTTTTAACAATATTATTGTTTGTAGTGTCGTTTTGTGTTTTGGAGGTTTTCTGTTCTTGGCGGAAATATTGGTTGTGGAGTGGGAATTCGTCGCTCAGTTCGCCGCTGAAGAAGAAGTCGAAACCTATGGCTCCGAAGGTGTAAACGCGGTCTTGTATGGTGATGTGCGAGCCGCCGCACCTTGGGTCGGGTTTGGGTTGCGACTGCGAGAAACCCACGTTGAACAGTGTGAACAGTATATCGGGGCGGTTGGAGATGTCGTATCCGGCGCGCTGCCATTGTTTCATGGTCTGGTGCAATATGCAGCCGGTGTAGATGTACGAATAGAGGTGGTTGCGATAGTCCACTAGGCGGTTTACGCGTTCGGTGGTGTGGTCGGCGGTGTGGAAATCGAGGATATGCTCGTATTCTTTGCCCATGTAGTATTCGCTGTTGGGGTCCTTGAGGTTGCGTTCCACTTTCATGGCGGTGAAATCTTTGATGCCGTTCACTCCGAGGGAGAACTGCGACTGTACAGAGAGTATGGCCTTTGGTGCGAGGTAGGTTTTGTACATTTCGCGTTTGGAGTTGAAAAGTCGCATCTGTTCGCCCACAAGGCAGCCCACTATCAGTCGGGGGTCCACGCCGGTAATGTGTGCGGCGCTGTCTATCAGGTGTTTGTCTTTCAGTATTGCCTGTTTCAGAGCTGTCCATTCCTCGGTGGCCATCCACGGTATCACGTTGGGGTTTTGCTGTTGTTTCTCCGACTCGTAAGATTTCAGCATCTTATCCAAAAATTTGGTGTAGTCCTCGTTTTTGTCGGCGTATAGCGATGCTGCGGCTATCATCTGCGATACTACTGATGGGTTGTCGCAAGTGCGGAGTGTCTGCATCATCAGACGTGCGTTTTCGGGGTAGAAACGTCCGAATGCGGCCATTTTCACATATTGGTCCAAATCCACTTGTATGCGTTGCCGTGCCGACGTGTCGTTTTTGGCAAGGTCGTTCATTTCCGACACTTCCATCAGGTAGCGCGAGTTTTTGTCCACGGTGCCGCTATTGTTGGTGAGGCCGAGCTTGAATATCACCAGTCCGACAATTTGTATTGCTCCGTAGATGGCGAAAAGGTGTAGTAGCGAGAGGTAAGTAACTCTTACCCATTTGCGTTTGTAAAAAGGTTTTTTGTTGCCGGCGGCGGTGTTTGAATTCTGAACGCCGGACTTGGTTTCGTTTTCTTTCATTTTAAACTAAGGGTAAAGCTTGGTTTGATAAGGGTTGAGCCAATGCTAAGTCGCGCAGCCAAGGTATTGCTTCGAAAAGGGTGATGTCCATTGCTATGAAAACTATGGCTCCTGCCAGATAACCGAGCAGTGCGAGCCACGATATTTTTTTCAGGTACCAGATGAAATCGATTTTCTCCATGCCCATAACAGCCACGCCTGCGGCCGAGCCTATGATGAGGAGGCTTCCGCCTGTGCCGGCGCAGTAGGCCAAAAATTCCCAGAAGGGGTGGTTCTGGCCGAACACGGCATCCACGGCCTCATGGTCGTACATGCCTTGTACGGCGGCCACCAGCGGCACGTTGTCCACTATGGACGAGAGCACGCCTATAATGAGGTCTATGAAGAAGAAGCCGGGAACACCAGTGCCGAACGCGGAGTCGAGGCCGTCGGCCAGATGTCCGAGTATGCCCACCACTTTGAGGCAGCTAACGGCCATCAGTATGCCGAGGAAGAAAAGTATGGTGGGTATGTCGATATGTTCGAGGGTGATGACGGCTGTGGGCAACTTGTGTCCATCTTTCTCGTATTTGCGGCTTATTATTTCGGTGGTTATCCACAGTATGCCAAGACCGAACAGCATGCCGAGGTAGGGTGGCAGGTGGGTGATGGTTTTGAACACTGGCACAAAGATAAGTGCGGCAACTCCCATTATCAGCACAAGGCGGCGCAGGTGTGCAGGCACTTCGAGACTGGATCTTTCTTCCTGCGGGCGTTCCATGTCACCTTTCAGGGTGCGTCCTATTATCCAAACGGGGATGGCTATGCACACAAAGCTGGCAACAAGGGTTTTTACAATGATGTTGAGGGTTGTAACCTCGCCTTTTATCCAAAGCATTATGGTGGTTACGTCGCCGATGGGGCTCCATGCGCCGCCGGCGTTGGCGGCAAGTATCACCATGCCAGCGTACAGCCAGCGTTCTTTGCGGTCGGCGATGAGCTTGCGCAGCAGGGCCACCATCACTATGGCGGTGGTCATGTTGTCGAGCAGGGCGCTGAGGAAAAAGGTGAGTATGGAGAGAATCCACAGCAGTTTTTTCTTGTTGGTGGTGGTTATGCGGTCGGTTATCACACGGAAACCTTGGTAGTCTTCTATCAGGGTAACTATTGTCATTGCGCCAAGCAGGAAAAACACTATTTCGGCTGTTTCGCCGAGGTTTTTCACCAGTTCCGAGCTGATGATTTTGGGTTCCATCGTGTGCGAGAGGGCCAGAATGGTCCACACCAAAACGCCAAGGAGCAGTGCCGTGGCGGTCTTGTTTATTTTCAGAGGGTGCTCCAGTGCTATGCAGGCGTATCCTACAACGAAAATGACGATAATTAGTAGTTCCATGTTGTGTTTTTTTTGTGGTGGTTGCGGCTTGTGCAGTATTATTCCGGCTTTGGGCCGTTTACCAGTTGATTATTGTATATTGTTTGCTTTTTTTACTGTTTTGTCATTATTTTGTATTGTGTATGATATTTTGCCATTAAGAGTCAACCCTCTGGTTAGTAATCACTTTTTTCCTCCGTTTTTCTGCATCTGCTCGGCTTGTTTCTGCATCTCCTCGAGGCGTTTCATGAAACGGGATTTTTTCTGCGGTTTGTTCTTGGCGTTGGCGTTGGCTTTTTCGATGCGCAGGCGTATCTTGTCCTCGTTTATGGTGCGGCGTATTATCACCATCTGCAACATGGTGATGCACAGCGAGAGGAAGTAGTAGAAGTTGAGTGCCGCCGACATGCTGTTGAGCATGAACAGCATCATGAAAGGCATGAAGTACATCATAAATTTCATGCCGGGTATGCTTTGCGACGAGGCTTGCTGGCGCATGGTGTACCAAGTGTAAACAAACTGCAAGCCGAACATAAGCAGGCAGAAGAGGCTTATGTGGTCGCCGTAGAAGGGTATGTTGAATGGCAGGTCGAGTATGGAGTCGAAGGTGGAGAGGTCGTCGGCCCAAAGGAAGGGCTGCTGGCGCAGCTCTATTGAGGCGGGGAAGAAACGGAACATGGCGTAGAGTATGGGCAGCTGCAGAAGCATGGGCAGGCATCCGGCCATTGGACTAACCCCCGCTTTTTTGTACAGTGCCGACATGGCCTGTTGTTTTTTCAGGGCATCCTCCTGTTTGGGGTATTTCTCGTTCAGCTTGGCCACCTCGGGTTGCAGCACACGCATCACCGCCGACGATGAGTACGATTTGTAGGCTATGGGGAACAGCACTAATTTAACCAGTATGGTGAGTATGATGATGATAATGCCGTAGTTCCAGTTGAACTGTTCGAGGAAGTTGAACACCGGTATTATTGCGAAACGGTTCACCCACTGTATGGCGAAGAATCCCCATCCCAGTGGCAGCATACGTTCCAGACCGAGGTCCATGTTGCGCAGGGTGCGGTATTTGTTGGAGCCGAAATAGTAGCGCATGCCAAAGGTGTAGTCGTCGGTGGGGCTGAAGGGCAGTCCTATGGTGCTTTCCATGTCGCACAGGTAGCGTTCGTCGGCCGATTGGGAGGTGGAGGTGCGCAGGTCGGCGTTTTCAAAGGCGCTGTCGGCGATGAGTATGGTGCTGAAAAACTGTTGTTTGAAGGCAATCCACTGCAGTGGCGATTTCACGTTTTCCTCGCCGTTGGTGCCGTCGCTCAGATTGTCGGCGTTGTCGTTGGTGGGTTTGTAGTAAATGGATGAGTACGAGCGTTCTTGGTCGCCGCGGCCGCTTTTGCCAACGGCGTGTTTTTCGTGGCGGGTGAGCTGGTTTTTGAAAAAGAGGGTTAGGCTGGAGTTGTCCTGCACTGTGCCTTGCAGCCCGTGGAAATGTATGTCGAATTTCACTTCGTGGCTGTTGCCGCGGATGGTGTAGCGGAATTCAAGGTAGCGGTTGGGGTCCATCGCTGTGGCGGAGTCTGTGCCTGCCACAAAAGCGCGCATCGACACTATGGCTGAGTCGGTGCCGGAGAGTTCTATTTGTGTGTCGCCGTCGGCTTTTTGGCCGTTGATAAAGGGGGTGAAATTGAGGTTTCCGGTTGAGATGGCCTCATAGTTCTTGGTGCTGAAAGTGAGGCTTAGGCTATCGTTGCCCTTGCCTATGAGGTCGAGCGGCAGGTCGCCGTAGCTGGTGTATTCGGAAAGCACCACGTTGTCTATTTTGGCTCCGAGGCTGTTGATGTCGAGGCTGAACACCTCGTTTTTTACGGATATTGTTGTGTTTTCGCCGTCGAGGTTGCAGGCAAAAGCGCCGGCGGCTTTGCGGGCCTGCTCAAGGGCGGTTTGCTGTGCGGCGGTGTCGTAGGTGGCAAGGGAGTCGGCCAAAAGCTGCTGGGCCACGCGGGCTTCTTCGGCGCGGGCAACGGAGTCGGTATAGGCCTTGTAAACGGAGTCTTGGTAGGCTTGTGCTTTTTCTCTTTCTTCTTTCGACGGGGCTGTCCACCAGATGTATCCGATAAATACGGCAAACATCAGTACAAGCCCGATAATAGTGTTTTTATCCAACTTTTTTACGTTTTAAATTGTCCTTTTTTCGCGTTTTTTGAAACTGCAAAGATACGAAAAATTATTGGATTTGTCGGTAATTGTGAAAAATATTTGTTTTTTGTGTGGTTTGGTGAAGAAAAAAAGCTGTGGCAAATGGTATGGTGTGTGTTGCAGAAATGTTTTTATTGGTTGATTTTGTGCGTCAGCCGGTGTATTAGCAGAAGTCCTTCTATGTTGCGTGGCACCTGCAGATCGAGGTAGGCGCTTTCAAGGGGTATCACTTTATGGTTGCGCACGGACGAGAGTTTGTTGTAAGGTTCTGTATTGCAAAATTTTTCGGCATCTTCTTTGCGAATGAGTATGTAGTCAGGATCGGCAAGCAGTAGCGATTCGAGGCTGAACTCCCATCCGCTGATGTTTTCGGCAATGTTGCGGCAGCCGGCGCGCAGCAGTATGTCGTTGATGAAGGTGTTGCCGCCTGCAGTGAAATTGCCCCCTTTGCCGTAGCCTACTACATAATATACTGTGGGTGTGTGCGAGCTTGTGTCGAGATGTATTTTTTCTACCTCGCGTTTCAGCGAGTCGTTGAGTTTTTCGGCGGTTTCGGTGCTGCCAACCAGCCTGCCTATGGTGGCAATGTTTTCGAAAAGGCCCTCGAAAGCTGGTTTTTCGATGACGCATACCAATGGCACGCCGGCTTTGTTTATCTGTTCCACCGCTTTTTGCGGCACCATCGAACCGCTTATCACAAGATCGGGATGGAGCGAAATCACCTTTTCGATGTTGAGGTTGGAGATACCTCCGATGCTTTCAATTTCGAGGGCTTGGGCAGGGTATTGGCAGAAATCGGTGCGACCCACCAGCAGACTGTCGGCACCAAGGGCAAATATTATCTCGGTAACGGCAGGCGATACCGACACAACTCGTTTGGGACTTGCAGGTACCGAAACCGTTGTGCCATAGTCGTCGGTGAAGTCATAGTTTGTTTGTCCCGATTTGGTTACCGATGTGCTACAGGCTGCACAAAAGGTCGTTAATATGCTGATTATTATAATCTTGGTTTTGTTCATGGTGTCTATTTTTTGTTTTGCAAATATACAAAAAAAGGTTTGTTTATTGCTTCTTTGATTAATGTGATAATAAAGTTTGTCACGGTAGTATTATTTTTGTCAAAAATAAACTAAATTCCGCAAGTAACCATGCAATTGGCTTGTTGATAAATGGACAAGTGATTG
>CALGGY010000050.1 GCA_937915785.1 uncultured Bacteroidales bacterium
GTTTCATTATGCGGAGTTTCAGCTGGTTGATGCTGGCTTCGATGAGGCTTTCGTCGAATTGGCCTTGTTTCAGGAGGTCGAGCTGTTCGAGCAGCAGGTCGCGCAGCTGTCCTAGGGTCTGTCCTTTGGTGGGACGTCCGCCGAGCATAAAGGCGGCGTAGTCGTTGAGGGTGTAGGTGCCGGCGTAGGCGCCGAGGCAGAGCTGTTTCTGGTTAAGGTTGAGGTCGATAAGGCCGCAGCTGCCGTTGTTGAGCACCATCTCCATGGCTTGGGCAAGCAGGGCGTCGCGGCTGCCGTTACCCTCTTCGATGCGGAAAGCGATGGTAAGGTTGGCGGGGTCCTGACCGTTTACAAGACGTATGATGGGTGTGGTGATGGGCTGCTCTTTCACTTTGGTGAACGACGGCACGTTGCCGGGTTTCCAGCTGCCGAAGTATTTGTCGATGATTTTGATGACTTCGTCGGGATTGAAGTCGCCGGCCATGGCCACGCACATATTGTTTGGCACATAGTAGGCGGCGTGGTACTCGCGTATGTTTTTCATCGAGGGGTTTTTGAGGTGCTCGATGGTGCCGATGGTGGTCTGCTGGCCGTAGGGGTGGTTGGGGAACAGGGCGGCCATCATGGTTTCGTTCACACGGCGGTTGTCATGAGCCATGCCTATGTTTTTCTCCTCGTAAACGGCCTCAAGCTCGGTGTGGAACAGACGCAGCACAAGGTTGGGGAAACGGTCGCCCTGCACTTTGGCCCAGTTTTCAACTTGGTTGGCGGGGATGTTCTCCACGTACATGGTGTAGTCGTTGGAGGTGAAGGCGTTGGTGCCCTCGCTGCCGATGGCAGTCATGCTTTTGTCGTACTCGTTGGCAATGGCAATGGTGGAGGCTATGTAGCTGATGGAGTCTATCTGGCGGTAGATTTTGGCACGCTGTGTCTCGTCGGTGGTGCGGCGATAAACCTCGTACAGGTTTTCAATTTGCTGGATGTAAACTTTTTCCTTCTCCCAGTCGGTGGTTCCCAGCTGGTGGCTGCCTTTGAAAAGCATGTGTTCCAGATAGTGGGCCAGACCGGTGGTTTCCTTGGGGTCGTTTTTGCTTCCGGCGCGCACGGCGATGTAGGTTTGTATGCGCGGGGCGTCCTTATAAACGCTCAGGAAAACTTTTAGACCGTTGTCGAGGGTGTATTCGCGCACCTGCAGAGGGTCGTTGGGATAGGTCTTGTAGGTGTATTTTTGGGCAATGGCGGAGGCGGAAACCATAACCACGGCAACAAAAATGACTAGTAAGAATTTGATTCTTTTCATTGATTGTGAGTGTTTTATGTTACTAATTTAATTTTTATTTTCTGCTTATACAGAAATACAAATATACAAAAAAAGATTGAAAGCTAAGCGATGAACAAATACTAACGCGGCATTTTTTTCTGTTGCCATTGACTGATGTAATAGCGACGGCATATTTCTGCAACCGTTCAATCAGGTAAATACAATATATATAATGTGTTGGTTTGGAATTTTTTGTTATCACCATTTTTATTATGTTGTTTCTGAGTTTTTTAGTGTTTGTTAGTAAATTTTTTGTTTTGTATTGGTTTTGTTTTGAAAAAAAAAGTATATTTGCAATACTAATTATTTGTTTAATATTGTTTTTTTTTTGTCTTTAATAATCTAAAATGCAGTAAATTATGGCAATTATTGATATGGTGCGTTGGGCACCACAGGGCGACAAGACTATATATGCGTACCGTTTTCCGCATACCAATCTGAGCACTTACACACAGCTTGTTGTACAGGAGTCGCAGGAGGCGGTTCTGTTCTCCAAGGGTCAGATAATGGGCAAGTTCGGGCCGGGCAAGCACACGCTAAACACCGAAAACCTGCCAATATTGCGCAACCTTTTTGGCATTCCTTTCGGCGGCAAAAACCCATTCACCGCCGAGGTGTGGTTTGTCAACAAAGTTCAGATGGCCAACCTTGACTGGAGTATGGCCAACCTGCCCATCCACGACGCCGATTACAACGCCCAGATTCCTTTGGCATTCCAAGGGCGTTATGGCCTTAAGCTTGTAGATGCCGAGAAGTTTCTCGTAAAAATTGTCGGCACCAAGGAGATATTCGACCAAGACGACCTCACCGACCAGTTCCTTGGCGAGTTTACCTCCAAGTCCAAATCGATAATAGTGAGCTATATGCAGGCCAACCGATTGGGTTTTAAGTATATCACCGCCAATTTCGACGACATCTCCCGTTATCTGCAAACCGAGCTCTCGCCTTTCTGGAAAGATATTGGTTTCGAGCTTACCAAGTTCTATCTTACAGATGTGATGATAGACAAATCCACCCCCGAGGGTGTTAAAATTGCCGAAGCCATATCGCAGCGCAGTTCGATGGACATCACCGGCCATACATGGCAGCAGGAGCAGATGTTCGGTGTGGCGTCGGGTGCTGTGGAAGGCATGAACGGCTCGCAGGGCGGATTGCTTGGCGGCCTTATGGCAATGGGTATGATGGGTGGCATGGGCGGCATGGGCGCCGGAAACAACAACCTGATGCAGCCAACCGGCTACGCCTCCAACATGCAGCAACCCAATCAGATGGGCGGAATGCAGCAGCCCGTGCAGCAACCACAGGCAAAAATGGTGTTCTGCTCGCACTGCGCCAAACCCATACCTGCGGGAATACAGTTCTGTCCCAACTGCGGACATAAATACAACCCGTGCCCAAACTGCGGACGCGACAACGACGAAAGCGCCAAACGCTGCGTGGGATGCGGCGCCGCGTTGCAGGCCGCCTCTGGCAACCACTGCCCACACTGCAATGCTTCCATACCGGCAGGCGCCACATTCTGCCCCAACTGCGGACAACCCACACAGATGGGCGACCGCTGCTCGCGTTGCGGCTCCTCGGTGCAGCCCGGAACCAAATTCTGTCCCAAATGCGGCAATAAAATCGGTTGAAGTATCATTTAATTATAATTATTTTCAGTTATGAAAACGTCTAAACTCTTTTCATGGATATTGTATGCCATAGGCGTGGCACTGATTGTCATTGCTTTTGTGGTGCTTGGAAAAGATAAGATAGCCGACGACGTGCTTGTGCTCGACACGGTGGTATCGGTTATCGTTTATTCTCTTTTTTTCATCGATGTGCTTGTGCCTTGGGTGGATTTCGGCGATCCGTCGCAGCGCCGGGTGGGTAACCTCGGCATACGCTGGTTTTTCACCATCATTTACGACATAGCCGCCATAGGTTTTATGGTGTATTGCCTTGTGTACCAGCAGCCCGAGCCCGTCAGTTTCAAAGTGCAGATAATTGTGCAGGCGGTACTTCTGTTCCTTCTTTTGATGGGATTGATGTTTGCCAAAGGCGGCGAAGAGAAAGTTGCCGAAGTGCAAGCTGAGGAACGTGAGAAACTCGACAACCGCGACTACGTTAAACGCATACTTTCGCAGCTGAACAACGAGGCAACCCTGACCAACGGACTGCCCGACGAGGTGCGCAAGCAAATTTCCGATATGGCCGACGATACCCGTTTTATGGCACCAAACAACTCCGACGAGGCCGCCGAGCTCGACAATCAGATTGTGTCTGCATCGGAAAGCATACGCGTGGCCATGGCCAACTACGATATGAACAAGGACGACATTGCCCGCAACATAGCACTGTGCCAAAACCTTCTGCAACGTCGCAAAAGCCTTTTGTCGTAAATGATTCAAGACACGTCGAGCAACTTGTTGACCATTTTTTGACGTGTCTTTTTTTTGCATTGAAGTATCTTTAATATAAAAATATAGAAGTTTAACCAAAAAGACATGTAAAAATGACAGGAAAAATTTTCCCCGAATCGGTCAACGTCTATCAGGACGAGGCCAAAGTTCTTTTCAACTACTACCGGCAGGCGGCCGAGAAAGTGGTGGCTGAGGAAGAACGCATCGAAAAAGAAATTCAGAAACTCGAGGCAGACAAGAAAAAGCTGGAGCAAGACCGTTCCAAACTGTGGTACTGGTTCCTTACCATCATTCTGTTTTTCGTATATTTTATCAAAAAAAGCGGCATTGACAAGGAGATAGCAGCCATTGACGCCCGCATTGCCGAGTTCAAGAAACTGCACAAGGAGATTTTCCGCGGCTACAAGGTGAACAAAATGGGCGTGGCCTACGTGCCGGTGGCCGACCGTGTGAAATACGAGGGCAAAAGCTTTATTGTGGACTACACCGGACAGGTGCCCGAATCGGAAGTGAAAATACAGGTTTCACGACAGAACGACCTGCTTGTCAATACCATAGGCGACCTTGCCAACCTTTCGAGCGAAGCACCGTTGGTGGAGTCGTCGGACGACACGGAGACCATCGACACCGACGAATTCTCCACCTCCATACAGCAGGTGAACCAGCACGACTATTTCGGAAAACTGGAACGCTCGCTCCGCACCATAGCCTTTTGTTTGGACGACTTGGACATCGACTCCGTGTCGCTGCCCTTGGTGGCCGACAACAGCGACTACCTCAATTATTTGAACGAATACTCCACAACCGAAATTCCCGCCGACGCCCCCGTGGTTCAGGTGTTCGACAGCCAGACCTACGCACCGAGCATCAACAAGTTCCAGCAGCTGAACCGCCTGAAAGACTCCCTCGCAAACAAATCGCAGCAGTTCGAGGACGTGCTGAAAAGCCTTATGTCCACCATGGCACAGTCGGTGCAGACTATATCGGCAATGAAACTGGCTTCCACCGACAAGGTGATTTTCGAATCCAACAAACTTCTGTACCTGCTTCTGAAATCGCCGTACAACCACTACTCGCCACTACTTGAGCACGACGAGATAGAACGTATAAAGAACGAAAGTTTCGACTACTCCGAAAGTGCGCAGGGATACGAGCCGTTCCACCTGAAACAGAGCTCCAGAGTGCGCTACAACCTCGTTACCGGAATGTGGACCGCCGAAGACGGGAGCTCCACCACCGTGCCATTCGGAGTACACCAGCTGTACGAAGAAATTGTGGCCCCAGTGGTGCATAACCTCATGCAAGAAACACGCATCGAGCGTCTAAAAATCTATAACCACATCAAAGACCAGAAAATCAGCTACCTCAACAAATGGCATCAGGACACCGACGCTTTCTACCGTGCCAACCGCGCCGAGAGCTCGGATATCATCAACCTTATGCAGGAAAGCCTGCGCGAGTATGTGGCCGCATACAACACCCTTATCTCGCTGCAGCGCACCGAATCGGCAATGGACGAATCGGAAACCAAAAACCTCGACGCCACCGTGGTGCAGAAAACTGACAACGTTGCCGAAACAGCTGCCGCCTTTGCCGCACAGTCGCAGGAGTTCCAAAGGGTTCAAGAGCAGTTCGAAGATTATATCACACGGCTGAAAGACGATATCGACGAAAAGGCCGCACGGTTTGGACATGTGGAATACTACGATGCCAAGCTGGCCGACGGATACAGCAACGAAGTGGCCGTTGCCGGCAGCGAAGTGGAGAAACTTGACCCGCGCCGCAAACCCCTTGCCACTGCCAATCCTCTGCTGGCAAAAACAGTGGAACTGCCACCGGCTCCAAAAGTGGAGGAGATTACTTTCGAATATCTCGACACCAACCTCAAGGATATGGCCTCGCAAGCCCTTGGCACTCTGAGCCGCCCGGCAGCCATGCCTCCCGTGGCGCCACAACAGCCTGCCGCAGATATTGAAGATGGCGGTGGCGACGAAGAGCCCATCGAAACTCCCGACAACAACGCCATCGAAGCGGAAAACTCTGGTTTAGTGTCCGATGAAAATGACGCAGTTGACACCGAAACGGATGACATCGATGGCGATATGACCTCTGACGAAAATAACGACAACGAGGATTTTGGCGATGACCAAGAAGAATCCGACCAACCCGATGAAGAGGACGATGAGGTTGAAGAGGATGAAGAGGACGACTATCAGATAGTGGAGTTCAACGGTAAACGTTATGCGATAAGAGCAGAAGAGAATGAGAATGGCGAAAGCGAACTCCATGCATACGAATATGTTGGTACCGCCGACGGGTACGACCTTCGCGACATATCTGAAGATGAATACAATGCCCTTCTCGATTATCTTAATTCCCATGAGTAAATCCGAACCACAACAACTTAAAAACTAATATGTTATGGCAAGTATAGATTGTATGATAGATACCGAGCCCATGGCGCGCGAAATCAATCGTATTTCGGGACATGTGGTTGGCACAACAACTGCCGTTACAGCAATGCAGACCGCTGTTATTAAAGCAGAAAAAGATGCCGCCGACAACGTTTGCGACAACGTGAACCGCGGCTTTTACACCCTGATACGTTCCCAAATATCGCAGAAAACCGCCAAGCTGCAGAGCGAAGTGGACTCGCACCTGATGAAACTCAACCAGCTGAAAAAACAGCTTCTGGCCCTCCGCGACCGCATGGAACGCGACTATAATATGACCTCGGCGCGTTATTTCAAACTTTTCAACGCACTGAACCGCGAACTGAAAAACCGAGTGCAGGAGCTCGATCGCCCCACCTTCGATTTTGCGCAGGACGAGACATCGAAACTCTCCAACCGTCAGACTATGCTCACCGGCACAGTGTCGGTGTCGCAGCTCGAAAGTGTGGCATACAGCCAGCGTATCATGGTTTCGAACCTTAAACTGCGGGCATCCAATGTGATAGATTCGATGAACCGTTTCCTGTGCCAGTCGGAAGAACAGAAACGCTTGTCCGACAAGATATTGCTTCAGGGCAGGGCAGTGGAGGCTCATGTGGCAATACCCGTCATCGTCAGCGAGTCGCTGATAAACGAAAACGGCAACACCTCCACCAACGTGATTGTGGACAGCACAGGACTTCCGAACAACGTGCAGATGGATATCCGCAACAGCGTGTCGGGCACTTTGGGCGACCTGCAGTGGACCGACAATGCCACCAACAGCGAGGTGGCTGGCGAGTTCAGCCGCATGGTGGCCGACTCCCAAGTGTCGCCACGAGTAAAGAAAATGATGGAGCAGATGTTCGCTTCCACATCCATCCAAACCCTTAAAAAAGCATAGCTATGAGTTACACAAGGAGTTTTTCAAGACGTATAGCTGTGCATTATAGCGGGTATGTGACGTACCCTGCTTCGCAGAATGGTGGCTCGGTAAGCTATTCGGGCACAGCATACGAGGATGTTTACGTAAATGTTCATGTGGATACCGACCCGGTGGACGATAGCGTTGCCGGATGCAACCGCAGTGTTGACCTGCTCACTGGCGCCGTTGTGGCTACCGAGGCCGCCGAAATTAAATCCATACGCGAAAACGCCGACCGTGTTGGCAACACCATTATCAGCGGTTTCTACAAAACCATACGCTCCGACATATCGCAGCAGATAACCGAGCTGAAAAACATAGTGGAATCCACGCTGATGAACCTTAGGCAGCTTGCCAAACGCTGCACCGACAAGCAGCTGCAGATGCAGACCGACTATGTGCGTATCTGCAACCGCTACGAGAAAATTTTCACAGAACTGAACAGCGAACTCGAAAACCGCATTTACGAGCTCGACAAGCCGACGTTCGATTTCAAACGCCTGTGCGACGGCAACCAGACACTCAACTCGGAGAGCGACATGGTGTCCACCGTTGCCGTTGCCGGAAAAGAGAGCGGCGCACTGCAGACCCAGATTATGGCCTCGTCGGTGAAACGCAGCGCCATTCAGGCAATGGGCAAGATACAGAATTTTCTGTTTGAGCAGAAACGCACCAACGACACCATAACTGCCAGCATGACTAAAGCCGACACTTCGGCAAGGGTTTATGTGCCAGTGTTTTATGTGGAGACTGCCGACACTGCAAAAACTACAAAGCAGCAGGTGTTCACACCATCGGTAGTGTCGCCGTCGGCACAGCTGCAGCAGGAGCTGGCCTCGACCCAGATGCCGCAAATGTCCGACAAGGAGGCCGAAAACGTGCAGCGATTCTTCTATGCACAAGTGGCCGACGAGTTCGCCTCGCACACCGACGAACATAGCCAGCGTGTGCACGACAATATCATCAAAATGTTTAACAAGTAAATAATCACGATATGAAAGAATTGAAAGAAGTTCGTTTCAATGAACAGAATATACAATTGCAGGACAATGTAGTGAAAGGTTCGATACTGCCCGAAAAAATTGCCGAGCTGGGTCGCACCATTACCGTAAAGGGCGACACAGTGGTAGAAGGTCCGGTGTTTGCCAGCAAACTCACCGTAGAAAATGGCAGCCTCGACATACATGGTGCCGTGTTTACACAGATAGAGCTGTATGTGAACACCGATGCCACAGGCGATATCACTTTCCGCCACAGCGTGGGCAGCGCCGACTCCGTAACATCGCGCGGACGCAACTGCAAACTGGTTTTCCATTCCGACATCAACGCCAAGAGCGTGGCTCTGTGCAATGCCTTTGTGGCCGGAAGCATCTACGCCGACGACATAGTGCTCGAAAACTGTGTGGTTATTGGTGGAGTGTTTGCAGCTCAGGAGCTTAGCTTGAACAACAGTGTGGTGGGTACTTTCAACGCGCCCATTGTAAACATTGCCCAAACCGTAAGCCTGCTTCTGCCCAGCGCTTTCTCCATGGAACCCATCATCGCCGAGCCCGGCGCACGCCTGCTCAACCTCAGCCTTGCCGACTTGGGAGCGCTGTTCCGCGGGGTGCCACAGTCGCCAACTTCGGGCTACATAGAGATGAGCCTCTCCGACGACGAGGTGAAGACGCACCTGATAAACGAGGAGGTTCAGAAAACCATACGCAGCTACACCGTGGTGGGCAAGGTGCTTGCCGTGGATTTGCTCGACACCGACAAATTCCAGAACCATTTTCTGCTTTCGGCCGTGGGCTTGAGCTCGCAGCTGCTGAAAACATACGACCTCGGCCCCGACAAGGACGGCAATCCCGCAACACTCTCGTTCGACCGACTGTATGCCTTCTTCTTCGACCTGATGGCCGGAAAACTCGACATACAGCCCATTTCAGGCAAGTTCAGCATTTCGCAGTTTGCCGAAAAATATAAATAAAAATGTGTTTTGTGATTTATACACCGGCGCCGTACGAAAAAATGTGCGGCGCCTTTTTTTTCAAAAAAGTGGGCGGAATTCGAGAGGGTGGGGCGTTATGATAAAAAAAACAGCATGGATTTGGCACCGGACTGATTGTCTTTTTTCGGAAAAAGGAGACTTTTTTATTTCTTTTTGAACAAAGAAATTACCCAAAGCAGGACCACGGCTCCAACCACAGAGGTGATGAGCTGCCAGATAAGGCCGCCGTCGCCACCTACTTTGAGAAGATCCATAATCCAGCCGCCGATAACGCCGCCGATAACGCCTACAATGAGGTTAACGATGAGGCCGAAACCGCCTCCGCGCATGATTTTTCCTGCCAGAAAACCGGCAAGAATTCCGATGAGAATGAAAAGTAAAAAATTCATATTATTTTTGTTTGAGTTTCGTTGCTATAACGAGTTGCCTTGTGTTTTATTGTGCAAACGTGCCGTTTGTCGTTTTTTTCTGTATATTCAAAAAGAAAGCATACATTAGATTTTTCCTTACTTTTTTAGTATATTTGCAGCCTGTAAACAGAATTTGTAACTATACATTACTTATTGATAATGAGCAATATACTTGCAATAATGCGAGTCCTTGTCACCGACGACACCCATCCTGTGATGCTGACTAAGCTCAGCGATGCCGGAATTCAGTGCCTTGTGCGTACCGATCTCGACTACGACGGTATTCTGAAACGCCTTGGCGATTACGATGCCCTTGTTGTGCGCAGCAAAATTACTATCGACCGCCATTTTATCGACAACGCTCGCCATCTGCGATGCATCGCACGTGTGGGAGCGGGTATGGATAACATCGATGTGGCATACGCCGAAAGTTGTGGCATACGTTGCCTGAACTCGCCCGAAGGCAACCGCACCGCTGTGGGCGAACACACTGTGGGATTGTTGCTTGCGCTGCTCAACAAAATCTGCAAGGCCGACAGCGAGGTGAGTTTAGGATACTGGTACCGCGAGGACAACCGCGGCATAGAGGTGGCTGGCAAAACGGTGGCCATCATAGGGTTCGGCAATATGGGAAGCTCGTTTGCACGCTGCCTGAGCGGCTTCGGGTGCAACATATTGGCATACGACAAATACAAAACCGGCTATGCTCCCGACTATGTTACGGAAGTGTCTCTGCAACAATGCTTTGAGCAGGCCGACGTGGTGAGTTTCCATGTGCCTCTAACCGACGAAACTCGCTATTACGCCGATAGCCGTTTTCTGAACTCTTTTGCCAAAAGCATTTACCTCATCAACACCTCGCGCGGGGCCGTGGTGCAGACTTCGGCATTGGTGGATGCTCTGGAATCGGGCAAGGTGGCAGGCGCAGCACTCGATGTGTTGGAATACGAAAACATGGCCAGAGACGAATTCTTCTGGGACAATATTCCCGATGACATGAATTATCTCACTTGTTGCCCAAATGTTGTGCTAACGCCCCATGTGGCGGGCTGGACAGTGGAGTCGAAGTATAAATTGGCTTCCGTTTTGGCCGATAAAATTATTGATACATTGAAAACCAGTAAGATATGATAATTGTAGAAAATGCCATCATTTCGGAGGACATAGCCGACCGCTGTTTTTGCTGCGACATAACCCAGTGCCATGGAATGTGCTGCGTGGAAGGCGATGCCGGTGCCCCACTGGAAAAGTCGGAATGTGAGGAGCTTGCAAAAATAATGCCTGTCATTCGCAATTACATGCCTGCCGAAGGCATTGCCGAAGTGGAGCGCACAGGCGTATCTGCCACCGACGAAACGGGCGCACTCTGTACCCCGCTGGTGAACAACCGAGAGTGCGTGTATGCGGTGTTTGAAAATGGTGTGGCGATGTGTGCCATCGAAAAGGCTTATTTCGACAAAAAGATAACCTTCCGCAAGCCGGTGTCGTGCCATCTTTACCCCATCCGGATCGAGGATTACGGCGAGTTCCAAACCGTGAACTACCACGTGTGGGACGTGTGCTGCTCGGCTGTTTGCAACGGCGAAAAACAAGGCACACCGCTGTATATCTACCTGAAAGAGCCGCTGATACGACGTTTCGGCAAACGCTGGTACAACGAGCTTGTGGCACGCTGCGAAGAATTCAACAATAAAGACAAATAGATGTATGGACATTCGGTTTTTCGGGTTAAACTGTTCCCGTATTCGTTTTTTAACCGTAACAATCAATCATTCAATCATTCAACAAACAATTTAACCAATTCACCAATCAACGATCACCACCATGACCAACAAAGTTATTCTTGTTACCGGAGCCAGTAGTGGCATTGGATTTCAAACAGCCCAGATGTTTGCCGAGCAGGGCAACACCGTTTACGCGGCAGCCCGTCGTATTGAGTTGATGCAACCACTTGAACAGTACGGGGTTAGGGTGCTTCACCTCGATGTTTGCGACGATGTTTCCATCGCCCAGTGCGTGAAAACCATTTTCGATGCCGAAGGCCGAATCGACGTGCTTGTGAACAATGCCGGCTACGGCTATTTCGGTGCTGTGGAAAACGTACCCATTGCCGATGCCCGCCGTCAGTTCGAGGTTAACCTGTTCGGGCTGGCACGGCTTACCCAGCTTGTGTTGCCGATAATGCGCAAAAACGGTTGCGGGCGTATTGTGAACCTTTCGTCGATAGCCGGACGTATGGCTATGCCTTTCGGGGCATGGTACAACGCCACAAAATACGCCGTGGAGGGGTTCAGCGATGCCTTGCGTATCGAAACCCGCCAGTTTGGCATAGATGTGGTGATGATAGAGCCTGGTGGTATCAAAACCAATTGGGGCATCATTGCCGCCGACCACCTGCAGGAGTCATCGCAAGATACTGTGTATGAGCAAAATGCAAACCACGAGGCTGCTCTTATGCGCAAGGGCTACTCCATGGATTTCCTTACCGACCCGCAGAAAGTGGCGAAAACCATTGTTAAGGCCGCCACCCGCCGCCGTCCCAAAACCCGTTATAGGGTGGGAAGGGGCTCGTCGCTGCTTGTGTGGCTCACACGTTTGATTCCCTACCGCTGGTGGGACAAGATTTGCACAAAGATGTGGCGGCACTACAAAATTGTTGACAAATAAATACTTGCAACGTTATGGAAACAAAACAGGAGCTGCGAACGATTGTCCGCAATCTGAAAAAAGCTATCCCATTTGACGAGAAAAAAGCACGTTCTGCCGATATTTGGCGCAAGGTGTTGGAACTCAGTTGTATGCGGGGTGCCAAAACCGTTTTGCTTTATTGGTCGATGAACGATGAGGTTTATACCCACGATGTGGTTCAGGCGTTGGCCGAAACTGAGATGGTGCTGCTTCCCGTGGTTGACGGCGACGATTTGCGTATCAAGCAGTTCCGAGGGTTGGACAATATGCGTGCCGGCGAGCAGTTTGGCATTGGCGAGCCTACCGGCGATGATTATTCTGGTCCCATCGATGTGATAGTGGTTCCGGGAGTGGCTTTCGACCGCCACTGCAACCGCATGGGGCGCGGACGCGGGTTCTACGACCGTTTGCTGAAAACTGCCGATGCCGTAAAAATAGGAGTGGCCTTCGATTTCCAACTTTTCGACAGCATACCCACCGAGCCGTTCGATGTAAGGATGAACTGCGTGGTGTCAGAAACGGAGACATTGTGGAATGGCGGCGAATAGCTGTTTGTCAAACCGTTATTAATGGTAATCTTTTGCCAATCTTACACTTAATCCAATGCACCTGTTAAGCCCGTAATGGCGAAGAGCTTATCACATTAGCCGAGTAGTTGGCTTGTGTTGAGTAGTGGCTGATGGTGTATATTTGCAAAATTACGTAATTTTTTTTTGCCAACAAGATAAAATTCGTTAAAAGCCTTGCCATTGCCATAAAAGCCCATCGTGTTTTTTGAAAAAAAAGTGTATCTTTGCACCTTCAAAAAGCAAAATAAACAACTCTAAAATCATGAAACGTATCACTGCATTTATCGCCGCTTTCGGCCTTCTGTTTGGGGCTTGCGGACAGCAAAAAAACAACGAAGTAACAACTAATAAAACAAAGGAGAACACTATGAGCAAAACCCTTGTGGCCTATTTTTCGGCCACCGGAACCACCAAGGCTGCCGCCGAGCGCCTTGCCAAAGAAAAGAACGCCGATTTGTTCGAAATCGTGCCCGAAAAACCCTACACCGCCGCCGACCTCGACTGGACCAACAAACAGTCGCGTTCCAGCGTGGAGATGAAAGACCTCAACTCGCGTCCCGCCATCAGTGGCACCGTGGAAAAACTTGGTCAGTACGACACCATCTACATCGGATTTCCCATCTGGTGGTACACCGCACCAACCATCATCAACACTTTCATCGAAGCTCACGACTTCAGCGGAAAAGTGCTGGGTACCTTTGCCACAAGCGGAGGAAGCAGTATCACCAAATCGGCCGCCGACCTTAAAAAGAAATATCCGCAATACAACTGGATTGACGGCAAACTGATGAACCGATGAGGAAACTTGCTGTAACTCTGACTGTTGCCTCGCTGATTTTGGCCGGATGCAACAACGCAAACCAACAAAAAGAGACAGATAAGAACAACAAACTTGAACTTACGCAGGAATGGGACAAGGTGTTTCCACAAAGCGACAATGTGAACCACTGCAAGGTGATTTTCCACAACCGCTATGGCATTTAGCTTGCGGCAGATATGTACATTCCCAAGGATGTGCGGCAAGTTGCCTGCCATAGCCGTTAGCGGTCCGTTTGGCGCTGTTAAGGAACAGAGCAGCGGACTTTACGCACAGCACATGGCCGAACGCGGTTTTGTGGCCATTGCTTTCGCCCCATTGTTTACCGGCGAGAGTGGCGGAGAACCCCGTCGCATGGCAAGCCCTGACATCAACACCGAGGATTTTCTTGCCGCCGTTGATTTTCTGTCGGTGCAGGAAAATGTTGATACCGAGCGCATTGGCATTATAGGTATCTGCGGTTTTGGTGGCATGGCGGTGAACGCCGCCGCTCTCGACCCTCGTGTCAAAGCCACCGTGGCCAGCACCATGTACGACATGATCAAGGTGAGCGAGGAAGGCTATTTTGCCAGCGAGAACACCCCCGAACAACGTATGGAGAAACGTAAGGTGCTGGATACCCAGCGCACACGGGACTTCCGCAACGGCACCTGCCAGCGCGCCGGCGGTGTTGTGGACCCTCTGCCCGACGACGCACCCCAGTTTGTGAAGGACTACCACACCTATTACAAGACCGAGCGCGGATACCACAAACGTAGCGGCAACAGCAACGACGGATGGAATACCATCGGTTGTCAGTCGTTTCTGAACCAGCCCTTGCTAACTTGGGCCAACGAAATTGCCAATCCTGTGCTGCTTATACACGGCGAAAAGGCGCACAGCCGCTATTTCAGCGAATACGCTTTCGAAAAAATGACTGGCAAAAAATGTAATGGACAGAGCATGACCGACGGCAACAAAGAGATTTTGATTATCCCCTGCGCCAGCCATGTGGACCTCTACGACGATGAGGCCGGCGTTATTCCTTACGACAAAGTTGAGGAGTTTTTCAAAACAAATCTTAAATAGAATTGATGTTTTTTTTACCGTTGTGGCGCAGCATCGCAGATGCTGCGCCATTTTTTTTGCCATCTCACTTTTGCTTTTTACTGAAAGGGAACCTAAGGGGGGGGGGCTTTGGCATGGGACATGTTTGTTTTTATTGAAAGGGAACCCTTGACGGGGTTCTGCTTAGTGACATAACCGATAAAATCAGCCGATGTAGCTGGGCTGGAGGCACCAAACTCCGCAGGTGTCCGTGCATTCGCCAAGTAGCTGCCGTATGGTTTTTCCAAAAACAGGGTGCACATAGTCGGGAATGATGTCGAACAGCGGTATTAGCACGAAATTGCGCAGGTGCATACGCGGGTGGGGGACAATGAGTTTTGGCGCGTTGTCTATCACTTGGTTGCCGTAGAATATTATGTCGATGTCCATGGTGCGCGAGCTGTAGCCTGTGCCATTGCGGGTGCGGCCGAGCTGGGCTTCTATTGCCAAAGCCTTTTCGAGCACAAGGGTGGGGCAGAGGTCGGTCTTTGCCACAACTGCCTGATTTACAAAATGCTGTTCCGCTTCGAAGCCCCATGCTTCACTACCGTACAATGCCGAGGTGGCTGTGATTGTACCTGTCTCTGTACCAATAAGTTCCACGGCTTTGTGGCATAGCTCGGCGCTGTTGCCGAGGTTTCCGCCTATCAGCAGGACGGCGTCTACAGTTCTGTCCATTTCCCAATCAGTGTTTCGTCTTGGTTTGTCTTGTTAAGTATTTTCAAAAAGATATTTCTGGAAACAGCAGTGGCGCCCATAAAAGCGGAGTGTGATGTAACTTGCTGGGTGTCAATTATCCCGATATTGTGCTGCAGGCAGAAATCCACCAGTCGGGCGAGTGCCACTTTGGAGGCGTCGCTCACGGTGTGGAACATCGACTCGCCGAAAAACGCCGACCCTATCGAAAGTCCGTACAATCCGCCAACCAGCTGGCCGTTTTGGAACGTCTCGAACGAGTGTGCCAGCCCTATTTCGTGCATCCGGGTGTATGCCTCGATGTAGTCGTCGCCAATCCATGTGGAGCTTTGGAACCTGCGTTTAACGTTGGCGCACATGGTTATCACGTCGCGGAAACAGGTGTCGATACGCACTTCGAATTTGCCCGACTTTATCACTCTTGCAAGCGATTTGTGACGGCGGAAACATTTGGGAAACAGCACCATGCGCGGATTGGGTGAAAACCAGTGATATTCTCCAAACCGGCGGTACCACGGGAAACATCCCTGTCCGTAGGCATCCACAAGGCATTGAGGCGAGAGGTCGCCGCCGTGGCCCACAAAGCCGTCGTCGTCGCCCGGCATAGGGTCGGCGAACTGGTGCACCGACCCTTCGGCAGGCAGTATCAGGTCAGAGTTTGAAGGCACTTTTTATCTTTTTTACGTAGTCCAGCTCTTCCCAAGTGAATAGTTTCACTTTGCGTTTCATCACTTTGCCGTTGCGGACAAAGGTTACCTCTTCGGTTCTGGGGTCGCGTCCGAAATGGCCGTATTTTGCGGTTTCGCCGAAAATGGGGTTGGTAAGTCCGAACCGTTTCACGATGGCGTATGGGCGCATGTCGAAGATCTTTTTCACTTTTTCGGCAATTTCGCCGTCGGTCATATCCACGTGGGCGGTGCCGTTGGTGTTCACGTACAGTCCCACGGGTTCGGCCATTCCAATGGCGTATGCCACCTGCACTAGCACCTCGTCGCAAACGCCTGCTGCCACAAGGTTTTTGGCTATATGGCGGGTGGCGTAGGCAGCGCTGCGGTCCACCTTGGAGGCATCCTTCCCGGAGAAGGCTCCGCCGCCGTGGGCCCCGCGTCCGCCGTAGGTGTCAACGATGATTTTACGTCCTGTGAGGCCTGTGTCTCCATGAGGTCCGCCGATGACGAATTTGCCGGTAGGATTTACAAACAGCTTGTATCCGTCGGCGTTTTTCTTTTCGTCGTACAGACCTTTGAAAAGTTTCTGATTTTCTTTCGAAAGATGTTTCAAAACTCTGGGAATCAGTATTTTCTCCACGTCCTTGCGGATGGTGGCGAGCATCTTGGCCTCGCTGTCGAAATCATCGTGCTGGGTGGAGATTACAATGGTGTCGATACGTGTGGGACGGTTGTCGTCGCTGTATTCCACGGTAATTTGCGACTTGGAGTCGGGACGCAGGTAGGACATCAGTTTGCCCTCTTTGCGGATGTTGGCCAGTTCGAGCATGAAGATGTGCGCCAGGGTGATGGGCAGCGGCATGTATTCGGGAGTTTCGCGGCAAGCGTAGCCAAACATCATGCCTTGGTCGCCGGCGCCTTGGTTTTCGGCCTCGTGGCGGTCCACGCCTTGGTTGATGTCGGGCGACTGGCCGTGTATGGCCGACAGTATGCCGCACGAGTTGGCTTCGAACATGTATTCGCCTTTGGTGTAGCCGATGTCGCGGATAACGCGGCGCACAGTGTCCTGAATGTCAACGTATCCGGTTGTCTTTACCTCGCCGGCCACCACGCAAAGGCCAGTGGTTACAAGGGTTTCGCAGGCCACGCGCGAGTGTGGGTCCTGACGCAGGAATTCGTCGAGCAGGGCGTCCGAAATCTGGTCCGCCACTTTGTCGGGATGTCCTTCCGACACAGATTCTGATGTGAAGTAGTAAGCCATAATTTTGTACTTTAAAACATTAATAAATAGAAATCCCCTTGTGGGGGTTCCGATGATTATTTAATGCAAAAGTTGTCGATTTTGTGATTGTAGGTAAGAAACTTGGTTTAGCATTTTTTTTCTTGTGGTTGCAATCATTACAAATCTATCCACTTTGCGTTTGCAAAATTACACTTTTTTCGTCACATGGCAAAATGTTTTACTGTATTTTTTTTGTTGTCTTTGTATGATATTGGTAATGAGATGTGTTTGTATGGGCGTGGTGCGGACATTAATGTGCGTACATATCTTTTTTTGAGCAAAAGACTTTCTTTCTTGTACATTTGGAGGCATTTTGTGTCTTTGCAGTGCTGAATTTTCCATTTTCAAAAAACATTATGGACTAATACCCATACCATACAAAAGAAGTGCCGCTGATATCTCGGCACTTCTTGGTTTGCGGGGATATTCCGCTCTTTTTTGCACGTCGCCAGTTACTTCTTTTCAAACTGGCGCATCAGCTCGTGTTTTTCGTCGTTCTGCATCAGCACGTTTGGTTTGAAACGGCTGGCGTCGGCGCCGGTTTTCTTGAGCGATGCCTCTTTGAATTTCTCGAAACTGTTTTCCTGCAAAAGGTGCGATATGGGGTCTTTCACGCGGAAACTGTCTCGTTTGGCCTGATATTCGATGTTGGCCTTTTTCAGGTTGTCGTCCACCACTTTGGTGAACTCGTTGGCCTGTTCTATGGTGGTGTCCTGATTTTCGAACTCGTAGTAGAAATGGTAGGCGGATTGGCTGAGGTCGGCAAAACCGATGAAGAACTTGGTTTTCATGCCGGTGGATTTCTCGGCTTCGCGCACTGCGTCGATAAACTGTTGTTCGTACAGCTTTTCGCCGGTCATGGTAACAATGCCGTTCACTTTCTGCACCATGTGTATGCGCGGGGTGTTCACAAAATAGTCGCTCACCTCGATGATGTCGTTCATGTTGTAGCGGTACAGTCCGGCGAAGGTGGTGCAGTAGGGGCAGTAGCGTTTGCCCACTTCGAGTTCGTGCAGCTGCAGGAAACGTGGGTTCTCGGTGCCGAAGTCCTCTTCGGGGACAAACTCGTAGTAGTGGTAGTGCGGGAAAAGGGTGGTGTTGATGGAGTCGTCCAAAACCAGTCCGAAACGGCATTCCGACGAGAAATAGGCAAATTCCTGATAAAGCATTCCTTCGGGGAAACAGCCTTCCAGTTTTTCGAGATAAACCTTTGTGTTGCCGCATTTCCAAGTGGTGAGCACCTGCAGTTCGGGCCAGAAATGTTTTGGCAGTATGGTGCCGTATTTGGCGCGCAGTTCGCGTAGCTCGTTGGCGCGGTCGGGGTTGGGTTTGAGGTAGGGCTGTATGGCGGCGCGTATCTTGTCGGGAATGTTCACCTTTTGGCTCATGGTGCCGTGTTCGATGTCGTCGATATAGTCGTCGAGGTAGCGGTTCACGTTGTTCTGCATCTCAACCATGGTGCTGGGGTTGGCGGTAACGCACAGGTGCACGTTGCGCTCGATGCCCATACGCATGATGGCGTAGTTGCGGGCGGTGTAGTCCTCGATATAGAACACGTCGGAGGGAGAGGCGTAGAGCTTTTTCACAAAGCCCGGACATTTGGCCTGCGTGTAGCCCGACACCGAGCCGTACATGGTGCCGTCGGGGGCGTAGCCTTCCAAGTATTTGCCCACTATGGACACTATGGAGCCTTCCCACACGTGCGGACGGTTCATCTGGAAATTGTACAGCCATACCTTGTTCATCTTGCTGTATATGTTGTCGATATACTGTTGGGTGATGGGTATCCATTTGGGCTGGTTGGTGGAACCCGAAGTGGTGGCGTAGAGCACCGGTTTGCCGGGAAACAGCACGTTGGCCTCGCCGTTTTTGTGACGGTCCACGTAAGGACGCAGGTCTTCGTACTCGTTGGGTTTCACATTTTCGCGATATAGGCGGTAGAGCTCCTCGTCGGTTTTGGCTTTCAGTATGTCCTCAAAGTGGTGCTCCTTGCCATAGACGCTGTCTTTTGCGTAGGTAAGTATCTGACGCAGAGTTTTTTCGCTTGCCTTGCGGGGATCTTTGCTCACGCGTTTCAGTTTGCGGTAAAGCAGCCCGCCGGCTATACCGAGCAAGGTGTTCGGTACAAAGGGGTTCATGTGGTCTTCTGTAATTTTCATGACAGTAGGTTTTTATGAATGTTTATTGTTTGATTTCGTGTATGTTGCGTAAAAATTTGTCCTTTTTGTTCACCAGCAGGAAAGGCATGCCGCTGTTGCGTGCGCCCTGTCCGTCGGTGTCGTCGCGGTCGCCGATAACGAGTATGTCTTCGGGTTTTTCGCCCAGCAGCTCGGCTATTTTGAGGAACGATTCACGGCAGGGTTTCAGTCCTCCGGCCGCGGGTGCGTCGATGCACACGTCGAACCATTCGGGGTCGATGTTCACGGCGTGCAGCCGTTCGATGATGTGGTCGTAGTCGGAGAACACAGCGGTTTTTATACCCGCCTTGCGCAGTTGTGCCAACTCGTCGGCAACGCCATCTTTCAGTCGGTAGTGCTTGGCCAGCACACGTGTCATGGTGGGCATGTATTTGGCGTAGTACCAGCGCTCGGCCTTTTCGGGGCTGATGCCACGTTTTTGGGCCATGGTGGCAAACAGCTGTTTGAAATATTCCTTGCTTTCGCCGAAATGGCGGCCCATCAGCTCTTTGCGGGTGTTGCGTTCTGTTTTTAGGGTGACTACGGATGTTATGCAGTTGAGTATTAGCCATATAGGCAATCTGCTGTTGTCATAAAGCGTTCCGTCGAGGTCAAATATTATAGCTTTCATCTATTATTCTTCGTTGATAGTGGCCGGCCACGAGTTTTTGGTAATTCCGGCAAGGTTCTGCAAAGTGGTGTGGCTCAGGTGCAGAAGCCTGTCCACCTCGTCTTTGCGATGGTTTTTGGTGTTGGGTAAAATAGGTTCGCCGATGGTGATGGTGAGCAGCGGCTCGGTGGGCTTGCCCAAGAGTTTGTAAATGCCTTTGCGCTCGCGGAAAGTGATGCACATGGGCACAATGGGCATGTTGTATTTGTATGCCATGGTGAAGGCTCCTTTGCGGAACGGACGCAGGGGTTTGTAGAAATTCCAGCGGCTCTCTTCGGGAAACACGTGGAACCACTGTTTTTTTTCGTGCAGCTCGTCGAAAGCCTCGTTGAATTTCTTCAGTCCGCCCATGTTGTCGGGCACGGGTATTCCGCCCACGTGTTTGATGTGCCAGTAGTCCTTGCCGTTGAGGTTGTCGCCATACACTGGTATCCATATCTTTTTGAAATGCAGCGCGTTGATGACAATGGGGGCATCCCAGCGGTAGCAGTGGTTGCAGATGGTTATTGCGCCGTTTTCCAGATATTTGCGGTGTTTGCGCAGTTTTTTGCGTCCGCGTATGCGCAGTCCGAATTTGGTGTGGTTCACCAGCGGTATCAGAAAATCCACAAGGAAAGCGTAGCCTATCCAGCGTTGCAGCTTGAAACTGAAGCTTTTGTCGAGATAGGTGTAGTTTTCGTCGAACACCAGCTCGCGCAGGTGCTTGGCGGGATACAGCTTTTTGTAGGGGTTGTCTTCGGGAAAGTCGGTCTCCGGCTGTGGCACGAAAACACCGTCTTTCACCTCAAGGTCGCGGTAGCGGATGTTGGTTGTTTCGGGCATCAGTTATTTTTTTGCTGTTGAGAATTGCGAGTCGGCAATGGCTTTGTTTTTCACCGCTCCCGAAAGAGTGTAGGTGGTTATGTCGCCGGAGTTTTCGGTCATCACCATCTGGCGGATAAGGCCGTCGGCTTTGGCGTAGGTTATCTCTATTTTGGAATAGCCTTTCGACGATTTTTTGGTGGCGTTGACGGTTACCACGTAGCTGTCGCCCTTTTCGGTGGCGGCGCTTGTGGCCGACACTGCCTCGCACAGTTGCTCAATTTCGCCGTGGATGGCGCAGAGCAGTATGGTGGCGAGACTGTGCATTCGGGAGTTTTTTTCGGTGTTGAAGGTGCGTTTCTTGCCTTTTGAGCTGACCAGCATCTCGTTGCCGTTGATAACGACCTTTTCGCCGGCAGGCTCGCTGTAGTGCATGGCCAGTTTGCTTGGGGCAACGAAATAGAAAGTGCCGCTTTTCTCCACCTTTTTGCCGTTCACTTTCAAAACTTTTGTTTCTTTGAACGCGCTTTCGATGCTTTTTATCTGGGTGTTGGCGGTCTTTATCTTTGTCAGAATGGCGTTGTCGTTGGCAAAGACTGCTGTTGCAAACAATGCTGCAATCAGGGTTATGATCTTTCTTGTCATTGTTTTTCTTTTTTTGTCTGTTACTTTATGTTAGTAACGTTTTTGTCTGTTTTTTTTGAAAAAACAACTTGCAAAGATACGATTTTTTTCTGTTATTTTGTGCAGAAACCTTTTGCTAAGTTATAATGTGTTGGTAGATTGTGTGTTGCGTTTCTACACCGCCACGTCGGCTTTGATATGTGGGTGCGGGTCGTAGCCGGAGAGGGTGAAATCCGGGTAGTCGAAGCTGAAAATGTCGTTTACATCGGGGTTTATCTCCATTTTAGGCAGAGGACGCGGCTCGCGCGTAAGTTGCAGTTTCACTTGTTCAAAATGGTTGCTGTAGATATGCGCGTCGCCGAAGGTGTGCACAAAATCGCCGTACTGTAGTCCGCACACCTGCGCTATCATCATGGTGAGCAGGGCGTACGACGCTATGTTGAACGGCACTCCGAGGAAAATGTCGGCACTGCGCTGGTAGAGCTGGCACGATAGTTTGCCCTGCGCCACGTAGAACTGGAACAGTATGTGGCAGGGGGGCAGCGCCATTTTGTCGATGTCGGCCACGTTCCAAGCGCATACCAGCAGCCGTCGCGAGTCGGGGTTGGTTTTTATCTGCTCGATGAGTTGCGAAATTTGGTCGATGCTTCGGCCGTCGGGGGTTGCCCACGAGCGCCATTGCTTGCCGTACACGGGGCCGAGATTGCCTTCGGCGTCGGCCCACTCGTCCCAGATGGTAACACGGTTGTCGTGCAGGTACTGTATGTTGGTGTCGCCTTTCAGAAACCACAGCAGTTCGTATATTATCGAACGCAGGTGCAGTTTTTTTGTTGTCAGCAGCGGAAATCCTTGGTTGAGGTCGAACCTCATCTGGTAGCCGAACACGTTGCGGGTGCCCGTGCCGGTGCGGTCGTTCTTGTCCACACCGTTGTCCATCACATGTTTTAGCAGGTCGAGATATTGTTTCATATAGTTTCGTTGTATGTAAATGTAACATCTAAAAACACGAAAAAAAAACGTATGTTCCTCTCTTGCTGTGTTTTTCGACGTCCGGAAATATAACAATAATTGTTTGCGAGTGATTATTGCTTGTTTTTGATATATTCGTCGATGGCTTTGGCGGCTTTTTTGCCTGCGCCCATGGCCAGTATCACCGTTGCGGCACCGCTTACGGCGTCGCCGCCGGCGAATATGCCTTTGCGCGAGGTCTGGCCATTGTCGTCGGCTACGATGCAGTTCCACTTGTTGGTATCCAAGTTTGGTGTAGTGCTGGAAATGAGTGGGTTAGGCGATGTGCCGATGGATATTATCACCATATCGGCGTCGATGTCGAATTCGGAGCCTTGCACGGGCACGGGACGGCGGCGCCCCGAGTCGTCGGGCTGTCCAAGCTCCATGCGTATGCAGCGCACGGTGTGCACCCAGCCACGGTCGTCGCTGAGTATCTCCACAGGGTTGCACAGCAGGTCGAAATGTATGCCTTCCTCCTTGGCGTGGTGTACCTCTTCCACACGTGCCGGCAGTTCTTCCTCCGAGCGGCGATATACGATATGCACTTCGGCGCCAAGCCTCAGGGCGGTACGTGCGGCGTCCATGGCCACATTGCCGCCACCAACCACCACCACCCGCTTGCCAACGTAGTTGGGGGTGTCGTAACCGTCTTTGTACGAGAACAATAAGTTGTTTCGTGTGAGGAATTCGTTGGCTGATACCACTCCGCAGAGGTTCTCGCCGGGGATGTTCATAAAATTGGGCAGTCCCGCTCCCGAACCGATGAACACGGCATCGAACCCCTCGTGTTTCATCAGGTAGTCGATGGATACGGTGCGTCCCACCACCACATTGTTCTCGAACTTGGCGCCCAGCTTGCGTATGTTCTCTATCTCGTGCCGCACCACGGTGTTCTTGGGCAGACGGAACGAGGGTATGCCGTACACCAGCACTCCGCCGAACTCGTGCAGGGCTTCGAAAATGGTTACATCGTAGCCCATGCCGAGCAGGTCTTTGGCGCATGTGATGCCCGATGGGCCGCTGCCCACAATGGCCACCTTGTGTCCGTTTTTGGTGGCGGGGTCGGCAAACTGCACATGGTTTTCGCGGGCGTAGTCGCCTACAAAACGTTCCAGCTTGCCTATGGCAACGGGTTCGAACCTCCGGCCCATCACGCATTTGCCCTCGCATTGGGTCTCCTGCGGGCATACACGTCCGCACACCGATGGCAGGGCCGAGTCTTGGTTTATTATCTGCGCCGCTTGGCCGAAATCGCCTTCGGCAATGGCTTTGATGAAATAGGGGATTTTGATGTTCACGGGGCATCCTTCCACGCATTGCGGTTTTTTGCATTGCAGACAACGCTGGGCCTCGATTACAGCCTCGTCGGGACTGTAGCCGAGACACACTTCGTCGAAATTGCGGGCGCGTACCAGCGGAGGCTGCTCGGCAATGGGCACACGTTTCGATTTGTCGCGGGTTTCTTCGGCAACACCTCCGATATGACAGGTGTGTCCTTCGGCTATTTCCTCAGCCTCAAGCTCTTTGCGTGTTTCGATGTTGTCGTACATAGCCTGACGTTTCATGGCGTTGTCGAAATCCACCAAAGCGCCGTCGAACTCGGGACCGTCCACGCAGGTGAACATCGTTTTTCCGCCAACGATAACACGGCAGGCGCCGCACATTCCGGTGCCGTCCACCATTATGGAATTGAGGCTTACCGTACATTTTATGTTGTTGGCTTTGGCCATGTTAGCCACAGCCCGCATCATCACCATTGGGCCTATGGCAATAATTTCGTCGTAGTTTGCACCGTTGTTGATGTTTTGCTGCAAGACGTTGGTTACCAAGCCTTTGTATTGCGATGTGCCGTCGTCGGTGGCAACAAACAGGTTGCTCATCAGCGCAAGCTCCTTTTCGTAAACCAGCAGGCTGTGCGTTTTGGCGCCTATGATGCAGTCGGCGGTGATGCCGTGGTTGTGGAGCCATTTCACCTGAGGGAATATGGGAGCTATGCCCACGCCTCCGCCGATGAATACGAACTTGTGTTTTTTCAGCTCGTCGATGGGGATGTTCACAAACTCGGAGCAGTGTCCGAGGGGTCCTACCACGTCGAGAAAACTGTCGCCGGCCTGAAAGCCGGCCATTTCGCGGGTTGAGGGGCCAACGGCTTTGAAAACCAGTACCACGGTGCCTTTTTCGGTGTCGTAGTCGCTGATGGTGAGGGGGATACGCTCGGAGTGCTCCATCATCTTTACGATAAGGAACTGTCCGGGCAGGGCCGATTTGGCGATGCGTGGCGCAAGGACTTCGTACCGGTAGGTGCCGGTGGACAATTCTTTTCTTGACAATATTTTGTACATCATGGCGGTATGTTTTGTCTCCTCACCGCGTTGGCCAAACGCCTTGGGCAATGTGGAGTGTGGTGTCGGTCATTGTTTTTTCGGTGTTTCAACAACGGGATATTCCACGCGGACGTGGTATATGCTTACCATCCGTTTTTTCAGCAGCTGTTTTATGGTTGTGATGTCGCGGAACGTGATGTTGCAGTTGGAGAGCTGGTCGTCGGCTATTTTGCCGTCGATGACGCTGTCGATGATTTTGGAGATGTTTTCTTCGTTGTGCACTTTGAGGCTGTGCACGGCGGCCTCCACGGAGTCCACCAGCATCACCACGGCGGTTTCGCGCGAGTAGGGACGAGGACCGGCGTACATGAAGTCGGCTTCGTCGATGGGGGAGTCGGGATAGTCGTTGCGCTGCTTGTTGTAGAAATAGCCCACTTTGCTGGTTCCGTGGTGGGTGCGGATAAAATCCACTATCACCTCGGGCAGGTGGTATTTCTTTTTTGCCAACTGCACGCCGTTTGTGACGTGCTGTATTATAATCTGTGCGCTTTCGGTGTTGGAGAAGTCGTTGAGGGGGTTGTATTCGGATGTCTGGTTTTCGGTGAAAAACTGCGGGTTTTCGGTTTTGCCGATGTCGTGGTACAGCGCTCCCACTTTGGCAAGGAGCGCGTTGCCGCCGATTTCGTGGATCAGGTCTTCGGAGATGTTGCTCACCTGTACGGCGTGCTGGAAAGTGCCAGGGGCTTTGTCGGCAAGGTCGTGAAGGGCTTTGTTGTTGGTGCTCGAAAGCTCTATCAGCGTAAGCCGTGTGATGAATCCGAAAGTGCGCTCGAAGATGTATATCAGCGGGTAGGCCAACAATGTGAGCAGGGCATTGACAAAGAACACAAGAAAACGAGTGGCGTTGATGTTTGCAAGGCTTGTGTCCTGCGATAGCATTCCTGCGATGTAAACCAATGAGTACGAGGCAAAAATCGATAGGCTGGCGATGAAAAACATTGAGCGGTGCTCGAAATTTCGGACGCTGATTATGGACACCATTCCGGCTATGATTTGGTAATAGATGAATTCGTAACTATTTGGAACCCAAGAGGCTAAGATTAGCACGTTGGCCAGATGGATGTACAGTGCCACGCGAATGTCGAAGAACACGCGCATCAGTATGGGGGCTATGCACAGTGGCACAAGCAGTGTCCAGTCGGGATTAACACGCACTATCATGGAGGTCATCACGGCCATCAGCAGTATCACTATCAGCACAAAGGTTACTTTTTTGTTGTCGCGCAGCAGTGGATGGTGTATCAACCTGAGGAATAGGAACAAGGTGGTGAGGGCTATGATGGTGAGCAGAAACTGGCCGAGGTTGTGGTTGAAAAGTGAGTAACTGTCGGATATCAGCTGCTGTTCCTCGTAGTTTAGCGATGCTATGATGCGTGCTTTTTCGGGGGTTATGAATTCGCCTTTGGAGATGATGAGCTCGCCGGCGGACACCATGCCCTGCGTGGTGGTTACCTGCGCCAGCATCGACTCCTGTTCCAGACGTGTGCGGGCGGGGTCGAAAACGATGTTGGGATGTATGATGTTGGCCACCGCTTGTGCGGCAATGGTGTCGGAGAGTTGTTTTGAGATGGTGTCAACGCATTGTGGCACAGTGAGGTAGCTTTGTGCCGATGCCTCTGTGCCGATGTTTCCGGAAAGGAGCACTATTTTTCTGCCGTCGATGTTTTCGGAGTCTGGAATTTCTATTATTCCCTTTTTGTAAGCGGCAGACAGATAGTGTTTTATCTGTTTCGCATAGTCGGGATTCAGGTTCTGTTTGTCTATCTGCGAAAGGGTTTTGTCCATGGCCGAGGAGTCGGTGCGGAAGAAAAGCAGGCCGGAGTTTTTGGCGTTCTGCCGTTCGGCCTCCACTTCCTCGTCGGATTTCATTATGGGGAAATCGTACGGGGCATACAGGTCGCTGCCCCGCCAGAAACCGTTTACGGCAAAGTCGTAGCTGTCGCTCTCGTCTTTTGGGAACACCAGCAGTATAAGCAGCGCAGTGGCAACGATGGCCGCTATTTTGTATGCCAACGACAGGTGCGAAAGTATTTTTGCAAACAGGGCTTTCATCGGTTGTGTGGGTTAATAATCCTCGCGTTCTACCAAGAGTATGGCATTTTGCGGTATGATAACGTATTTTTCGCCGTTATATTTTATTTCGGTGGCGGCTTTTTGCAGAAAAATTGCGAGGTCGCCGGGTTTTACCTGCAGAGGCAAGTAGCTGATTTCCTTGTGTTGCGGGTTCCACGACTCGTCGGGGTCGTCGGAAGTTGGCAGGGGGTAGCCCGGACCGCATTTCAGCACGTAGCCCGATTGCACGGTCTCCTTTGTTTGATACCCAGCGGGGAGGTATAGCCCCGATTTTGTCTTTTCGGCGGCGTCGGCGGGTTTTATCAGCACCCGGTCGCCTATCACTATCAGTTTGTCTATGTTCATGGCGTTTCTTTTTGTCCCCAGACTGCGCTTCGCTTGTCAGGGGTTAATGGAATGTAGTGCCTTCGGCACATGATTTCGTATCCGGACTGAGGGTGTCCCCCGACTGCGCTTCGATTGTCATGGGTTGATATCCAGACTGCGTGCTGTGGTAGTCCCCGGAGTGTGTGCTGTGGTAGTTCCCCGACTGCGCTTAGCTTGTCAGGGGTTAATAGAATGTAGTGCCTTCGGCACTGGGTGGAATTGTTGGTTTTTATGTTGTTGAGGTGGGACATTTGTGCAGTGGGGTGGTGTTGAAGGGCGTTTGTGTTCTGTTGGTTTTATTTGGTGATGACGACTTTGCCGAGTTTGGAGCCTTTCCATCCGGTTTGCACTATGTGGGTGCGGTTCGCCAGGGTGTCCATTTCGATGTGTGTGTGTCCGCTTACGATAAGGTCGATGCCATCCACTTGGTTGGCGAGGATTGGGTCGCACATAGGTCGCCCTGGTTCGGGGCGGAAACCGAGGTGCGAGAGGCAGATGATAAGGTCGCAATGTTGTTGTTTGAGCAGTTTCACCATGTTTTTCGACACTTCTACAGGGTCCAAATAGCGTGTGCGCTGCACGGTGGAAGTGAAAGTGAGTCCGTTAAGGCTGGTGGTTAGTCCAAAAATGCCCACTTTAACTCCTTGTCGTTCAACGATTATGTATTTTTTTACCACTTTCTCCAATTCCGGGCAGCCGGGAAACTGGTAGTTGGCGCAGACTATGGGGAACTTGGCTTTTTTCAGCTTTGCCGCAAGACTGTCGAGTCCGTTGTCGAACTCGTGGTTGCCGAGGGTTGCGGCGTCGTAGCACATCAGGTTCATCATCTCTATCTCCACATCGCCGCCAAAGAGGTTGAAATAGGGGGTGCCTTGCATGAAGTCGCCGGCGTCGAGAAGTAGCACAATGCTGTCGCGCTGGCGGGTGTCGCAGATGGCTTTGTAGCGGCGCAGAATCCCGCCAAGGGTGTCGGTTTTGGACACGTATGGCTCTATCTGGCTGTGGGTGTCGTTGGTGTGGAGTATGGTTACTGAATAGTGCTTGGTACTTTTGCAGGCGGCGAAAAGTGCAAGGGCGATGACTGCTATTGTTATTAGTAATGTTTTGGTTTTCATAAGTTTACTATTTTATCGTCACCCGGTTGTCTTTTGTTCCACGCAATTTCTCTTCGTTGCTGAAAAAATCAATTATCCTTTTGCGGAAAGGTTCGGTTTCGGTGATGAGGTTTTTGGTCTCCACGTTTTCCAGAATTTTGTCGCCGCCGTTTTCAATGAAATTGATTGTGGCCATGCGGTAGGTGCGGTTGTCCTCGATGGGCTTGCCGCCAACGGTAACGGATTCAACAGCGCCGTTGGTGTACACAATTTGAGCGTTTTGTATCGGCTGAACGTTTTCGAGTTTTCGCAAGTTGTTGAAAAACATTTTTCTGAGTTCGCTGCCTTTTATCTCTATCACCACAATGGTGTTGTTGTCGAAAGGCAGTACGCTGAACAGTTTTCCGATGGTTATGGGGCCGGCGGTAATGGGTTCGCGTATGCCGCCGAAGTTGAGCATGGCAAGGTCGAGCGGGTGTCCGTCGAGGTTGTGCGAAAGGGCGTCGCCGTATTGGAAAAGAGCGGCGGTGAGGATGTTGGCGAGGGTGCCTTGCGGAGCTTCGTTGCCGAGGTCGTTGAGGGCTTGGGCCACCACATCGTTGAAATACAGGTTGTAGAGCAACCGCACACTGTCGTGATAGCGTGTGATGTGGCTATCTTCGGTGGGGTCGAAACTTTTGTCGAGGGGTATCAGCTGCGACTGGTGTTTTTGTGCCGCGACACTGCCCGAAAACAATACGGTCAAGCCTAATAGAATGATTGTCAGCGTTTTTTTCATTGGATTGAGGTGTTTTGATACCTGCAAATTTACAAAAAAAATTGATATTTGTTTGTCGGATTGTGGGAAGAATTGAATGTTGGGTGGTGTTCAGTCTGCTGTTGCCCCTGCTGGGCTTTTTCTGATACGCGGCACGCCACGTCCTTGTATCTGCAATTATCAAATTTCAATTTCTAACTTTTTATCGGGTATGTCTCGCGAATTATCTCAATTTCACCGTTGCTGCAGTCCACCACGGTGGAAGGGGTGTCGTTGCCGATGCCGCCGTCGATGACGCAGTCCACTTTTTTGTCGAACAGGTCGTAGATGAGTTCGGGGTCGGTGAGGTATTCCGTTTCTTGGTCCTGATTTTCGAGCCTTACCGAGGTGGATATTAGCGGTTCGCCGAGATCCTCCACGATGGCGCGGCAGATGTTGTTGCCGGGCACCCTAAGGCCTATGGTTTTGTTGGGATTCTGGTAGTTGCGCGGCACGTTGCTACTGGCCTGCATCACGAAAGTGTAGGGGCCTGGCAGGTTGTTTTTCAGAAGCAAGAAAAGGTCTTTGTCCATGGGCCGGGTGTATTCCGACAGCTGGCTCATGCTGGCGCACACCAGCGAGAATTTGGCTTTGGCCAGCTGGAAACCCTTCAGTCGGGCCATCCGCTCCACCGTTTTTTTGTGGCTCATGCTGCAGCCAAAGGCGTAGAGCGTGTCGGTGGGGTAGATGATAAGTCCACCGTTGCGCAAAATGTCGCCTATCTTGCGGATTTCGTTGGTATTGGGATTTTGCGGATAAATCTTGGTTATCATTTTTTTTGTAATTTGTAATTAGAAGTTAAGAAGTTGAGAATCTGAACTGTACATTGTACATTGTACATTGTATATTGTACATTGCATATTGTCTATCCTCCATTGTTCATAAATTTAATCAGGGCTATTTCGGTGGCGAGCATCAGCAGCGAGAGTGTGACGAAGATATGCCACAGCGGGTGTCCTTGGCGCTGTTCGCGTATAATTTTGTCCAAAGTACGTGAGGAGGCGTTTAGCGTAGATATGTTGCTGGTGTTCAAGGTTTTAATGGCGCTTTTTAGATCTTTGGGTGAAAGGAAGTCCATAACCGATTCCTGTCGGTTGTAGTTGAAAGATAGTCCTTGCAAAATGTCTGCTCCTTGCGCAACGACGTAATTGCCAGCGGTTTGTATGTTGTCCTTAGTACAAATAAGGGTGTTGCCGCCCGATGTGATTATTTCTGGAATTGCCTCCAGATTCCCATCGATACTCTTGATTTTTAGCGTATTGTCGCCATTGGTGCGAATCGAGGGTAGTGCAATGGCCGCATTGCCGTCGATGAAATGGTAAACGACAGGTACTGCTCCGCTGTAAAGTGCTATGTTGTAGAACGTTGGCACAAACAGCGCTGTGCTTCCGAAATCGGTGTAGCGACTTTGCAATGGACTGGTAAGCAGGTAGATATGTCCGTTGCCAACTTGTGTGCAGCATAGCAGGTCGTCGCCGTTTGCAAGGGTTATGATGCTTTCCTTAGCGGTTGACGATGAGTTGTTTAGAGTAAAATGCGCGAAGGTGGTAGGCTGGTCGTTGCCGCTTTTGTTGGGCTCGAAAACATTTCGGAAAAGTGGGTGAGAAGTGTTTGTGTGCGAGGCTTTTAGCTCCGTTTCGACGAAATTACTCACTTGTGGCAGGTGGATGCTTGCCGCAAAACGGTTGAAAGAGCTGATATCCATATCTTTGCATGGCAGAACGAGCAGTGTTCCGCCATTCTGCACAAAGTTGCCGAGCGCGTCGGCCATGCCCGTTGGAAAAGAGCTTAACTCGTTGGCAATAATCACGTTGTACTGGCTCAAATCCTCGTACCCTACGGCGATGGCGGGACAACTGCCGTAATTTAGCAGAGAGTCGTTGCCAAAAAGGTGTTTAACGTACTGATTGTCGGAGTGCTGGTTTACGGAAAGTATGCCGATGCTCCGTATGGGGTTTATGCAGAAAAACATTGTGTCGTCGAAAGTTATTGGGTGGTCTGCAATGGTAACCATACCGTGGAGGGGCTTGTCGCCATCGATGGTAAACTGCAGTGGTACAGATGCTTTGGAGTTTTTGGCTACACTTGTCGAAGCTACAGCCCGCTCCCTGCCGTTTACAAATAGCTGCACAGGTATGCTCTCCACGTCATCGTCGCCCGAATTGCGTATAAACGCATTGATATTCACCACATTGCCTTTGATAAAAGCTGGTGCGCTGAAGGTCAGGCTGTCGATAAACAGATTGTTTTGTGCTACTCCCTGCAATGGTATCAAATAGCTGTGTATCAGTGTGTCGGACGGAAATTCGCTCAAGTCGGCGGTGGATTTCTGGTAGTCGGAGATGAAATAGGCCGAGCGTGCTTCGGAATTCTGTTGCGCGAGGGCCGCAAAGATGCGTTTGGCCACCGTGCTTAGTGCCGGTGCTGCTGGCGAAGGCTCCACCTCGTCGGTTAACTGCAGGAACTCGTCGGCACTCACGGGACGAAACTGTGAGCCAGACATGTCGTTGGTTATCAGCATAAAACGGTCGGATGGGGAGTAGCCAGCCGCTATTTCGCGGGCTTTCTGCTTGGAGGTTTCGAGCAGAGTGCCGTTTGCACCTTCGGCATTGATGCTGAACGAGTTGTCGATGTATACCGCCACAAGGTTTTCCTTGGCGGAAGTGGCATTGCCCCCATGCGGTATGAACGGTCGGGCAAAGGCCGTTACCAAAAACACTATGGCCAAAATGCGTGCGGCGAGTATTAGCCGTTCTTTAAGCCGCGACTGCCGACGTGTTTCCTCGGTAAGATTCTCCAGTTTCGAAATGTCGCTGAAATACACCTTTTTGTATCTGCGGAAATTGAAAAGGTGCACCGCAATGGGAATGGCCACGGCTATCAATCCTATGAAAAACAGAGGGTTAAGAAACTGCATACGGCAATACGGTGTGTTTTTTTGACGGTTGCAAAGATACGATTTTTTTTGTGGAATGATAGGGCGGGGGAGACCTATGCGTCTGTTTTTTTTGTTTTCATGTTGTATAGCGGTGTTTTTTTTCGTATCTTTGCAGATTGATTTATAGCCACGAAAAATATTTTGTTGTAACAATGCCCGAAGTTATGGTATGTGTAAAAACATGGAAATAAAAGTGATTTGCTATGGTGATTAACGGAATCGACGTAGAAGTTGAGCGCAAGCCCATCAAAAACCTCCATTTGGCGGTCTATCCTCCTGATGGAAGGGTTCATGTCTCCGCTCCCCAGTCATACACTGACGAGCAGATTAAACTCTTTGTTCTGAAGAAATGGGTTTGGCTCGTACAGAAGCGCAAAGAGACAACATCTTATACGTTCCAAGATGAGCGTGAATATGTGTCGGGCGAAGCCCATTACTACAAAGGTGAACTCTATCGCCTGAAGGTCATCAGGGACAATACCTGTACCTTTCATGTTGAGATTCAGGGCGATTACATCAATGTGTATGTCTATGAGCGTACCACGAAGGAAAACATTGCCAATGTCCTTTGGAGTTGGTACAAAGAGCAAATCACGCCAACCATAAAATTGTATGTGGCCAAATGGGAGAAAATACTTGGTGTCAAGGTCGCCGCATGGTCCATACAACAGATGCAGTCGAGCTGGGGTAAGTGCCACAAAGATACAGGTAAAATCATGTTTAACCTGCAGTTGGCAAAGAAACCTCTCAACTGCATCGAATATGTGGTAGCCCATGAACTTACTCATCTCATTGAACAGAATCACACAGATAAATTCCGGCATATACTTGGAACTTATCTCCCCGGATGGCAAAAGATAAAAGAACAGTTAAACGAATTCCCCCTATAAGACCATGGCAACGTATCAAGAACAAAGGGAAAGAGATTATCAGAACAAGCTCGTCAAGAGGTTTCGATACGAACTCGGTTACAAGTATCTCGGCAACTGGCAATATGCCAAAGGCGAGACGGTTAACAGTTTGGGAAAGCAAAACTCGCCCATCCTTGATGATGAGGTGCGCAAGTTTCTGAACGACCAGAAGAAGGAGGACGGCAATACTCCAAGATACACAGAACGGCAGATTGAAGATGTTCTCTTTCAGCTAAAGAGCAAAGCCCGCCTTGGAAACGCCAAGATGAGCGGTCTGACGCAGTGCAATACAGACCTTTACGATACCATGATGATGGGCATCAAGTCGCAGCCAGACCCCGACTCAAACCACGAGGACGTGATGCTGTTCGACTTCAAGGACTTTACAAACAACAACTTTGCCATAGCCGAAGAGGTCAGTTACATTGACCCCTTGTTGGGAAAAAACAAGCGTCCAGACATCGTTGTCTATGTGAACGGAATAGCTTTAGCTGTCATTGAACTGAAGCGAAGCCTTGTCAACTGTGAAGAAGGCATCAAACAACACCTTTCAAATGAGCGTGACTTTATCCCGTCCTTCTTTACCACAACTCAGTTTACCATCGCTTCCAACGACGGTGTGGAGTTTCGCTATGGAACTATTGGCACACCGCTGAAGTTCTGGTGTAAATGGAAGCGCGACACTACTAAACTTGGCGATGTGCTGACAGAGCAAGAGTCATACATGATGTTTTTCAACAAAGAGAACTTCATGTTCTTCTTCCGCTATGGTGTTCTGAACGACGGAGGCATCAAGAAAGTGCTACGCCCACATCAAATATATGCTATCAAGGCAGCGGCGGCACGTATGCCAAAGAAGGAAAGCGGTGTTATCTGGCACTCGCAAGGTTCTGGCAAGAGCCTTACGATGGTTGCTTTGGCTTCCTATATCCGTCGCAACTTTGAAAACCCTCGCGTCGTGGTCATTACTGATCGCAAAGAACTTGACCTGCAACTGGCAGGGACATTCATAAAGGGAGGCAACACGCTTCATCAGGCTACTTCATGCAGCGACCTTCTCGACACGCTTAATCAGGGCAAGGAATGGCTCGTATGTTCGCTCATCCACAAGTTCGGTGCAAACGGATCTGAGGATGAAGCCGAGAAAGACGAGTCAGGCACAAAGGTCAGTCTGGATGAATACCTTAATGAACTGCAAGCCATCATCGCACAGAAATATGGCGACAACTTCAGTGTGAAGGGTGACAACATCTTTGTTTTTGTTGATGAATGCCACCGCACACAGAGCGGTCGCCTTCACGAAGCCATGCGCAAAATCATGGGCAAGGAGATTATGCTCATCGGTTTCACTGGCACACCTCTCCTGAAGAAAGACAAGGGCGATATGTATAACCGCATCAAGAGCATGTCGGAGCGTACTTTTGGCCCGTATATCCACAAGTATCTGCACAAACAAGCCGTGGAAGACAAGGTTATCCTCGACCTTCAATATGAATACCGCAACGTAGAACAGCAACTTACCAACAAACAGATAGTTGACCAGAAACTGGATGCATTGACAGCCGGACGAGAACTCTCTGACGAGCAGCGCAAGATGGTTGAAGACCGTTGGGCAACCTTGGAGAAGGTCTATTCTACAGAGGAGCGCATCGAGCGTATCGGCTACAGCATCCTTGATGATGTGGGATTTGGCTTGTTGAGGCACGACTGGAGTAATGCCATGTTGGTTGCCGGTTCCATCTATCAGGCTTACAGATATTATAAGTTCTTCACCCAAGACAGCAGTAACACCTTGCTCAAAGGACGTGTTGCCGTGGTAACGAGCTATAACCCGATGGACAGCGATATTGCCAACGACTCAGCTGACACCAACATGGAAACCGAAGCAAAATTCAAGTATGACTGGGCAAAGCAGTCATTCAAGGATGCCGGCGATGGCATCAACAACGCTGATGACTATGAGAAGTGGGCAAAAAACCTATTCATCAAACGTCCTGCCCAGATGAAACTGCTCATTGTGGTCAACAAGCTGCTCACTGGCTTCGATGCCCCATGTGCCACTGTCCTTTACATCGACAATGAGATTAAAGACCACACTTTGTTTCAGGCAGTATGCCGTGTGAACCGTCTTGGCGAGGACATCAAGGACGAGGAAGGCAACGTGATGGTCAAGACGCACAAGGAATTTGGGCGTATCATCAGCTTCAAGAACCTGTTCGACAGCATTGAAGATGCCGTTGTCAAGTTCAACGACGGCGAAGGGTTCTCTGGCCTCGACGGTGTCGATGTAGAAGGACTTCTCGATGGTGCCGTCAACAAATGCAGGGAAAAACTGCTGGCTGCAACAGAAGCATACGAAGGACTGAAAGCCATCTGGGAAAGCAAGGGGCTGACTGAGTTGGAACAGCTTGCGGAGTATTATGTCGCCGAACTGGAAGGTGAAGAGCCTGCACAGGCTCGTCGTAACCTCATGTACAGCATTACAGGTGGCATGGTTACGGCATACAACAACATGTCCGACTATTTCAGCCAGACGGATTTCACGCCAGAGCAGATAGAACGCTTTGCCTCGTTGTCCCGTGAGGCAGGAACTATACAGCGCAAGGTGCGCCAGAAGTCGGGTGATGACTTCGACCCTCGCACGCTCGACCCCGATATGCGTCAACTTCTCGACCAGCATATCCGCGCGGAAGATGCCGAGACATTGGTGGAGGCAACAGCAGATTTTTCTTTCCTCGACCTTATCAATGATGCTACCGACACCGACAAGGCTGCTGATGAAGCCATCCGTCAGGCTGGCGGCAATGCAAAAGGTGCTGCCGAAGTGATTGAAGGTAAGGCTCGCCGTGTCAATACCGACTGGAACAGCGGTGACGAGGAAGGGAAACGAGTTTTCAGTGAGAGGTTGCAGGCTTTGCTCGACCAACTGAGGGAAAGCAATGCTACCGCCAAAGAAAGAATCAAGGCACTCATTGAGCATATCAAAGCAATCAAGCATGGAAGTGATGCGCCCAACGGACTTGACAATAGGCGTAGCAAGGCTCTGTGGAACAACCGTGCTGCATGGAACGCTCCTGCGGATGATAACGAAGCTATTGAAATCATAAAGAAGATTGACGATTTCATCTACCGCAATGCAGGGGCTAACTGGCAAGATCCTGACAGCAATGCCAGTTGGGACTTGCGTGATGACTTGCAAGCGATGTTCCCATCGTTCAGCGAACAGGACATTTACGAGATTTACCGTCTCGCTTCACAAAATTCATAACAGAAAATAGAAATACAATATATGGCAATAAAGAAATCACAGTTATACAGCGCACTCTGGGAGTCGTGCAATGCGCTTCGCGGCTCGATGGATGCAAGTCAGTACAAGGACTATGTGCTGATAGTCCTCTTTGTGAAATATCTCTCTGACAAGGCTGGTCAGCCGGGCTTCCGCCTGAAAGTGCCAGATGGTTGTAGCTTCAAGGACTTCGTGGCTCTGAAACAAGATGACAAGATTGGCGAGAAGATGAACACCAAGCTGGAGGCCATCAAAGAATTGAATGCCCGACAGATTGGCGACCTTGCCCTGCCCAACTTCAACGACCCCACCAAACTGGGCAGTGGGCGCACGATGGTTGACACCCTTTCAAAACTTATTGGCGTGTTTGAGAATGACGCACTCGACTTTTCCCACAACCGTGCTGCCGATGATGACCTTTTGGGCGATGCCTACGAATACCTTATGAAGAACTTTGCCGCCGAAAGCGGTAAAAGCAAGGGGCAATTCTACACCCCTGCCGAGGTGAGCCGTGTGATGGCAAAACTGCTTCGCATCGACGAACTCGACCGAGCCGAGCATACCATTTATGACCCCACCTGTGGCTCTGGCTCGCTGTTGCTTCGTGCTTTGGCGGAGGCCAGCAATCCACGTGTGTCTATCTTCGGACAGGAGAAAGACAGTAGCACGGCGGCATTGGCTAAGCTAAACATGTTGCTTCACGGTATTAGCAGTGCCGACATCAAGGTGGGCGACACTTTGGCAGACCCGCAATTCAAACAATATGGTATGGTCAGCACCTTCGATGTTTGCGTTGCCAATCCGCCTTTCTCTATGAAGAACTGGCTGGCTTCGGGCATGGAGAATGACCAGTATAACCGTTGGACTGCCAACCTGCTACCTCCTGCCAAGTGTGGCGACTATGCTTTCCTGCTTCACCTCATCCATTCAATGAAGTCAGAAGAAGGACGTGGTGCTTGCATCCTGCCTCATGGTGTTCTTTTCCGTGGCAACGCAGAATACGACATCCGCAAACACATCGTCAAGCAGCACTATATCAAGGGCATTATCGGACTGCCGCCAAACATATTCTTTGGTACGGGCATTCCGGCTTCCATCACCATCATCGACAAGAAAAACAAGGACAGCCGCAAGGGTATCTTCTTCATCGATGCGAAGGATGGATTCAAGAAAGACGGAGCAAAGAACCGTCTGCGCGAGCAGGACATCAAGCGTATCGTTGATGCGTGGAATGCACAACAATCCATCGAACACTATTGCCGACTGGTGGAATGGGACGAAATTGAGCGCAACGACTACAATCTGAACATTCCACGGTACATACAGCCCCAAGACACCGAGATACAGCACGACATCTATGCGCATCTGCATGGCGGACTTCCTGCCCACGATGTAGATGGGATGCAGACCTTCTGGAAAGCCTGCCCTTCGCTGAAAGTCAGTCTGTTCAACTGCGAGGCAAACGGCTACTATAGTCTGAAACCAGCAAAAACTGACATCGCTCAGACCATAGAAAAAGACCCTTCATACGTTTCACAAAATGGTAGGTTCTCTGCACTTCTGAATGAATGGAAGGCGGAGATTATGCCGCAGATGAAAGCCGTAGGTCAGGGCGCGCGTCCAAAGGAACTGATTACCGACTGGTCGGAATCGCTTCTCGACAAGGCAAAAGAACACGGCGGTCTGGTGGATGCCTACGAGGTGTATGACGTATTGCTCAACTATTGGGCAGACGTGATGCAGGATGACTGCTACATGATTGCCAACGATGGGTGGACATTCCCGAAAGTACAAACTACAAAGTCTGGCAAGGGCGACAAGAAGAAGGCTATCATGTACGACGAGATAGTTTGCGACCTCGTGCCTGTCAGCATCGTGCTTGCTGAATACTTCACTGCCGAGACCAACGAGATTGCAGAACTTTCTGCACAGATAGAACAGAAACAGACTGCATTGGATGAACTGCTTGAAGCCGCTGGCGACGATGAAGACGAGCAGAACGAGGTGAAGAAATCAGCCGAATATAAGAAAATCGACAAAGAAAAGTCTGCACTCAACAATACGTTGAAAGCCAAGCGCACAACCCTCACTGATGCCGTCGTAAAGAAATATGCAGACCTCACCCAAGAGGAGATAAAAATGCTTGTGGTTGAACGCAAGTGGCTTGCAAGTGTTGTTGGTGGTTGCGAAGCCTTGATGCAAAACGTCACACACCAGATAGCAAGCGATGTAACCACCCTTGCCGAGCGTTATGAGGTGACACTTGGCGCAACCGAGAGCAAAGTGAACAATTTGGAACAGGAGGTGCTCCGCTCACTCAAAGAAATGGGATTCACTTTGTAAAACGTGTTTATGTATGGACAAGAAAAAAGCAAAACATACGGGAATATCTGTTCTATATAATTTGCCAGAAAATTGGTCAGATGAGACGGCGTTTTCATTCGACCATCTGTCTGAGCTGGTGTTGCAGTTGCACGATTCCGCCTATTCGGCAACCGTGAAGGCAATAAACCGCTTTGCCACTGTAAGAAACTATGTCATCGGATTTTATATTGTGGAATATGAACAGCATGGCAATGACCGCGCCAAGTATGGCGACCGGCTGTTGAAGCGTTTGGCTGAGCGCGTGAACAGAAGGGGAATTAACGAGACATTGCTCCAAATTTGTCGTCGCTTTTACTTGGATTATCCACAGGTAAAAGAGTTGTTGACCGGGCAGATTTGTGCGACGGCGTCGCATAAATCTGAAATAAGTCCGATGTCGTCGGAGAAATCCTTGGAAAAAAGTCCGACAGCATCGGACAAATTCAAGACTTTCTGTTAAAGGAGATTAGCAAATGAAAGAAACAAGAATAAAATAACCATCTTTTTTGTAAAATCATGGAAGACAAAAACAACATACAATCCTCGGCACAATCCGCCGATATTTCAAAGCAACTGACCAGCTTTACCGACAGTTGCGAAAACGATATTCGGCGGCTGCTTCATAGTGCGAGAAATCAAGCCTACAAAGTAGTAAACTCCATTATGACGCAAACCTATTGGCTGATAGGCTACCGCATTGTAATGCAAGAGCAAAAAGGCGAACGCCGCGCCGAATACGGAAGCCGCCTTATCGAAACATTATCCAAAAACCTTTCCCCCGAATTTGGCGGCGGAATCTCGGTGGCTCAACTTAAGAATTTTCGCCAATTTTATTTGACATTCCCCGATGCACAAAAAGGCTACACAGTGTGTAGCGAATTGAGTTGGTCGCATATCCGACTGATTATGAGGCTAAATACTGAAGACGAACGAAACTATTACATCGAGCAGTCGAGAAACGGCAGTTGGAGCGTCCGCGAATTGGAGCGCAACATCAAAACCGACGCCTTCCACCGTGTGGTAGCCAATCAAATGCCACAACCTGCCGACGAAAACCACAATCTGTCGCAAATAAAAGACCCTTACGTGCTCGAATTTCTCGGTCTGCCGACTAACAACATCAAGGAAAGCAAGCTGGAGCAGTCCATCATCGGCAATATGCAGCAGTTTCTGATGGAAATGGGCAAAGGCTTTGCCTTTATCGACCGGCAGATGCACATAGCCACGCAGATGAGCGACTTCTACATCGACCTCGTCTTTTACAATTATATCCTCAAATGCTTTGTGCTTATCGACCTCAAAACAACACAGCTTACACACCAAGACATCGGACAGATGGACATGTATGTGCGGATGTTCGACAGCCTGAAAAAGCAGCCCGACGACAACCCTACAATAGGCCTCATCCTATGCGCCGAAAAAGACGAAGTGGTGGCTAAATACTCTGTCTTGAGCGAATCGAAACAGATTTTCGCCTCCAAATACATGACGGTATTGCCAACCGAAGCCGAACTCGAAGCCGAACTCTACCGCAACCGCCGTTTCTTAACTTTAGCAGACTGAAAAATGATAGAAACTAACTTCAAAGATTCAGAATTTTGAAATCATGGAAGACAAAAACAACATACAATCCTCGGCATACAACCAACTGATTGACAATGTTGGGGTAGCATTGCAAGAGGGACGACGTAATGCAGCCACTGCCATCAACCATGCTATTGTGCGCACCTATTGGCAAATAGGACAGTACATAGTCGAATACGAGCAGCGCGGCAACGAACGCGCCGAATATGGCAGCAACCTGCTCAACAGACTATCAAAAGACCTGACAGAACGGTATGGCGAGGGATTCGGACGTAGCAACGTGTTTTATATCAGAAAATTGTACATAGAATACCCAAAAGTTCAGACACTGTCCGAACTTTCTTGGAGCCACTATATCGAACTGCTGAAAATAGAGGACAACCTCGAACGCTCTTTTTACGAAAAAGAGTGTCGCTCCGAGCATTGGGGCGTAAGAGAACTAAAAAGACAGAAAGACAGTCTGCTCTTTCAACGTCTTGCACTTAGCACAAACAAAAAAAACGTCATGCAATTGGCGCAAAATGGTCAGATTGTTGAAAAGCCAGAGGATATACTCAAAGAGCCTTACGTATTTGAATTTACGGGGCTGCCAAAACTACCAGTCTATAAAGAAGGCGATGTGGAAGAAGCCCTTGTCAGCAACCTGAGCATGTTTCTGCTCGAACTCGGTAAAGGATTCGCTTTTATCGGAAGACAGCAAAAGATTTTTATCGCAGGACGAACGTATAAAGTAGATCTTGTTTTTTACCACAGGATACTAAAATGCTTTGTGCTTATCGACTTGAAAAAAGGCGAAATAACACACAACGACATCGGACAGATGAACTTCTACCTCAATTATTTCAGAGAAGAAATGAATACCGACGGCGACAACGAACCTATTGGCATTGTTTTGGGTACAGAAAGTGACAAATTGGTAATGCAATACGCCACGGCGGGGCTTTCAAACCAAGTGTTTGTTTCGCGCTACCAGCTTTATCTGCCAAATCGCGAGCAGATTGAGGCAGAGTTCCGGCGATTCTTTTCATCTCATAAACTCGACTGAATTATGATAGAAACTAACTTCAAAAATACCGAAATCGGAAGGATCCCTCAAGAGTGGGAAGTTGATAAACTCATAGACAAGTTTGAGTTTAGGTCTAACAATACCTTTTCAAGGGATGCTCTCTCTGAATCTGGAACAATTCAAGATGTTCATTATGGTGATGTACTCATTAAATATGGTTCTCACCTTGATGTACAAAAGGACGAAATCCCATATATAACTGATAAAAATTATAGGACATCTGTTTATATTTCGGATGGAGATGTTATCATGGCAGATACGGCAGAAGACGAGACCGTAGGCAAAGCTACTGAAGTTATTAACGTCGGGCATCATCAGTTAGTTTCAGGTTTACACACTATGTGGTTACATCCTAAGGTGCAAGAAAGATACGCCTTGGGGTATCTTGGTTATGCTTTTAATGCAAACATTTTTCACAACCAACTGTTGCCTTTGATGCAGGGGACAAAGGTGACTTCTATATCAAAAACGGCAATTAAAGACACATACATTCTTATTCCCCCAAAATCCGAGCAAACCCGCATAGCCACGGCACTTTCCAACGTTGATGCCTTAATCTCCGAATTGGGCAGACTGATAGAGAAGAAACGTGCCATCAAGCAAGGCGCCATGCAGCAACTCCTTACAGGCAAAAAACGCCTCAATGGATTTAATGAACCGTGGGGGGAGAAGAAACTGGGGGAGATATTGCAATATGAGCAACCAACAAAGTATTTAGTATCTTCAACAGAATATTCAGACAATGGAGTACCTGTATTAACAGCAGGTAAAACTTTTATTTTGGGTTATACAAATGAACCCAATGGTATATACAACAATCTGCCAGTAATCATTTTTGATGATTTTGTGACAGAATCAAAATATGTTGATTTCCCTTTCAAGGCTAAATCTTCTGCAATGAAGATGTTGACATTAAGAAATGAAGAAAACAATCTTCGATTTATTTTTGAAATAATGCAGATGATAGACTTTCCTATGACCGACCATAAGCGGTGGTGGATTGGAGAATACTCTAACATTGTAGTGAAAGTACCAACCCTTGCCGAGCAATCCGCCATTGCCTCCGTCCTGACCTCGATGGACGACGAAATCACCGCCCTCGAAGCCAAGAAAGCCAAGTATGAGCAGATAAAGCAAGGCATGATGCAGCAGCTGCTCACGGGCAGGATAAGGCTGGTGTAGGTGGCGCGGCTTGTTCGCAATATCTTTGCGGATTGTTTCCTGCTTGTTGCAAACACCTCATTTTCAGCAGTCCCGCAAAAAGGCGTAAAAATGCCTTACGCCAAAATTAGAGGCGTAACTCCCTATAGCTGCGGCCCCCGGGGGTGAACCTTTTTTTATTTCACCACCCTTTTGGCGATATACACGCCTAATACTGCGGCCACAAGTATGGCGCCCACGGCAATGCCGCACCACAGCGGGGTCTGCATCTTGGCCAAGGTGTCGGCGTAGGCCTGTCCCATCTCTTCGACGGCGCCCTGCAAATACCACTCTTTGCGGGTCCACATGTATATTATTTCAGCAATGTTGCCCAAGGCTAGCAGCGGGTAGGTTATGTAGCAGCTTTTGGCGCGCAGCCGCACAAGGTCGCTAAGCAGTCCGCACCCCACTGTTATGCACAGCCGTGCCAAGTCCACCTCGCCCATGGCCAGCATCAGCAGTCCGAACACCGCCGCCAGCACCGTGCCAAGGCCGAACCCCTGCCAGCGGCGCCACAGCCACACGTAGGCAAAAGCCCCCGCCAGAGCTCCCACAGCGGGAGCCATAACCCAGCCCAATGGGTGGATGAAACCAATGAACTCGGCGGCAAACACCGCCACAAAATACAGCGCCACAAAAAGCGCGGCGCTCCAGAAAGTCAGTCTTTTATCCATATCGCAAGTGTTGTTTTGACAATTTGCAAAATTACTTCCATCCCGCCAATGGCACAATACCCAATGTTGGTGAATTTTTGGAACGGCACTTTTGGGGCTTGGTTGAAAAACCGTTGTCGTAGGACTGTTTTTTTCGGCAAAAAAATCGTATCTTTGCAGATTGTTTTATAGCCACGAAAAATATTTTTGTTGAAACAATGTCCGAAGTAATAAAGATACGTAAAGGTTTGGATATCAATTTGGTTGGCGAGGCCGACAAGGTTATTGCCAGCTGGTTGGACATAGAGCGGTACGCCCTGAAACCCACCGATTTTGTGGGGCTCACCCCCCGTTTGCTCGTTGCCGGGGGCGACACCGTGCGGGCCGGCACCCCGCTTTTTTGCGACAAAGCCGATGAACGCATCCTTTTCACCTCGCCCGTGAGCGGCACCGTGGAGACCATCGCGCGTGGCGAGCGCCGTGCCGTAACCCATGTGGTGGTGAAACGCCACGATGCCGGCATTCCCGTCGATTTCGGCGCCGCCGACCCGCTGCGGCTCTCGCGCCAGCAGGTGGCGGACAAACTCCTTGCTGCCGGCGCCTGGCCCTATCTGCGCCAGCGTCCCTTCGGCATAGTGCCCAACCCCGGCCAAGAGCCCAAAGCCATCGTCGTTTCCGGTTTCGACACCGCCCCCCTCGCCCCCGACTACGACCTGCTGCTGCACGGACGCGGAAAGGATTTCCAAGCGGGACTCGACGCCCTCACACGCCTCACCTCAGGCCCAACCTACCTCTGCCTCAACCCCACCATGAACCTCAGCGGCGTTTTCCGCAACTCCAAACGTGTTGAAATCAAGTGGTTTACGGGTAAGCACCCCGCCGGCAACGTGGGCACGCAGATAAACCGCCTGTGCCCAATCAACAAAGGCGAAACGGTGTGGTTCGTTGGTCCGCAGGACGTGGCCACCATCGGCAACCTGTTCAACACCGGACATTACAACCCGCAGAAACTCATTGCCTTTGCCGGACAAGGCGTGGATTCGCCCTGCTATTTACATGTGGTTTCCGGTGTTAGCATCGAACCTTTGGCAGCCGAGAAAGTTAAGGCCGGCAATATGCGTTATATATCGGGCAACGTGCTTACCGGCAGTAATATAGGCCGTGATGGATACCTCGGGTTCTACGACAATATGGTATCAGTAATCCCCGAAGGCGACAACTACGAGTTTATGGGGTGGCTCGCCCCCGGACTGAAAAAACTCAGTTTCTCCCACACTTTCCTTTCGGGAATACTCAACTCGTTGAATGTCAAAAAGAAATACTCTGCAAACACCAACCTTCATGGCGGACGGCGCGCTTTGGTGCAGACCGGCAAAATGGAGCAGGTGTTCCCATTCGACATTTACCCGTTGCAGCTGCTAAAAGCCTGTATCATTGGCGATATAGAGCAGATGGAGGCTCTCGGCATCTACGAGGTGGAGCCCGAAGATTTCGCCCTGTGCGAGTTTATCGACGTATCCAAAACCGACATGCAGCAAATAATACGCCAATCGCTTGAAACTTTGCGTAACGAATGCTGATTTACACTTAATTACGTTTGACGATGAGCAGATTAAGAAATTTTATCGACAAAATAAAACCCAATTTCGAAAAGGGAGGCCGTTTTGCCAAGCTGCACTCCGCTTTCGACGCTTTCGAAACCTTTGCCTACACGCCAAAGACGGTAACCGCCTCGGGTGCCCACATACGCGATGCCGTGGACCTCAAACGCACTATGATTGTGGTGGTTATGGCACTGGTGCCGGCCTTGCTTTTCGGAATGTGGAACGTGGGCTACCAGCATTTCCGCACCCTCGACCCATCTTTGACACCCGCGCAAAACCTGTGGGGCAATTTCTGGTACGGATTCCTTAAAGTGCTGCCTGTAATAATAGTGTCGTACGTTACCGGATTGGCAATAGAGTTTGCCTTTGCGCAGATACGCGGGCACGAGGTCAACGAGGGGTTCCTCGCCACCGGACTGCTCATCCCGCTTGTGCTGCCTGTTACCATCCCGCTGTGGCAGGTGGCTGTGGCCACGGCCTTTGCGGTGATAATAGGCAAGGAGGCCTTTGGAGGCACGGGCATGAATTTTATCAACCCCGCCTTGCTGGCACGGGCATTCCTTTTCTTCGCCTTCCCCTCGGCAATGTCGGGCAACAGCGTTTGGATTAGCGAGTGCGCCGACGCCCTTTCGGGTGCCACACCGCTGGCCACCGTGGCCGAACGACATCTCGCCTTTTCGTGGAGCGACCTTTTCTGGGGCTTTGTGCCCGGAAGCATAGGCGAGACCTGCGTGCCGGCCATACTGCTCGGTGCCCTGCTGCTGCTCGTAACCGGTGTGGCAAGCTGGCGCATAATGCTGGCAGTGCTGGCGGGAGTCATCGGCACTTCGCTGATGTTCAACGCCATAGGCGGAAGCCCCATGGCCGAGCTGCCGTTCTACTACCATCTGGTGGTGGGCGGACTGGCTTTTGGATGCGTCTTTATGGCCACCGACCCCGTTACAGCCGCTCAAACCAACATCGGCAAATGGATTTACGGATTCCTCATCGGCTTTTTGGTGATATTCATCCGCGTGAAAAACAACGCCTACCCCGAAGGCATGATGCTCGCCATACTGCTGATGAACGTCTTCGCACCCCTAATCGACTATATCGTGGTTTGGTTCAACATCCGCAAACGAACTCGCAGGAAAGGAGTCAGGAGTTAGGAGTTGGGAGTTCATAAATGACAACTTAACTTCTTAGTTTCTTAACCAATACACAGTCCAAAAATCATAAATCACAACTTGGTTTCTTAGTTTCTTAACCAATGCACAGAGCAATAAAAAAATGAAAAACAAATTCTCCAACCGATACATTATATTATATGCCGCAATTTTGGTTGCAGTGGTGGCAGTGGTGCTCTCGGTAACCAGCGAGGCACTGCGCAGCCGCCGCGAGGCCAACGTGCGCAACGAAAAAATGCAGAGCATGCTCGCCGCCATAGGTGTGCAATGCAGTTTGAACAACGCCAACGCCTTGTATTCCAAGTATTTCGTTGAAGAACTTGCCATCAACAGTAGCGGCGAGGTGGTAGCCAAGTTCCAGCCCAACGCCGACGTAACCGCCGTTGAACGCCCCTTCGACATCGATGTAAAAACTCAGCAGGCATTGGCCAAGGAGGGCAAGGACTGCCGGTTGCCGTTGTTCCGTTTCAGCAAAGATGGCACCGAAGGCTATGTGATACCCGTAAGCGGCACCGGCCTTTGGGGCGCCATTTGGGGCTATGTGGCTTTGGACGAGGACCGCACCACCATACTTGGCGTAACTTTCGACCACAAAAGCGAAACCCCCGGCTTGGGAGCCAAGATAACCACTGGGGAATTCCAGCGGCAGTTTGTGGGTAAGAAAATCAAGGATGCCGACGGCAAGTTCGTCTCCGTGCAGGTGCTGAAAAATGCCGACAAAAACTCCCCCAACGAGGTGGACGCCATCTCCGGAGCCACCATCACATCCTCCGGCGTGGGCCAGATGCTCCTTGAGTGCCTCGAACCGTATGCCGGTTAGGAGTTCGGTTATAATTCTGTTTTTTCCAAAATATCATCCTTCGACGGGAGCACTGCTACAACCATTCCGGCATGCACGTACTTGGACAATTGGAGCAAATCCTTGTTTCTCAACCTGATACACCCTTCGGTAGCACGTGTGCCGATACTTTCCGGCAGGTGCGTGCCATGTATTCCAATTCCTTTTTGATTAGGACAATGGAGACGTATAAAGAGGGGACCGTAGGCACCGTTGATCTCACCTTGCCCATCGCCAAAATCGTGGGTCCATGCCGAAGCGTCCTCTACGCTCTCCACCCTGAACACCCCTTCGGGCGTACGCATATCGCCCCGTCGCTGCTTATTGCCAAAAGCTTTGCCACAGGCCATCGGGAACTGCAGCACGGTGTCGCCGTGGTAATCATATAGTGTAAGGGTCATGGAAGATTTGTCGGCAATAATAAAACGGGCATTTTTCACACTTGCCAACTCCGACGAATATTTTTTATACAGAAAAATGGCGCCGGCGTAGGGCAATAGAACAACCAAGATTATTGCTGCACAAAGTATGATATGTGGAATTTTTCTCTTGTTCACACGGATAAAATGCAATAATTAAGTCATAAACGAAAGCGATTTTGCCGCATTTAATTTGCCAGATGCAATTGTGCCGCAATGCCAAAAAGTTATCGGCAAGCAATAGCCAATTGCACAGGCACGGAGCTGCGGCAATTTGCTATTCAGACAGTTAGCACAAAGCAATTCAGACATTTCCTGCATACGACAAATTCTGTTTTAACATTTGCAAACATCGGTCCAAACACGATTTAACACGTGATTTGAGCCAAAAATTGCAGTGCAAATTTACAAAAATAAAATATATTCGCCAAACAAGTTATTGAAAATTTTTAAACACTACTGCAACGAAAAAAAAACAGAATTAAAATCAACCACATTTTTCAACAACGAAAAAACGCGACAAACAGAGCCCAAACCACAATCAAACACCCCGCCACAAAGCGCTATCCAATAATCACCAACAGTTTGTTATTAACTAATCGCCAGCCATTTTGCACCTTTCACCAAAATTTCGTAATTTTGCAGTTTGAACAAACAACCAAAAACGATGAAAATAGCTGTTGTAGGAGCCACCGGACTTGTGGGTGGCGTTATGCTTAAAGTGCTGGAGGAGCGTGGGTTCGCCAATTGCGAGATAATCCCCGCCGCCTCGCCGAAATCCGTGAGCAAGGAAATTGATTTTGCCGGACGCAAGCTCAAAGTGGTGTCCGTGACCGATGCCATTGCCATGAAACCAGAATATGCCGTTTTTTCGGCCGGAGCCCCGGCCTCGAAGGAATACGCGCCAATCTTTGCCGAAGCGGGAACCACCGTTATCGACAACTCGTCGGCGTGGCGCAAAGAGCCCGAAATACCCCTGGTGGTGCCCGAAATCAACTTCGATGTTATAAAATCCTCCGACCGCATCATCGCCAACCCCAACTGCTCCACAATACAGATGGTGCTGGCGGTGTCGCAGCTGCACAAGGCTTACAAAATCAAACGGTTGGTGATATCCACCTACCAGAGCGTTACCGGCACCGGCATCAAAGCCGTGCGACAGCTGGAGGCCGAGGAGCAGGGACTCGAAGCCGACATGGCCTACCCCTACCCCATACACCGCAACCTGTTCCCCCACGGCGGCGACTTCCAAGCCGACGGCTACACCACAGAGGAGCAAAAACTCGTTGACGAAACCCGTAAAATACTGCGCGACAACAACATAGCTATCACCGCCACCGTGGCGCGCGTACCCGTGGTGGGCGGACATTCCGAAGCCGTGAACATAGAGTTTGAACGCGACTACGACCTCGGCGAGGCTATTCGCATCATTGCCAACACCGAAGGGGTAACCCTCTGCAACGACAACGCCGCGCTGCAATACCCCATGCCCATGTTCGCCCATGGCAAGGACGACGTGTTTGTGGGACGCATACGCCGCGACTTTTCGCAACCCAACTCGCTGAACCTGTGGGTGGTGGCCGACAACCTGCGCAAAGGCGCCGCCACCAACGCCATCGAAATTCTGCAAAAGCTAATTGCAACACGCTAACCCCAAAAACCTTACACACAATGAAAAAAATACTGCTTTTCGCCACCATAGCAATAGGCCTGCTTGCCGCCTGTTCCGAAAACAAAATAATAATCGACGAAACCCACACATTTGCCGACTCGAAATGGCAACGCTTTGAACCCGAAGTGTTTAAGTTCGACATCAACGACACCGCAGCCTGCTACGACATTTATTTCAATTTCCGTATAGACACTGCCACCTTCCGCTCCGACAACCTGCCTTTCATCTGCACCCTTGTCGAACGCGAGGACTACAAACGCACCTTGACTACCGAAATTGCCATTCGCGACAAACGCGGAATATGGCTGGGAACACCGGTGGGACAGTTCTATGAATACCGCCGCAAAGTGCGCGAATATTTCTTTTTCAATGCCAAAGGCCCGCACGAGCTGCAAGTGAAAAACGGCTCGCAATTCCTTGAAGCTGCGGGATTTATCTCATTCGGGATAAAGATAGAAAAAGTGAACATGGACCTGAAAATAGAATAACAGTGACCGCCGACAGGAGTTTCAACCGCAATTTCGACCACATCGAGCAACAGCTGAAAACGTTGCCCGAAACTCCCGGCGTGTACCAGTATTTCGACGAAAACGACTGTCTGCTGTACGTTGGCAAAGCCCGCAACCTGAGCCGCCGCGTGCATTCTTATTTCAACCATTTCGACGACCTCTCGCCAAAAATCAAGATGCTGGTGCGCAAGATTTACACCGTGCGATACACCGTGGTCCCCACCGAGGTGGACGCCCTGCTGCTCGAAAACAACCTCATCAAAACCCTTCAGCCCAAGTACAACAGCATGCTGAAGGACGACAAAACGTACCCCTACCTGTGCCTCACCAACGAGGAGTTTCCGCGTCTGCTCTTCACCCGCGACCGCACCAAACTACGCGGCACTTTTTTCGGACCATATCCTAACCAAAAGATACTGCGCGAGTTACAAGGCATGATACGCGACGTGTTCATGTATCGCACCTGCAAGCTGCCGCTTACGCGAAAAACCATAGAACAAGGCAAGTTCAAGGCGTGCATCAACGCGCAGATAGGTCTGTGCAACGCCCCCTGCACCGGCAACGAGAGCCACGAGCACTACCAAGCCACAATAGAAAGCATACGACGCATACTGAAAGGCGATTTCGGCGAAACGCTGAACGAGCTGAAAGCGGAGATGTTGTGCCACGCCGACGCTCTCGAATTTGAAAAAGCCGAAGCCGCAAAACAGAAAATAATGCTGCTGAACCAGTACCAGAGCCGATCCACAGTGGTGGACACCTCGGTGCGCGACCTCGACGTGTTCTCCATCCTCAGCGACGAGAAATTTGCCTACATCAATATGATGCGCATAAAAAACGGCGGCATAATACACTCGTTTTCAACAGAAATAAAAAAACAGCTCGACGAAAGCGACGCCGACATACTTGCCGTGATAATCCCCGAACTGCACCAAACCACCCAAAGCACTGCCAAAGAGGTGGTTGTGCCGATAAAAGTGGACATTCCCGACGACTACCTGCAACAGACCATTCCAACACGCGGAGCACGCAAGGATTTGCTGGAACTATCGCTGCGCAACGTAAAATTCTATCAGCACGAGCGTTTCAGCCAACGGCTGCTGGTGGACCCCGACGCAGGCAAGACGCAGCTTTTGGAAAAGATTCAGAAAGAGTTGGGGCTTCCCGAACTGCCACGCAACATAGAGTGTTTCGACAACAGCAACATACAGGGCGAATTCGCGGTGGCCGCCATGGTGCATTTCACCGACGGCAAGCCCGACCGCCAGCAGTACCGCCATTTCAACATCAAAACTGTTGACGGTCCTGACGACTACGCCTCGATGGAGGAGGTGGTGCGCCGCCGCTACAAACGTCTGCGCGACGAGCAGAAACCCATGCCCCAGCTGATAATAGTGGACGGCGGCAAAGGTCAGATGGAGGTGGCGCGCCGTGTGCTGTGCGACGAGCTGGGACTCTCTATCCCCATTGCCGGACTTGCCAAGGACGACCGCCACCGCACTTCAGAGCTGCTGTACGGATTCCCGCCCGTAAGCATAGGCATAGCGCCACGCAGCCCGTTGTTTCACCTGCTGGAGCAGATACAGAACGAGGTGCACCGTTTCGCCATCACCTTCCACCGCAACAAACGATCCAAAGGCACCTTCAAGACCGCCCTTACGGAGATTCCCGGCATCGGCGAGACAACGGCACGTGAGCTGCTGCTGCAGTTCAAATCGGTGAAACAAATCAAAAACACCCCCATCGAGGACCTCGCCAAAGTCGTAGGCATGGCAAAAGCCAAAGTGGTGTACGAACACTTTAGAAGTTAGAAGTTGAAACTTGAAAAATAATCGTTCGGGATTATTGGTGTCCGATAAAAACTATGGACTTTTGACACAAATCTATTATCTTTTTCGCAACTTTGCAAAATCAAATTTTGAAATAATCATAATGTTGCATTTATTTGTTGGATTTAGGTTTAAATATTCGTTTTGTAATTGGGCGGGATTTTTTTTCTTGAAAGTTCTTTCAATATTCCTTGCTTGTCTACGCCATTGCCGATAGACAATTACGATTTTGACGAGTATTACAGAACCGGTTATATCGCTTATTGCTCCTTTGACCTCAATCCCGGCGTAAGTTTCCACATCTGAACCCAAGCAAAACACCAATTTAGATTTTGCTTTTTTTTGGCAACAATGTTGATGATGTATCGTGCTGTATTTTAGTGTTATATGAAAATCAACATTGCGATGTAAAAAAAACTTGCCATAAAACTTGCACAATATCATAAAAAAGAGTATTTTTGCAATTCGAAAAAATGTTCCTTTTTGGGACTTTTTTTAGTTAATAAAATAATTTAATATACACAAATAAAGGAGATTACACATGACAAAAGTAAAATCATTAGCTGAACTGAAAGCGATGAGAGAAAAACTGCAAAACTCCCTCGACGTACGTGAGAAGAGCGAACACCCCGAATCGCTTGTTCAGGTTAAGGTTGCCATGGCCACATGCGGTATCGCCGCCGGTGCCAAACAAGTTATGGAACACATGATGGTAAAAGCCGACGAGCTTAAAATACCCTGTGTTTTCACCCAAACAGGATGTATGGGCTACTGCCATGCCGAACCCACCATCGAAGTGCGCGTTCCCGGCCGCGAACCGATAGTTTTCGGACACGTGGACAACAACCGTGCCGACGAAATTCTGACCAAATACGTTCAGAACAACGAACTCGTGGAAGGCATCATACCCGTAAACTACGAAGTTATTGACAAATAATCGGAGGAAAACACATGGCAAAATTCAAGATGCACGTACTGGTTTGCGGCGGCACAGGATGCAAATCGTCCAACAGCCTGCAAATCATCGAAAATTTCAAATCCCATATTGCTAAAAACAACCTACAGGACGATGTCCAGGTTATCAAAACCGGATGCTTCGGCTTCTGCGAACAGGGCCCCATCGTCAAAATAATGCCCGACAACACTTTCTACACACGCGTTAAACCCGAAGATGTGGAACGTATCGTAAACGAGCACCTCATCAAAGGCCGTAAAGTGCCCGAACTGCTCTACACCAACCCCGAAAACAAAGAGCACGTGAGCGACTCCAAACATATGGATTTCTACAAAAAACAAATCCGTATCGCCCTGCGCAACTGCGGTTTCATCGATCCCGAAAACATCGACGAATGCATTAGCCGCGGCGGCTACGAAGCCCTCGGCAAATGCTTGAGCGAGATGACCCCCGAACAGGTTGTAGCCGAAGTGAAAGCCTCCGGACTTAGAGGCCGCGGCGGCGCCGGCTTCCCCACAGGTCTCAAATGGGAACTCTGTGCCAAAAACAAAGCCGACCAGAAATACGTCATCTGCAACGCCGACGAAGGCGATCCCGGCGCATTTATGGACCGCTCCATCCTTGAAGGCGACCCCAACAGCGTCATCGAAGCCATGGCAATATGCGGCTACGCCATCGGTGCCACCAAAGGTCTGATATACATCCGAGCCGAATATCCCCTGGCCATCGACCGTCTGAAAATTGCCATCAGCCAAGCCCGCGAATACGGCCTCCTCGGAACCGACATCCTCGGCAGCGGCTTCGATTTCGACATCGAACTGCGTTACGGCGCCGGCGCTTTCGTGTGCGGTGAGGAAACAGCCCTTATCCACTCCATGGAAGGTATGCGCGGCGAACCTACCCTGAAACCCCCATTCCCCGCTGTTAGCGGCTATCTGGGAAAACCCTCCAATGTAAACAACGTTGAAACCTTCGCCAACGTGCCCGTTATCATCACCAAGGGCGCCGAATGGTTCAGCAAAATAGGTACCGAAAAATCCAAAGGAACAAAAGTGTTTGCCCTTGCCGGACAGATCAACAACGTGGGTCTGATCGAGGTCCCCATGGGAATCACCCTCCGCGAAATCATATACGAAATCGGCGGCGGCATCAAAGGCGGACGCAAATTCAAAGCCGTTCAAACCGGCGGCCCCTCCGGCGGATGCTTGACAGAAAAACACCTCGACACCCCCATCGACTACGAAAGCCTTATGGCTGCCGGCTCCATGATGGGCTCCGGCGGTATGGTGGTTATGGACGAGACTTCGTGCATGCCCGCTATCGCTAAATTCTACCTCGAATTCACCTGCGAGGAAAGCTGCGGTAAATGTACCCCCTGCCGCGTTGGTAACAAACGTCTGTGCGAAATACTCGACAAAATTACCAAAGGCAACGGCACTATGAAAGACCTCGAAGACCTCCGCAACCTTGCAGCCGTTATCAAAGACACCGCCCTCTGCGGACTAGGTCAGACCTCGCCAAACCCCGTGCTCTCCACCATGGACAACTTTATGGAAGAATACGTGGAACACGTGCAGGACAAGAAATGCCGTGCCGGTGTCTGCAAGTCGCTCATGAGCTACGTTATCGACAAGGAAGTTTGTATCGGATGCGGCAAATGCGCCAAAGGCTGTCCCGCCGAGGCCATCAGCAAAACCGACTACATCGCCCCCAGCCACAAACTGCCCTCGATGGTTATCGACTCACAAAAATGTATCAAATGCGGTGCTTGTATCAGCGGCTGTAAGTTTGGTGCTATTTCTGTAAAATAAATTGGTAAACTATTTAAAAATTATTAGAAAATGGTAAAATTAACGATAGATAACAAACCGGTAGAAGTAGCAGAAGGCACAACAATACTGAAAGCCGCCCGCCAAGCCGGTATCAATATTCCCACCCTGTGTTATTTCGAACTGGCAGGGATGAAATTCGAGAACAAACCCGGCGGATGCCGTGTTTGCGTTGTAGAAGTGGAAGGCCGCCGCAACCTGGCTCCCGCTTGCGCAACCGATGTTATGGAAGGTATGGTGGTTCACACCAACAGTCCGCGAGTTATCAACGCACGCCGCACCGTGGTTGAACTGATACTCTCCGACCACCCCAACGACTGTCTGCAATGCGAGAAATCCGGCGACTGCGAACTGCAGGCCCTCGCCGTGAAACTGGGTATCCGCGAAATACCTTACAAAGGCGAACAATCCACCTACAAAACCGACACAACCCTCTCCGTTTACCGCGACATGAACAAATGCGTTATGTGCCGCCGTTGCGAGACCATGTGTAACAAAATCCAGAGCGCTGGCGCACTGTCGGGCGTAAACCGCGGCTTCCAAGCCGTTGTCTCACCCGCTTTCGAACAACCCCTCGGCGAGTCGTCGTGCATCAACTGCGGACAGTGCGTTCAAGTGTGTCCCGTTGGAGCACTCACTTTGGTGGACAACATCGGCGACGTGATGAAAGCCATCGCAGATCCTAAAAAGACCGTGGTTGTTCAAACCGCTCCCGCAGTACGTGTGGCTCTTGGCGAAGAATTCGGCATGGAACCCGGCACAATCGTTACCGGCAAAATGGCCGCCGCTCTCCGTCGCATGGGCTTCGACTATGTGTTCGACACCGACTGGAGCGCCGACCTCACCATCATGGAAGAAGGCACCGAGCTGCTGCAGCGTGTAGGCAAAGTGCTCAATGGCGAAAAAGCCGTTCTGCCCCAGTTCACCAGCTGCTGCCCCGCTTGGGTTGCTTTTGCTGAAAAGAACTTCCCCGATTTGCTGCCCAACCTGTCCACAGCTAAATCGCCGCAACAGATGTTCGGCCCCGCCTGCAAAAACTACTTCGCCCAAAAAATAGGCGTTAAGCGCGAAGACATGGTAGTGGTATCCGTAATGCCCTGCTTGGCCAAGAAGAGCGAGGTGGCACGCGACGAGTTCAAAGTGAACGGCGACCCAGACGTGAACTTCTCCATCTCCACCCGTGAGCTGGCACACATGATCAAACAGTTCAACATCGACCTCAACGATATGCCTGAGGAAGACTTCGACAGCCCTCTCGGCGAATCCACAGGTGCTGCCGTTATTTTCGGCGCCACCGGCGGTGTTATGGAAGCAGCCCTTCGTACCGCTTACGAAAAGCATACCAAGAAAACTCTGCCTCGTCTCGATTTCGAAGAAGTACGTGGATTGGACGGCGTTAAGACAGCCACCGTTGATTTCGACGGTCTGCCCGTGAAAGTGGCCGTATGCCACACCCTTGCCAACGCTCGCGCCATGATGGAAGAGGTGCGCAACGGCAACCCCAGAGGTTTCCACTTTATCGAAGTTATGGCTTGCCCCGGCGGCTGTATCGGCGGCGCTGGCCAACCCTACCACCACGGCAACAGCGACATCATACGCAAACGTATGGAAGCCATCTACCGTGAAGACGCTGGCAAACCCATCCGCAAATCGCACGAAAATCCTGATATCATTGCGATATACAAGGAATACTACGGCGAACCTTGCAGCCACCTCAGCCACGAACAGCTCCATACACATTACTTCGACAGAACCAAGAAAATCGAAGTGGAAAAATAATGTTAATTTGTTAAATTATAATTCATTATGGCTACAATAAAATTGTCACAAGACAAACTGAATACGATAAAGGAAATCTGCGCTTCCTTTGGTAACAAATCCGGCGAAGTTATCAATGTTCTTCACCAAGTGCAGGGTAAATTTGGCTATCTGCCCGTTGAGGTTCAAGAGGTTGTTGCCCACGAACTGAACATGCCTGTGGCCAAAGTTTACGGTATTGTTTCGTTCTACTCTTTCTTCACCATGCAGCCCAAAGGAAAATACCCCATCTCGGTATGCTTGGGTACTGCCTGCTACGTGCGTGGCGCCGAAAAAGTGCTGGACGAATTCAAACGTCAGCTCAACATCAACGACGGCGGTGTTACCCCCGATGGCAAATTCTCCATCGACACACTGCGCTGCGTGGGAGCATGCGGTTTGGCACCCGTTGCTATGATTGGCGACAAGGTGTACGGCCGTCTCACCCCCGATATGGTGAAGGGCGTTATTGCTGAATACGCCGACTGATAACGTAAACTCACTTACAAAATTTGCCAATGGGGAGAATCGGAAACGATTCTTCCCTTTTTTTGCCTAATTACTGACTGCTGACGCCTAATCACAATTAGCACAAAACCAAATCCTAAACAAACAAAATGGCAACCCCAGCCGCCAAAGAGAAAGGGCAAATAAAGAATAAACGTACAGGAGTTAAAACGCCCAATAATTATGAAAGAGAAATCCAAGTATCTGAATATTTGAGTTTCTGAAAATCAGATATTCACGTTCTGAAATAATCGCACACCACTTTGGCTTTGGCCATACCCACCGATTTTGGCGAGGCGGCGGGGATTATCTCGCAGTTGGCAAAACCGCGTTCCTCAAGCCCTTGTAGCATTAGGCCACCCACAAGCCCGGCGGCTCATACAACAGCATTTTTCATCGTTTTTGTGTGTTTTAGTTTCTGTTTTCAAACTGAAAATTTTACGGAAAAATGTTTGATTACGGTATGCGAAAATTTGCTATTTTTCAATGCGTAGCGGTTAATATTTTTTTATTAGTGTCCGACAAAAAACGAATACGAATTGTTTGGCGGCAGCCTAAAGGCATTGAGAAAAAAGCGTTACGATGAAGAAACTGCCAGTGGCCGTTTCGATAACGAAGCGGAGAATACGGAGAGTAGCGTTAAGAAGTCGTCACTGTTTGAGCATAGAAGCGGGTGCCGTTGTGAGCATTGTAACCATTTGTAAAACATGTGCTTTGCAATGAGTTTCGGTGTTAGTGCGAGTTTGACGACTTTAGCGGAACGCAGTTGTTTTTTAGCTTTTTTGTCACAGCCTTGAATTTTTGGTTCTTTTGTTTCAAGATGAAGAAAGCTCCAGTGGAGCTTTCGATAGCGAAGCGGAGAACACTCAGCCTTCTCAAAACACTTGGACATTTCGATAGCGAAGCGGAGAATAAATAAGAAAACGAAGGTCAATGGGTAAGCCCTTATAATTTTTCGTATGTCCGTTTTTATTTTCAACATCTGGCTTTGGCACTAATTGTTCTTAGTTTTTATCGGACACCAATAAAAAAAGCCACAACAAAATGTTGTGGCTTTTTCATGAACAAAAAATATGCTTAGAATTTGAAGCCTAAGGTTGTCATGTACAAGTTTATGAAGTTGTTGGTGTGTATCATATCCGGACAATCGACGAATCCTTCGTAATCTTTGCTCACGCTATGTGCGTAGGCAAAATCCCAGAAGAAATGTCTGGTCTGGTATCCGAAACCGCAGGCCAACGACAGCGACTGTGCATTTTTGAACTCAACATCAAACTCCTTGTATGGGTTGCTGTAATATGCCATACCAGCACGCAGCACCCAGTGGCGCACATTGAGCGAGCCTCCCACCCTGAGGGTGTGACCGCTGCGGTAGGCGTTGTCTATCTGGGAGTTGAGATTGTTGCGCCATCTTTCATAGTCCAAATCGTTGAAATTGTAGTCGTCGATAGGGCGAAAACTCATATTTTTGTAGTTGGAGTATTCGTAATCTACGTCAACACTGCCGGCAATGGAGGACGATTGGTTGCCGAAAGTGGCGCCAACACTTGCAATAACTTTCATCGGGGTGCGGAAATTGTAACTGTATTCGCTCTCAACAGAGCTCGACGACATGTTGTTGCTGCTGTTGTATATGTTTGTGGAATAAATGTCTTTGATGTCGTACAGTGTAGGAGAGTGCACCGCCAAACCTATGCGTAGCATCTCTATCGGGCGGTAGATGGCTCCAAACTTGAAGTTGATACCGGTGCCCGACACCTCGCAATCTTCTGTGTAATCGAAGTAATTGTCGGTGTTTACGGATGTTTCGCGATAGGTTGAAGAGCTGTTGTACGACAATATCGGGATGCCGATGGTTGCGCCTACGTACAGCTTGTCGCCGTAGTTACCCGAAAAGCTTATTGGTATTTCGCTGATGCCTCCGGTGGTTTTGTAGTCGCGTTCCTGACGCACTTTTTCGCCAGCTTCCAAAAAGTTGTTTATATGGCGGTTGCCTCCCGCAAGGGTGTCCATAAGGTAGGTGTTGAACGCCAGCCGCGACGAGAAAGCGTCAAGTTCGTCGGGGTAAAGACCATAATCGTTTGCGTAATTGGTCCACACGTCGAGCATGGAATACAGTGTGGGGTCGCCTTTGACGTAGGATCGGCCGTTGAAGCTTTTCAGACGGTTTATTCCTATGCCCATCTGGAACGAGCGCCAGCCATTTTCCGACGATGTTACGGGCATGGCCAGAAGCAGCTCCACGCTACCTATTTTGAAAGTGGTGCGCGAAGCTGTTGTTTTCAGCCCCATGTATTCGCTCTGGGTACCGGCGTAGTCTATAACGGGGGTTATGGACATACGCGACGAGTAGAACACTCCCAGTCCGGCGGGGTTGTAGCTTGCTGCTGTGAAATCGCCGCCAAGGGCACCTATTGCTCCTGCCCGGGCTACATACGATGCCGTGCCGTATAATCCCAGATAGCTGAAGTTGAAACCGTCCAATGTGGGCGAATCCAGTGTTATCTCATCCTGAGCTCTCGCTCCAAAGGTCATCAGCAGTGCTGTGGTCACGATTAAAATTTTGTGTTTCATTGTGATGTGATATTTCTGTTGTTTGAAAAACTTTCGTTGATGTGTTTTTTATCGGCGTCCGCCACCGCCACGGCTGTTGCTGCCCGACGAGTGCGAGCCGCCTCCGCGCGATGACGATCCGCTGAAGCTGGAGCCGCCACGGCTCGACGAGGAGCTGCTGCGGTACGATGAGCCGGAGCTGCTATGGCTCGATGAACCGCTGTTGCGGTAGCTGCTTCCCGACGAGGAGCTGCTCGACGGAGAACTCAAACGCGAGGCGCTATTGTTATACGATGATGAAGCACTGCCGCCGCTGTTGTTGCGATAATTGGAGCTGCGGCTGCTGCTCGATGTGGTGCTTGCGCCGGTTTCGCTGATGCGCGAAGGACGTGTGTACTGGCTGTTGCGCGTACTGGTGGCCTCGCTCGGACGCGAGTAGCGTGTGGAACCCGACACTGTGGAGTTCGTGCGGGTCGACGAACCGCTGTTGTATCGCGTGTTGCTGTTGTCGGTGTTGGTGGTGCCATAGCTGCTACGGCTGTTGGTGGAGGGGGGTGTAGTTGTGCTTGAGCCACGGCTGTTGGCATTGGCGGTGCCGTAGTTGTTGCGGCTGCTGGAGCTGGTGGTAGCTGTGCCACGGCTGTTGGTGGTAGTGGTGCCGTTGTTGCGTGTAACGGTGCCGTTGTTGCGTGTATTGGTGGTGGTGTAGCGCGAGCTCGATGTGTTGGAAGCTCCACGGGTGTTCACATCCACTCCATGGCGGCGCGACGATGTGGATGTTGTGGCGTTGCCACGGGTGCTAACCGTTTGTGAGCGCGATGCCGAGAACGAGTTGCTGCTTGTGCGGGCAAGGTTGGAGCTGTAGCGGGTGGAGTTGTTGCGGGTGGCATTTTCGTATTTTGTACCGAAAGAACGCGAGTTGCTGGTGGGTACCGTTACGCGGCTCATGGTGCGGTTTGTGCTTTGTCCGATGTAGCGGGCCGAGCTGTAGTTGCGGTTGCCGTAGTAGAACGAGCCGCGGTCGTAACTGTTGTAGTAGTGGTGGCTGTTCCATGCCTCATGGCGGTGGTGATAGCCTCCATAGAAGTGGTGTTGGGCGGGGTAGTGGTGAGTATAGTGATGGTGGTGGTGCGGATACCAGTAGTGGTAGTACTGTGGACGATACCAGTACCAGTCGTAGTAGGGGTCGTAGCCCCAGCCCCATGCCACGCCGTAGCCGCCGTAGTAGTACGGACGGTAGTACCATGTTGGATACCACCAGTTGTAGCCTAAATATATGCTCACACCCCAGTGCACCGGGTCGTATGTGTACCAATACATGTTAGTGTAATAGTCGTCGAAATAGCCTACTCCAACAACAGGTCTGTAGAAACGCCGTATGCGGGCGGTGTAAGCGTAGTCGTAATAGTCGTCGTCGCTATATATCACCGTGGTTGCTACTCGTTTGGGAGTGGCGTTTGTTTGTGCAGGAGCCTCGCCCTGCAGATCTACCGACACATATTCTTCGGTGGTAGTATCGGAAACGGCTGCCGCCTGCTGTTGCACTCCGGTGTAGTTAGAACTATTGTTTTTTTGACTGTTTTTTGAGGGAGAATAGTAAGTTTCATCGTAAACTTGTGCCGTTGCAGTGGTTGCAAAAGCAAAAAGTATTACGTAAGTTGTGATATTCATAATGCTGGATATCAGTGCTTTTACTTTTTTGTTCATTGTTTATTCCTCCATTTTATTGTATTTACTTGCATTTTTTTTGTAACTTTGCAATTACAAAACTTTCGGCAAAAATACGATTTTTTTTCGGTTTTTCGGCCAAGTATTTTAACTAATTTGATTATTTAACAAAGTTTATAATGGCAAAAGATTTCGTAAAACGCTCCGAGAATTATTCGGAATGGTACAATGAACTGGTTACCCGCGCCGATTTGGCCGAGACTTCGGCAGTGCGCGGATGTATGGTGATAAAACCCTATGGCTACGCTATCTGGGAAAAAATGCACGACGCTTTGGACAAGATGTTCAAAGACACCGGACATGTGAACGCCTATTTCCCCCTGTTTATACCCAAGTCATTCATGTGCCGCGAGGCCGAGCACGTGGAGGGTTTCGCCAAGGAGTGCGCCGTGGTTACGCACTACCGCCTGAAAAACGACCCCAACGGAAACGGCGTGGTGGTGGATCCCGATGCCAAACTGGAAGAGGAACTTATTGTACGGCCAACTTCCGAAACCATTATCTGGAACACCTACCGCAACTGGATTAAGTCTTACCGCGACTTGCCCATCCTGTGCAACCAGTGGGCCAACGTGGTGCGCTGGGAAATGCGTACCCGCATGTTTCTGCGCACTGCCGAATTTCTTTGGCAGGAAGGCCACACCGCCCACGCTACCAAGGAGGAGGCTGTGGAAGAGGCCAAGCGTATGCTCGAAGTGTATGCCGATTTTGCCGAAAACTGGATGGCAATGCCCGTTACCAAAGGCGTGAAATCGCCGAACGAACGTTTTGCAGGAGCATTGGACACCTACTGCATCGAGGCTATGATGCAGGACGGCAAGGCCCTGCAGGCCGGCACCTCGCATTTTCTCGGACAGAATTTTGCCAAAGCTTTCGACGTTAAGTTCCTCAGCAACGAAAACCAGCTTGAGTATGTGTGGGCCACCTCGTGGGGCGTTTCCACCCGCCTGATGGGTGCCCTGATTATGACCCACTCCGACGACAACGGTCTTGTGCTGCCGCCAAAGCTGGCTCCTACTCAGGTGGTTATCATACCAATATACAAAACCACCGACCAGCTGCCTGCCATCTCCGACAAGGCTCTGGAGATAAAACGCAAGCTGGAGGTCATGGGCATAACAGTGAAATACGATGATCGCGACTCCTTCAAACCCGGCTGGAAATTCAACGAATACGAGTTCAAAGGTGTGCCAGTGCGCATTGCCATCGGTCCGCGCGACCTTGAACAGGGTACGGCCGAGGTGTGTCGCCGCGACACTTTGGAGAAAAACGCCTGTCCGCTCGACGGAATAGAAAACCACGTGAAAGACCTTCTGGACGACATACAGAAAAACCTTTTCAGCAAGGCTGCCAAATACCGTGCTGAAAACACCCGCAAGGCCGACACGTGGGAGGAGTTCAAAGAAATTCTCGACACCAAGGGCGGTTTCATCCTCGCCCACTGGGACGGCACCACCGAAACGGAGGAACGTATCAAGGAAGAAACCAAGGCCACCATACGCTGCATCCCCTTCGACGCTGTAGAAGAGGAGGGCAAGTGCATCTACTCCGGCAAGCCCAGCCACCGCAGGGTGATCTTCGCAAGAGCCTACTGATTAGTTGGGAGTCGGGAGTCGGGAGTTAGGAGTTGGGTGGGAGCCGGACTTTTTCAATTCGGAATTTGCTGATTCTGGCTGCTTTGCAGCGGCAATTAGGAGGTGAATAAAAAGGGACGCATACGGCGCGTCTCTTTTTTTGTTGGACAACAATAATTGTCAAGCTATATTTTCATTCTTGTAATAGTTCAACTACTTAGTTGCCAACTTATTAACAAAAAAGTGCTCTTTTTACTGACTATTGGCAACTGCCTTCAGTCAACTATTCACCAAAAACTTCGAAAACAGACCCTTTCGGCACGTCGGCTTCGAACTGCATGTGCTCCTTGCGCACGGGGTGTTCGAATTCCACACGGCGGGCGTGCAAACTGATGGAGCCATCGGGGTTGGAGCGCGGAAAACCGTATTTCAAGTCGCCTTTGATGGGGCAGCCCATGTGCGACAGCTGTGCGCGTATCTGGTGGTGGCGGCCAGTTTGTAGGTCCACCTCCAACAAGTAATAGCCGCCGCTGCTCTGCGCAAGGGTTCGGTAATGCAGAATGGCCTCCTTGGCTTCGGCGGTGCCGGCTTTGACGACATACGATTTGTTCTGTTTTTCGTTGCGAATAAGGTAATCGGTGAGGGTGTCGTCGGGTTTGGGTGGGGCGTTTTTCACCACGGCCCAGTAGGTCTTGCGCACCTCGTGGCGTTTTATCTGCTCGTTGAGCCGCGAGAGGGCTTTGCTTGTCTTGGCAAAAATCACCAGTCCGCTCACGGGACGGTCCAAGCGGTGCACCACGCCGCAAAACACGTTGCCCGGCTTGTTGTACTTGCGTTTAAGGTATTCTTTTATGAGGTCGGCAAGGCACAGGTCGCCGGTTTTGTCGCCCTGCACTATCTGCGACGGCAGTTTATTGATGATTATCAGATGGTTGTCCTCGTAAACTATCTGACTTTCGGAGAAAGGTGCGGGCATGGGCTATTTAAGGAAAGCTATTGTGGAAATGCCGTTTTTCACTGCCGACTCGAGGTTTACGTTCACTTCGGCTTCGAGTGGGATGAAAAGGTCCACACGCGAACCGAATTTGATGAAGCCCATCTCGTCGTTTTGCTGAACCACGTCGCCTTCTTTGGAGTAGCACACGATGCGTCGTGCCACGGCTCCGGCTATCTGCCGCATAAAGATGCGTGTGCCGTCGTCCATCTCTATCCCTACCGACGAATGCTCGTTGAGCACCGACGATTTGGGGTGCGACGCCACAAAATAGTTGCCCTTGTGGTAATTTACGTACACCACCTTGCCTGCTACGGGGTAGCGGTTTACGTGTACGTTGGCCGGCGACATGAAGATGGAAATTTGGCGGCACTGCTGTTTCAGGAACTCCTTTTCGAACACCTCTTCGATAACCACCACACGTCCGTCGGCGGGAGCCACAATCTGTTTGTCGTCGGTGGTGAAAATGCGTTTGGGAATTCTGAAAAAGCTGGCAAAGAGCAGCGCTGCTATCACCAGCACGGCTATAACTATGTAGTCGAACACATTCCACACCTCGATGGTGAAATGCATCAATACGGTGATAAGCACAATGGCTACAAAAATGCCGATAACGAGTTTTCTACCTTCTTTATGCAGATACATAACCTGTTGATTTTGTTAGATAAACAATGTGTATTTCAGTAACAGATAGCCCAATAGGAAGGGTGTGGACATCAGCAGGCTGTCGAAACGGTCGAGCAGTCCGCCGTGGCCGGGCATTATCTTGCCGGTGTCCTTAAGTCCCATGCTACGTTTGAACATCGATTCGGTGAGGTCGCCCAAAGTTCCGGTTATGGGTACCATGGCTCCCATTATCATCCAGTCGGCGATGTCGAACGGTGTGTCGAAAAATTTGCCGATAAGGTAACCGGCAAGTATGGAGAACGCCATGCCGCCGCAGAAACCCTCCCAGCTCTTTTTTGGCGAGTGGCGGGCAAACAGCGGGTGCCGGCCTATCGATATTCCGGTAAGGTAGGCGAAAGTGTCGCTTGTCCATTGCAGTACCATCACGCCAAGCAGTACAAAGGGCATGTATTCGGTGTGTCCGGCGATAAACGACGGTTTTGCCAAAAGGTGCGTAAGTGCCAGTGGAACAGCTATGTATATCACGCCCAAGATGGTGTATGCCAGCACTTCGAACGGGTGTTCGTCGTGTTGCCACAGCTGATACAGGAAAAGGAAGAACAGAAGCGGCAGTGCAAGCAGCGCCAAAACGCTGTGCTGCGGCAAAATGCAGGCCGCGCTGATGGCGCAATAAACCAGTGCTCCCACTACAATGCCGGCAATTTTCTTTACAGAATATCCGTTTTGCGCCAGAGCCCTGTAAAATTCGAACAACGATACTGTGGTAACAAACAGAAACACTGCTGAATAAGCGTATTCGCCTAAAAAAATGGAACCTATTACTATGGCTAGGAAAACTGCGCCGGAGATAGCTCGTGTAAGTACTTTTTTGAACATTTAATTATTAGTTAAACGGGTTGTTTTCAATCAATTGAATGGCTTTTGGGGCGTCGGAAGAATATGCCATGAGTCTTATTTTCGCCAAATTTGTACATGGAATCGGTTTGGTCCATGGCCACGGAGTGTATGCCATCTTCTTCCAGAAGGTCTTGCAGATAGCTCACTTCCAAGCGGTTGGTTGTTGTATATATAGTTATCCAATCCATATCAGTTCTGGTCTTCGATAAGTAGCATCTGGGTTTTCTTGTGGTTGAGATTTTCCGGATACAATATCTGTATCTGCTTGGGCTGTTGGGCATCCTTGCCTTTTTGGTTTGTGTAGGTTTTAAAATCGCGCGCCACCTGCGACGAGAAAGCCACCAAAACTATGTTTTTGGGCATTAGTATTTTTTCGTTGCCCTCGAAACAGTCGGATGTTATGACAATGCTGCCGTCCCATGCCACAAGTGCTTCGCACAGCACTATTCCATATTGGCTGTTGCCTTTGATGGTGGTTATGTTTTTGGCTTGCAGGCCAAGGTTCTGTATGTATTGTACAAGGCTCGATGTGCCGCATTCCACGGTGTCGATTTTGTTGGCGATAATCCATTTGTTGAGGATTTCTGCCACTTCGGCATTGTTGGTGCCATAGTCCAGTGTTCCGCCACAGAGCATGTACTGTTTCACAAAATTGAACACTATGTCGTCGTCGTGTTTTAAGCGGAAATGCTGGGTGTGAGCTGTCATCGGTGGAGGTGGCACCACTTCCTTGTTTGAGGTTACAAGGGCTTGTCGCAGGTTTTTTATGATAAACTCTCGTGCGTTGTCTTTCATGGTTGGGGCGTTTCAGTGGTCGTGTCGGACGGTGTGTTGTCGGCAGAGTCGGTGTTGTCGTCTGGTGTTGAGTCTTTTTCTGATGTGGTGTCGTTGTTGCTGTCGGCAATGGAGTCCACGGTGTGTCCGTCTTCTTCGAACTGGCGTTTGCCATAGATGTTTTCCAAGTCCTCGCGGAAAATCACTTCGCGGCTGATGAGCTGTTGTGCCAGTTGGTCGAGTTTGTCGCGGTTTTCGAGCAGCAGGGCTTTGGCACGTTGATAGGCGCTTTCGAGTATGTTGTGCACTTCGGCGTCGATGGTTTCGGCGGTTTTTTCGCTGAAAGGCTTGGTGAAAGCCATGTCGGTTTGTCCGGTGGAGTCGTAGTAGCTTATGTTGCCTATGGTTTTGTTGAGGCCATAGAAAGTTACCATTGCCATGGCCTGTTTTGTGGCGCGTTCGAGGTCGTTGAGTGCTCCGGTGGATATTTCGCCGAACACTATTTCCTCGGCTGCACGTCCGGCCAGGAGCGATGTTATGTCGTCGAACATCTGGTCGTAGGTGGTGATCTGGCGTTCTTCGGGCAGGTACCATGCGGCGCCGAGGGCTTTGCCGCGGGGCACTATGGTAACTTTCACCAGTGGGTTGCCCCAGCGCAGAAGCCAGCTTACCGAGGCGTGTCCCGACTCGTGGTAGGCTATTACTTTCTTTTCGTGCGGGGTTATCACTTTGGTGCGTTTTTCCAGTCCGCCAACGATGCGGTCCACAGCGTCGAGGAAATCCTGTTTGGTGATTTTGTCTTTGTTGTGGCGTGCGGCGATAAGAGCGGCTTCGTTGCACACGTTGGCGATGTCGGCTCCCGAGAAACCTGGGGTTTGGCGCGATAGGAAGTCGCGGTCCACGCTGTCGTCGAGTTTCAGGCCGCGCATGTGCACTTCGAAAATCTCTTTACGTTCTTCGATGTCGGGCAGTTCCACGTAAATCTGGCGGTCGAAACGTCCGGCGCGAAGCAGGGCTTTGTCGAGCACGTCGGCACGGTTGGTGGCGGCCATGATGATAACGCCAGCGTTGGTGCCGAAGCCGTCCATTTCGGTAAGCAGTTGGTTCAGTGTGTTTTCGCGTTCGTCGTTGGACCCCGATATGGCGCTACGTCCACGGGCGCGGCCTATGGCGTCTATCTCGTCGATGAAGATGATGCAGGGGGCTTTTTCTTTGGCGGTTTTGAAAAGGTCGCGCACACGCGAGGCTCCCACGCCGACGAACATCTCCACAAAATCGGAACCGGACATGGAGAAGAAAGGTACTTTGGCTTCGCCTGCCACAGCTTTGGCCAGCAGTGTTTTTCCGGTGCCCGGAGGGCCTACCAGCAGCGCGCCTTTTGGAATTTTTCCGCCAAGGGAGGTGTATTTCTTGGGATTTTTGAGGAAATCGACAATTTCCATTATCTCCACCTTGGCTTCGGCCAGTCCGGCCACATCTTTGAAAGTGATGTTGGTCTGTGTTTTTGCGTCGTACATCTGCGCTCGCGATTTGCCCACGCTGAAGATGCCGCCGCCACCCGAGCCGCCCATCTGCCGGCGGGTTATCATGTTCATTATCACAAAGAGAAGTACTATGAACAATATCGGCCACAGGAACGAAATTATGCCACCCCACACATCGGTGCGTTTGTCGGAGGTCTGGCTGAAACGGGTGCGCGAAATCACTTCCTGTTTTTCCTTTTCGGAAAGGCCTTTGCCGGTGGTGTCGTGCTGAATGATGGTGTTTCGGGCCTCGTTTATCTCGGAGTTCATCCCCTCGAGACTGGCAAATTTGTATATGTAGAAATCCTGCTCCACGCGGGTTCTGCCCATCTCGTTGGTCCCGCGGAGATCGTTGTATGCGGTGTCGTTCTTTATGGAGCTTTTTTTGATGTAAACCTCGGCAAAATCGCCGTTTACCACCACAATTTTGTCGCAGTCTTGTTTTTCGAGTATCCGACTGAATTTTATCGACTCAATTTCCTTGGGCGAGTTGTTGTCGCCAGTAAGCATGAAATATCCGAGTACAATTATTATTGCAATGTATATCACATACATGGCATTGCCAAAGCGTTTTTTGTCGTTGCCTTTTTTTTGCATCTTGGACTTGTTGTCTTTCTTGGGTTTGTTGTTGCTCTCCATTGGTAGTTAAATTATAATATTTCTGTGCGTTTCCCATCAGCCCAGAGTTCTTCGAGCCTGTAAAAATCTCTGGTCTTTTGTACAAATACATGCGCCACCACGTCGAAATAGTCCATCAAAATCCATTCTGCAGAGTCGTAGCCTTCGGTGGATGATGGGTTTATGTTGAAAGTTTTTTTTACTGTTTCTTGTATCGAATCTGAAATTGCGCTGGTGTGCAATGGCGAGTTGCCAGTGCATATCACGAAAAAGCTTGTTGGTGCTCCGCCCACTTCTCGCAGGTCGAGCATGGTTATATCCGTGCCTTTTTTGTCGCTCATGGTCTGTGCCACAACCTTTGCGAGCGTCTCCGTTTCGGCTTCCTTATTGGTTTTTCTTGTCATATTATCGTCATAATTTAAAAGTGCAAAGATACGAAAAAAAAACGGTTGTTTTTGAAAAAAAGTGTGGCATTTTCAATTTTCCTTTTCCAATTTACTTTTCACTATGTGGCAGGCACAAAAAAACAGCCACAAACCATATTGTTGGTGGCTGTTTTAAGTTTTGTTGGAAATGTTATTTCAGCAGTAGCACGGTGCCTTTTTTCTTTACCATGTCGGTGCCTTCGAACTGGCGGTAGGTGA
>CALGGY010000051.1 GCA_937915785.1 uncultured Bacteroidales bacterium
ACACCCGCACACGGCTGTCTTTCGCAGCGTATGCGTCGCAGATGGCGCCACTGCCATCGGTGCTGCCGTCGTCAACAAGCAGCAACTCAAAGTCCGTGAAACTTTGGCCGAGGATGCTGTCGATGCAACGAGGAAGGTATTGCTCGGTATTGTATACGGGGACTATAATGGATATCTTGGGCGTCATAAAAATATTGTTTCATTCTCGTTTTTCAATTACTTTCCAGTGTCCGCCCTTGTCGGAGCCGATGCGGACGATGAGACCGCGCTCTTGCATTTTCTTTAGCTGCCATTTCACGCCATCCTGTGTGATTCCACATGCAATAGCCAATTCCTCCCTCGTTATAAAGGCATTATTGACAATCTCCGCCATTATTTTCTGGGTAGTTTTCTGGGTAGTTTTCTGGGTAGTTTTCTGGGTAGTTTTCCCAGCATCTTCACCTGTATTTTCTACCGCGTTTTTGGTAATAAGAGAAACTCTTACACCCACACCGCCGTTCATTTGCAACCATTCCGGCTTGTCAAGTCCGTAATTCACGAACATATCGCACACACGTTTGATGCCGGTACCATAACGCTCTATCTCGCCCATCTCCTTGAACAGCCTTGCCACCTGCTTGTTACGTGGAGTTGACACATAATCGTTGGTGGTCAACTGCTCAAAAGTAATACTGTTGGGCAAAGTGCCTGGGTTAAAAAACAAAATATGGTCCGAAAAGATTTTGATTGTCGATTCGAGAGCCGAACGATAATCGCGGTGGACAATCATATTAAGCACAATCTCGCGCAAGGCGTCCAAAGGATAATCCCACCTTTGAATATTCTGTGTTTGTGTACCGACAATTACCAAAGCCTTATTGATGTGCTTTCTGACGAACTGCATTACATCTTCGACTTGCGATACTATATCGCTGCTGAGCGTGTCCTCGTCCTTAATTATGATTTCCGAGGCAAACTAACCCATCTGAATGGATGTGTGCATGCTGTCGCCTTTGCAAAACATCAAATAACAGCCATTTGTGATCCTGTCGGACCCATCAACCAGCTCGTACTTGCGCAGAAACTCCATGGGTTCTGTTATGTTGAAGCGGGAGTTCCGGCTGGCTATGATGCGCATAACCCGCAACACCTTGTCAAAATCTATATCATCTAAGCCTTTGTTATGCGACGGATAGAAATCCCAACTTGAGTTCACGGTCTGCAGATGCATATCGGCAATCTCGCCCGCAGACATCTGATGGTTGCTGTTGGCCTGTCGGCGGTAGTATCGCCCTTTCACCGAAACCGGCTTTATCGGATACTCCTGCACCGAAAGCTCGACTACGGTTTTGCCGTCAACTTCAATGATGTCGGCATCAGGGATAACGCTCGGCTCTGTCTTCTGCTTTATTTCGTTGATCCACTTCTGCACCGACTCTGTCGCCAAATCCACCCCAACGGTCTTTCCACCATCGTTTACACCCACATACACCCGTCCACCTTTGGCATTGGCAAAAGCCACCAATGTCACAATCACCTCTTCGTTGAACGAGGTTTTGAACTCGGTATACTGGTCTTCTTTCAGGGGGATCATAATGGTTTCAAAATATTAATAGGGCAAAGCAATGCCATGCCATGTGTCATAAAAAGAAACGACGGCAGATATCTTGGGCGACATTTTAATTACGCTTTTTCAATCCTGCAACTATGCGTCTTGGTCGCCTTGTCGTAGTTGACACCCACCA
>CALGGY010000052.1 GCA_937915785.1 uncultured Bacteroidales bacterium
AGACAAGAAATAAAAGCGTAACTTTGCAGTGTCGTTTTGTCGTTTTTTGTTCAACAGGCTTCGCAAAAAAATCGGAAAAATGGCTCCTTATTCAAAAATAATGTAAAATTAGAAGTCCCCTTAATAGTTTATTGTTCACATATCGTAAATAAGTGTTTTTTTATGTGCAAAAGGTATAGTATTTTCCAAACATCCTTTAAATAATAAACGTCATGATTTCTATAGTAATTTCAGTTTTCAACGAGGAAAGAGTATTATTCAGGTTTTATGAGGAGCTTACAAAAGAAACTCAGGAATTGGCCTGTGAGGCAGAATTTATCTTTGTAAATGATGGGAGCGTTGACAAAAGTCTTGAGATAATTGAAAATTTGGCTTGTGGCGACAAAAGAATCAAAGTGATAAACTTTTCTCGTAATTTTGGTCACGAGGCAGCTATGATTGCTGGTATTGATAATGCTGTGGGTGATGCAATAGTGTGTATGGATGCCGATTTGCAAAATCCACCTTCGCTGTTGAAGGAGATGCTTCAGCATTTTGAGCAAGGGAGCGATGTTGTTACAATGGTAAGGGATAAAAACTTGGGAGTCGGTTTTTTCAAGAAAACCGCTTCGAAAATGTTTTATAAAGTGTTCAACCGATTGTCGGAAATAGAATTACAGCCTAACGCTTCGGATTTTTTCCTTGTTTCCAACCGGGTTGCCGAAGTGCTTAGAAAGGATTATCGCGAGAGGGTACGTTTTCTGAGAGGTTATATACAGACTGTAGGTTTTAACAGATCGTTTATTACATATACGGCTCCAAGCAGAGCCGCAGGCGAGAGCAAATACTCTCTCTCAAAACTCTTTCGTCTTGTTTTTTCTTCGATAGTTTCTTTTTCGAAAGTTCCGTTGAAAATAGGCATTTATTTTGGATTGTTTTTCGGATTGCTCAGCATCGTATTGATGGTGTATTCTTTGGTGATGTGGATTGTTGAACGTCCGGTAGGAGGATATACAACATTGGTTATTTTTTTGTGTGCCTTTGCAGCTATTACTTTATTTGTGTTAGGTATAATAGGATATTATATTGGGTTTATTCTTGACGAAGTTAAAGGTAGGCCTATTTATGTGATAGAAAGCATAAAGAATGACAATGACTGATAAAAAAAGAAACATTCTTTTGTTGTTGGCTTTTTTAGCAACAACCTTGCTTACATTGGTCCCTTTTTTCCATGTTGGTTTCACCAATGGTGATGATTTTGAGTATTATAATACGGCTTCTAAATCATTCTTGGACCAGTGGCATCTGGCAAAGGAGTATTCGAGATATGCAGGAAGGTTCTATTTTTTATTCACAAAATTTTTCTACTATGTACCGTACTTGGTGGACAGCTTTGTTTATACAAAAATAGTGCAGTTCACATCCTTAATTCTTTGTTATATTATATTTGCTTATGTTGTTTACAAGTTGTTCAAATCCAAAACGATAGCTCTTATTACTTACCTGTTTCTGATTTTGGACACTGTTGTTACCTCAAACAATTTTATTCCAACAATAGCATATCCATTCTTTTTCAGTTTTAGTTTGATTATCTTTGAGTTAGGGATATTGTTGTATATTAACTACAAGGACAATGGTGGGTATTGGAGAGTGTTATTGTCGTCTCTACTATTTTTTGCTTCATTCCTGTTCTACGAAAACTATATTCTTTTTGCGTTTGTTTTTGTGTTGGTAATAGGAATAAAATACATATCAAATGACGGAATATCAAAAACGATAAAGTGTGGGGAATTTTGGAAAACAACTCTTCTGTACATTTCTGTAACGTTTGTTTATCTTTTTATCTACTTTGGTTATCGCCATTTTTTTGTTGACAATAGTCTAAGTGCTGATAATTATTATAGTGGCACACAATTTTCGTTCGAAAAATTCAGTGTTGCAGGTTTTTTCAAAGTATTGGTTAGTTGCACAAGAGCAGCATTACCATGGGAAGCTTATGTTGATAATCAAGTACTTTTATCCGATTGTTCCACACTCACAGAAGGGCATAAAGACAATTTGTTTTATGTTCTTTCACACGCTCCTATCATTGTTTGGCTGAATGCCATAATTGAGGCTGGTTTGTTGTGGTTTATAACGAGAAAGAATGATAGTGCGTCAATTTCTCGTAAAACATTTATAATTTCTGTTGTTAGTTGTGTCCTGATAGCATTTTTTTCGCATACACTTATTGGAATTGGGGAAAAATACAATTTGGAGTGGAGCCAATGGATGCAGGGATATGTAACTACATTTTTTGCTATTTTTGCAATGATGTTGGCATTTGCGCTTTTGTTGGTTCTTATGTTGAACCTTTGCAGAAACACTATAGTTTGTATAGTTGTGCGTTTGTTCTGGTGTGCTGCGTTGGCATGCGTTTCGGTGGTTTCGGGCTACACAAGTCACACACTGTCGAGGGGGTGGGAGAATAGCCAGAATCAATTGCGTGTAATTGAGCTTATTGCAAACGATGGATACTTAAAAAATTTGCCTATGGATGCCCTGATTTTCACCGGGGAAATGAGAAATATGTCGTATTTTTCAAACGAGATATGTAAAGAGACATCAAATATTGAGGATTATATTGATAGAGTGTCTGGACGGTCTTTCAAATACGAAAGCGACATTGAGGCATTTGCCAATGCCGACAGCAATGTGTCACGCTATTATATACATTCTGTAGAATCCAAAAAAGGTGATGGTTTGTTGTTGTCATTGTCAAAGATAGATATTGTTTCTGTTGCCGATGGCAAAGCATTTGCAGCTACCAATACCGATGTTTTCTATTATTCTTGCCAAAATCCAGCAAGGTTAAAATACAAATCGTCCGGTAGCTGGAAAACTGTTGAACAAGGGTTTGAAAAAACATCAAACGGCAAGGTATATCATCTAAAAATCCAAGACGAGGAAATAGATCCTCGAATGATGGCTGTGGGTGATGCTAATAATAAAAGTTCTTATTAACATAAGATACACGCACATGAAATATATACACCCTTGGCGAATTTATGGGAAAATTCGCCTTACAATGTACCGCATTTTTTGGTTCTGTTTGTACCATTTTGTTCCCGATTTTATTTATTACCACATAAAATATCGCAAAAAAACAGGTAAAAAGTTGCATTTACGACATCCAAAAACATTGAATGAAAAGATGCATTGGCTGAAAATGTATTACAGAAAGCCAATAATGACTCTTTTGGCCGACAAATACAAAGCAAAGGACTATATTCGTGAAAACATTGGTGAGCAATATGTGGTACCAACATTGACAGTGTATAAAAAAGTCAAAGAGATAGATTGGGATTCGCTTCCCAATCAGTTTGTTTTGAAATGCAACCACGATTCCTCAGGTAATGTTATTTGCAGGGATAAAAGTAAACTTAGTGTAAAAGACGCCATATTCAAATTAAACTGGAGATTGAAACAAAATTATTATTATTGGGTTGACAAGCAATGGGCCTACAAGGACATTCCGCCACGTATTATTTTGGAGCCTCTGCTGCAGAATTCCGACGGTTCGCCGTTTGTGGATTATAAGTTTTTTTGCTATGGTGGCAAACTCAGGTATTTTATGTATTCGTTGGGCGAGGCCGAGCATCAGGTGCGTAATGTGAAGCTCGACCCGCAGAAAAACATCATCGACCAATATTTCAGAAAAAACATACAGATTCCGCCCGAAGACATAAAATTGCCCGACAACATAGACGAAATGATTGCTATTGCCGAAGAGCAGGGGAAGAAATTTCCATGCCTCCGGCTCGACATGTTCAATGTTGATGGACATATTTATATAGGGGAGTTTACTTTCTACCCCAACGGCGGGTTTATCAACATCTACTCCGAAGAATACTCGCAAAAGTTGGCTGACATGATAGACATCAATTCCTTGAAAAAGAAATGAGGTTCGATTATGTAGCACTGGATTTGGACGGCACCATGCTCGACGACGAAAAAAAAGTGCCGGCGGATAATATAAAAGCCATATTACATCTCTACACAAAGGGAGTGTGTTTTATTATCTGCACAAATCGCAATATCATGGAGGTGCACTCCATGGTGCCGTCGGCAATAACCGATATTGTCAGCTATTTTGTTTGTCGCGACGGTTTGTACATATACGATAACGAAAAAAAACTCAAAGAGTTCAACCTGTTGCGTGCAACCGACATTGGAGCAATAATCAGCGCTTTGCAAATATCGCCTTTGTATTGCATTGGCAGCAAGCGGCACTATTATGTTTTTGCATCGCTTTTACAGCTGATAAAAACCTTGATAAAACGGGGAAAAGACTATAAAGGTATCCCGACAACAACTGTTTTTTTCTCGAAACTGTTGCGCCACCAGTTCGAAAAAGTCATGTTGTTTCAAAACGTTGGAGTCGCACCTGAAAACATCGCCAAGATAAAAGACAAATATGTTGTGAACTACATAAACAACACCGATTACGACATTTTGCAACATGGGATAAACAAATACAACGCCCTTTTATGGCTTTCGCAAAACAGGGGCTTGGATTTGGACAAAATGCTCTATTTTGGAGACGACAACAACGACGAGTATTGTTTCTCGCAATTGAAACATGTTGTGGTTATGGGTAACGCATCACCCGATCTGAAAAAATATTCTTCAATAGAAAACGTTGCCACAAACAATGAGGCTGGTGTGTATTGGTGTTTGTTGCATTTTTTCAATTTGGATATATCATAAAAATTGATGACAACGAAACTTGTATATACTCTAACCTGTGCACCGGACAAGCACTACATAGAGCAGGCGTTGATGG
>CALGGY010000053.1 GCA_937915785.1 uncultured Bacteroidales bacterium
ACCTTGTCTACTATTACTTCAGAAAGTGGAAAAACAACGGTACTTTTGAAGAAATATTGTCCGTTCTTGTCAAAAAGGTTAGAGTTGCCGCAGGCAGAGACGAGAGCCCCAGTTTGGGAATCATAGACTCCCGAAGTGTCAAAACCTCCCATCACGTTGACAGCGACCGCGGCATTGACGGAAACAAGAAGATAAAGGGTCGCAAGGAACATATTGTGACCGACGTGCTGGGGCTTCCGTTGGCATTGGTCATTCATGCGGCAAACATTGAACGCCAATGCCGCAATGTCCGGCTGGCAAAACCACCATCTCATGGACCGGCAACAGCGGACAAGGTGATGCCCAAGCCACCGATGTGGCGATGCCGTTGGCATTCAACACCGACAAAGGCGAAGCCGTGTTCAGCACCTCCGCAGCCACCCGTGCCGACCAGTCCGCCGAACTCACATTATCTGCCAATTGGAATGGCGACACTGTTGAACTTTACATCGGCTTTGCCTCTGCCGATGGCATCAACGTTGCCAACTCAATCTACTTGGGTAGTCATTCAGTAGTCTAACCGCATTTGCGGATTATCTGTTTTCTTGCAAAAAAACAAGTAACAAAAAAGCCACCTGTAAAGATGGCTTTTCTTATTGTTGTTACTCAAAATTATGGTCAAAAAATGTTGCTAATTTATTACTTAAGGTAAATGTATTGTTTGTAATATTCAGATATACAGATAGATAAACATAAATATAACATAGCAAACGCTATGGTTTATAATATGTTAGTTTAATTTCCTTTTGTTATTAATATGGTTTTTGTTCTACAATATATTCATATTCAACAATTTATCACTTCCGTTTTACGCCTTGCGCACCCAAATCTCGGTGGGTATGCCGTCGATAATTTCGGTGGACTGCTTGTCGGGCGAGCTTATCTGGCTTACCAGATTGAGTTTGGCGGTGAGGGTTTCGGAGCAGATGTAGCCCATGTAGAGCTGCACGGCTGCGTCCCACTGAGGGTTGCTTATCAGGTCCACGTTTATCTTGTCGGTAACATCGAACTGGCTGTCCTTGCGTATGTTCTGTATGCGGTTTACCAGCTCGCGGGCAATACCTTCGTTTACGAGCTCCTGCGAAAGGGTGATGTCGAGTGCCACGGTGAGGGTGCCTTCGTTGGCCACCACCCATCCGGGGATGTCCTGAGTGGCAATCTCCACGTCGGTGATGAGGAGTTCCACGTCCTGGCCTTCAACCACCATATTGTACCGTCCATCGGCTTCCAGCTTGGCAATGTCGTCCTGCGAGAAGGCGCTAACGGCGGCGGCTATGGCTTTCATTATCTTGCCGTAGCGGGGTCCCAAGGTCTTGAAATTGGGTTTGATGCTCTTAACCAGCACGTTGTTGGCGGCGTCAAGGTATTCTATTTCTTTCACATTGACCTCAGAGGTGATGAGGTGCGCCACTTTTTCAATCTGCTGACGCTGGAATTGGTCGGCCACCGGAATCATTATCTTGGCCAAGGGCTGACGCACGCGCAGGTTGCTGCGTTTGCGCAACGAAAGCACCATCGACGACACTTTCTGCGCCAGCTGCATGCGCTGTTCGAGGGCTTTGTCCACCAATGTTTCGTTGTAAACGGGAAAAGTGGTGTGGTGCACCGATTCGGCACCGGCCTTGCGGGTAACGGTGTTCAGGTCGCGGAACATGCGTTCGGCAAAGAACGGTGCTATGGGCGCCATCAGGCGGGCGAGAGTTTCCAAGCAGGTGTAGAGGGTCTGGTAGGCCGAGATTTTGTCATCGGTGTACTCGCCTTTCCAGAAACGGCGGCGGCACAGACGCACGTACCAGTTGCTGAGGTACCAGTCCACAAACCCCTGAATGGTGCGGCCGGCTTTCATGGGCTCGTAGTCGTTGAAATAGTCGTCGACGGTTTTCACAAGGGTATTGAGTTCGGACAAAATCCAGCGGTCTATTTCGGGACGGCGGGCAATGTCGATGTCGGGCTCGGCGTAGGTGAATCCGTCGATGTTGGCGTAAAGCGCGAAGAAACCGTAGGTGTTGTACAGTGTGCCGAAGAATTTGCGTCGCACGTCGTCAACGCCGGCGGGGTCGAATTTGAGAGCGTCCCACGGCTGCGAGTTGGTAATCATGTACCAGCGAGTGGCGTCGGGGCCGTATTTCTCGATGGTTTCGAAGGGGTCCACGGCGTTGCCCAAGCGTTTGGACATTTTCTGTCCCTTGCTGTCGAGCACCAAGCCGTTGGAAACCACGTTTTTGTAAGCCACAGAGTCGAAACACATGGTGGCTATGGCGTGGAGGGTGAAGAACCATCCGCGGGTCTGGTCCACACCTTCGGCAATGAAATCGGCGGGGAAGTTGGTGGCGTTGAGCTGGCCTTCCTTGCCCATGTAGTGGAGTTGTGCGTAGGGCATGGCGCCGCTGTCGAACCACACGTCGATAAGGTCGGGTTCGCGGAACATTTTTTTGCCTTTCGGCGAAATTAGCACCACGCCGTCGATGTATGGGCGGTGCAGGTCGAATTTATCGTAATCGACCGAGGCGTATGGATTGTCTTTCATAAATCCCGCCTTGACGGATTTTTCTATCTCGGCACGAAGTTCGTCCACGCTGCCGATGCATATCTCTTCGGAGCCGTCCTCGGTGCGCCAGATGGGCAGCGGTGTGCCCCAATAGCGCGAGCGCGAGAGGTTCCAGTCCACCAGATTTTCGAGCCAGTTGCCGAAACGTCCGCTGCCGGTGGCCTCAGGTTTCCAGTTGATAGTCTTATTGAGTTCTATCATTCTGTCTTTCAGCGCAGTGGTGCGTATAAACCAGCTGTCGAGGGGATAGTAGAGCACCGGTTTGTCGGTACGCCAGCAGTGGGGGTAGCTGTGGATGTGTTTTTCGCTGCGGAAGAGTTTGTTTTCGGCCTTTAGCATCACCACAATGTCCACGTCGAGGGTAGGGTCTTTCTCGGTTTTGGTGGGGTCGTAGGCGTTTTTCACAAATTTGCCTTCAAACGGGCGGTACAGCTCGGCGTTGATGTTGTTTTTAACGAAAGTGGGGTCGAGCTGGTGCAAGAAGAAGAACTTGCCGGTGCGGTCCACCATGGGCTGCTGTTTGCCGTCCTTGTCGAAAAGCACCAGTGGCGGCACGCCGGACTGTTTTGCCACGCGGTCGTCGTCGGCGCCGAAAGTGGGTGCTATGTGCACTATGCCGGTACCGTCCTCGGTGGTAACGTAGTCGCCAAGAATGATACGGAAAGCGCCTTCGCCAGGGTTCACCCACGGGATAAGCTGCTCGTAGGCCAAGTCCTTGAGTTCCTTACCTTTAACAGTGTTGCCCACCACGCGGAAAGGCACTTTTTTGTCGCCTTTTTTGTACTCGTCGAAGGGCAGGTTGGCGTTTTCGGGAGGGAAAAGGCTGTTGAGCAGCGGTTTGGCCACGATAACGGTGGTTGGGTCGCCGCTGTAGGGGTTGAAAGTCTGCACCAGCACGTAGTCGATGGCGGGGCCTACGCAGAGGGCTGTATTCGAAGGGAGTGTCCACGGGGTGGTGGTCCATGCCAGCACCTGCACGTCCTCCGATTTGGTGTCGGTGCCGAAAGGCAGTGTCTGATTGGCTTTCAGGCGGAACATCGCCACGCAGGTGGTGTCCTTAACGTCGCGGTAGCAGCCGGGCATGTTCAGTTCGTGCGAGCTGAGGCCAGTGCCGGCGGCGGGACTGAAGGGCTGTATGGTGTAGCCTTTGTACAGCAAACCTTTGTTGTACAGCATTTTAAGCAAGTACCACAGGGTTTCGATGTATTCGTTTTTGAAAGTGATATAAGGGTTGTCGAGGTCCACCCAGTAGCCCATGCGGCGGGTGAGGTCGTCCCAAAGGTCCTTGTATTTCATCACCTCTTCGCGGCAGGCGCGGTTGTAGTCGTCCACGCTTATTTTTTTGCCGATGTCCTCTTTGGTGATGCCGAGTTTTTTCTCCACGCCGAGCTCCACGGGCAGACCGTGGGTGTCCCAGCCGGCTTTGCGGGCCACATAAAAGCCTTTCATGGTTTTGTAGCGGTTGAAAATGTCTTTTATGCTACGTGCCATAACGTGGTGAATGCCAGGCACTCCGTTGGCCGATGGGGGACCCTCGAAGAACACGAACGGCGGTTTGCCTTCGGAGAGCTTAAGGGTTTTGCCAAATGTGTCGTTTTCCTCCCAATAGCGGCGGATTTCGTCGGCTATCTGGGTAAGGTTCAGTTGCTTGTACTCGTTATATTTTTCGGACATCGCTATATATATTACTAATTTTCAAATAATTACACTCGAAAGTGCATATTTTTACAATTTGCAAATATACGAAAAAAAATGGGCATTGTGGATGATGGCTAACAATTTGTTGCTACGGGATATAATTTTTCAAGGGCGGTGGGTCAACAGTGGCACTTTTATCGGCACTTTATAAACACCTAAATTCCGCAAGTTAAAAAAAATGAACATGCTGGCAGAAAAACAGTGGA
>CALGGY010000054.1 GCA_937915785.1 uncultured Bacteroidales bacterium
GCTTTGGAGCTCTGTCCGCCGGTGTTGGAGTAAACCTCGGTGTCGAGAACCAGCATGTTCACGTCTTCGCCGCTGGCCAGCATGTGGTCCAGACCGCCGAAGCCGATGTCGTATGCCCAGCCGTCGCCTGTATTTCTTATATTGCTTCTTGCTATCGTGTGCATATGCCTACTCGTTTGTAGCATCCGAATTGATAAACTGGGTTAGATTTACATTGGCCATGCTCTTTCGAATGAAGGAAAGCGATTTCTCTTGCAATTGAGATAGAATCGGCGACGAGTAGAACGAATAACTATTCTTGATTGTCTTTGCAAGTTCATATACCCAATAGGTGCCACTCATTTGTATGATATGACCACCAATGTTTTGGGTCATATCAACAATGCGGCTGTTCGTCCCAATGGTATCAACTAAAATAATGGTGGTCGTATTGTGCGACAATCCTCCTCGTTCCATTTCTCTCTCAAACCGAGAAACCTTATCAAGGCTGATTTCGGGATTACCTCTCCCAATAAAACCAATGTCGAACCTAATACCAAACCCTGCTTTCAGTAATGCGGTTGCATCGCTTTCGCGTTTTTCTTGTCGTTCCGACAGCCAAAACACCATTTTATTCTTTCGTGTATCGCTCTTGTCAATGTGAGAAAACCCAAGAATGCTCAACACAGAGCCGAGTATCAATTTTTCAAAGAATTTTCCATACATTGATTTCTCCGAGCCTCTGATTGTCAGGGTTTGCGCACCAATTGCGAGCATACACCTCAACAGGTCTGGCCACTGCATAAGGTATTGTACACCCTCATTGTCTATAGTACACGAGAGTTTGCCATACTGGCGTTGTACCTCTTTCGATACGGTTTCAATATTTTGGTCGAGACGGGAAAGATAGCCTGCAAATGAACTATCTTCACGAATGACATTCTGAATGCTTTTACCCGTCAAACCCACGAACCAGTATAGAAAACTCTTTTCGTCTTTTGACAGATGTTCTGTTTTCAGCTCTTTCGATATGACACTTGTCAAACTCTTGTTCAAATTCTTGTACGAGGACAGGGCTTTAACATAGGTTGCAAGTAGAGACGTGTTCATAAGCAGTATGCGACGTTGTGTTAAACCTTCTGTCAGGTCTCTAACATTGTTGCCACACAATACAGAAATAACGACCTCGGAAACAACGTCCGTCCCCAAATCTGTCAAGCAGGTCATTGCTGCTGTAACTTACAAGGTCTAATCCCTCTTGGGGAATAAGTTGGTGAAATTTGCTCATATCTCCATTTGGTTAAACAGATTTGACTTCTCGCCATCGGTTACCGGTATGTTAATCCAGTTTATATCCAAACTGTCGGACATATCAACCACAGACTCTTTTATTAAGTCTATGTATTTTTGTTCTAACTCAAACGTTGCGAAACGTCGTCCCAATTTGATAGCAGCTTTAATTGTCGTACCTGTGCCACCAAACGGGTCAAGGACAACATCATTCTTGAACGAATAGTATGTGATGACTTTCTCTGCTAATTCTTGTGGGAATACAGCAGGGTGTATCTTATTATGGGCAGGAGTTATTTTCCAAATATTTGTAACCTCATACCCGTCAGCAATCTTTGACTCGGACACAGCTTGCTGATTAGGATGCTTTCGAATGAGCCAATCAATCAATTTGTCCGTTTTCTTTCTATAAACAAGCACATACTCTGTAACAGGTACGGGTTTGTATTGCAGAGGGTTCCTATCTGCTGAAAATCTTCTGCCACGTCCAGTAGCCCAGCCAGCCCCCTCGGGTTTAACCCATATTATATCATCCACAAATTCGAAACCCTCTTCTACAAACAATCGATGGAAATCAAATGGTACGGCGATTCTTTTTGATGCCTCACTACGACTTGCACGTCTAACAAGTACGGGGGAAACATTTAGGACAAAGAACCTACCTTCGTTTAGAACACGACCGCATTCATGAATTATGCGTTGCATTTTCAATAGGTATTCCTCATATGATAGATACTCGGCATACTCGGGTTTTGCGTTGTAGTATGGGGGAGACGTGAAAACAAGGTCGATGCTTTCATTAGGCAATTCTTTTAGCAGTTCTTCAGAATCTCCTTTGCCAATCGTATTGCGAAGCGTGGATATTTTAGGCTCACCTGTTTTCGACGACTTGGTTTGACTTTTGTCGTTTCTGCCTAACAACCTATTCTCAAGGATTTCTTTCGTGGTTGTCTTGCTATCGTCAATTAAGGATGTTAGAGCATCTATTACTATTTCTCCTATTCTTTCTCCACTTTGTGATTTAAGTGGCACACGCCAAATATCATATCTGTCATCAATTTCAGGAAGTCCTGTTTGTATGGCATTTGACAACATAATATGCTCCAAGTATCCGTTGCAAATATCCCTTGCCTCGTCTACCGTGCTAACTCTGTAGTTTAGTCGTTTATTTCGTTTATATGACATCTTGTTTTATCTGTGTTTCTGCAATTTTGGCTCACATCATTGTAAATTGTTGCGAATTGTTCATAATCTTTACATTTATATGTTGCTATTCATAGATTAGAAGTCTGGAAGGCCTCTCGACCTTCCAGACTTAATATTTGGCGCGGAATTTTTACTTCCCTTCGCTCAGCCTCTTATACCCCTCGTATCTCAGCTTCGCGAACTGTTCGGTCTTGGTGAACAGTTCCTTGGCTTCATCGGGGAAGGTCTTCAGCAACGAGTTGTAGCGCACCTCGCCCATTATGAAGTCTTGGAATTTGCTCCAGTCGGGTTCCTTGCTGTCGAGGTGGAAGCCGTTCTGTCCGGCCTCGTCTTCTGCGGGATTGTAACGCCACAGATGCCAGTAACCGCAATCCACAGCCAGTTTCTCTTCTTTCTGCGAGTGTCCCATGCCGATCTTGATACCGTGGTTGATACACGGGGCGTAGCAGATAACCAGCGACGGTCCCGGATAAGCCTCGGCTTCTTTTATGGCTTTGAAGTACTGTGCCTGGCTGGCGCCCATGGCCACCTGAGCCACATACACATAGCCGTAGCTCTTGGCTATCATGCCGAGGTCTTTCTTGCGCACTTTCTTACCGGAAGCTGCAAATTTGGCCACAGCACCTGCCGGGGTAGCTTTGGAGCTCTGTCCGCCGGTGTTGGAGTAAACCTCGGTGTCGAGAACCAGCACGTTCACGTCTTCGCCGCTGGCCAGCACGTGGTCCAGACCGCCAAAACCAATGTCGTATGCCCAGCCATCGCCGCCGAAGATCCACTGCGATTTCTTCACAAGATGGTCTTTCAGGTCGATAATCTGTTTGCAGTAGTCGCAACCGCAGGCCTCACATCCGGCAAGTATCTGAGGAGCAAGGGCTTCAGTCTTAACGCCGTCCTCGCGGTTGTCTATCCATTGCTGGAACAGGCCTTTCAGCTCGTCGCTGCAGCATGTGCAGTTGGCAATGGCTTCGCTCATAACGCGTTCCACGCGGTCGCGCATCTTGCGGGTGGCTGTTGCCATACCGAGGCCGAATTCGGCATTGTCCTCGAACAGGCTGTTGGCCCATGCCACGCCCTTGCCGCTGCGGCAGTTCTTGCAATAAGGAGTTGCGGGAGCCGAGCCGCCATAGATGGACGAACAACCGGTGGCGTTGGCCACAATCATGCGTTCGCCAAACAGCTGGGTGATGGTCTTGATGTAAGGTGTCTCGCCGCAGCCTGCGCAAGCGCCGCTGAACTCGAACAGAGGTTGTGCGAACTGGCTGTTCTTGACGTTGGCGTATTTGTCGATGAGGTTGTCCTTGTAGGTAACTTTTTTCTGGCTGTAGTCCCAGTTTTCGGCTTCGCCGAGCTGGCTTTCGAAGGGCTTCATCACAAGGGCTTTCTCCTTGGCGGGACAAACGTCGGCGCAGTTGCCGCAACCGGTGCAGTCCATCACACTAACCTGCATGCGGAAGTGCATACCGGCCATCTCCTTCGGCATTTTGATATCAGCGGCTTTCATCGAAGCGGGAGCGTTTTTCATCTCCTCGTCGGTCATCACCACGGGGCGGATGGCGGCGTGAGGACATACCAGCGAGCATTGGTTGCACTGTATGCAGTTGGCCGAATTCCATTCGGGAACCACGGTGGCCACACCACGTTTCTCGTAGGCGGTGGTGCCTGCGGGGAAAGTGCCGTCCACAATATCCTTGAAAGCGCTCACGGGCAAGTCGTTGCCGCACTGAGCCACCATCGGACGCATCACTTTGTTGATAAATTCGGGATCGTCGGCATTGTGGGCAAAAGTAAAATCGGTGGTGCAGTCGAGGTTTGCCCATTCTGCGGGGATTTCCACCTTGGTGATTTCACCACCGCGGTCAACGGCTGCGTAGTTCATGTTCACAATGTCCTCACCTTTCTTGCCGTAGCTCTTAACGATGAACTTCTTCATCTGTTCGACGGCGAGGTCGTAAGGTATAACGCCGGAGATTTTGAAGAAAGCACTTTGCAGAATGGTGTTGGTGCGGTTGCCCAGACCAATCTCGGCGGCAATCTTGGTGGCGTCGATGATGTACATGTTGATATGGTGCAGTGCCAGATATTTCTTCACAAAATCGGGCAGGTGTTTTTTTGTGTCATCAACGCTCCATGGCGAGTTGTAGAGGAAAGTTCCGTTGTCCTTCAGTCCGCGCAGGCAGTCGTATTTGCTCAGGTACGAAGGCACGTGAACGGCCACAAAGTCGGGAGTACCAACGAGGTAGGGAGCCAAGATGGGCTGGTCGCCGAAACGCAGGTGCGAGCAGGTGTAGCCGCCCGATTTCTTGGAGTCGTAGTCGAAATAAGCCTGGCTGTATTTGTTGGTGTTGTCGCCTATAATCTTGATGGAATTCTTGTTGGCGCCCACAGTGCCGTCGGCGCCGAGGCCGTAGAATTTGGCTTCGAAAGTGCCTTTGGGCAGTATGGATATTTCTTTGCCCACCTTGAGGGATTTGAAGGTAACATCGTCCACAATACCCACTGTGAACTGGTTCATGGGTTTATCCGAGGCAAGGTTCTCGAACACGGCCACCATTTGTGCCGGTGTGGTGTCCTTGCTGGAAAGACCGAAACGTCCGCCGATAATCATTGGTTTGGTTGGGCAGTCCTTGAAAGCCTCCACAATGTCCAAGTACAGTGGGTCGCCGTTGGCGCCCGGCTCTTTGGTGCGGTCCAAAACGCAGATGCGTTTCACGCTTTGCGGAACAACTTCCATCAGGTATTTCACGCTGAACGGACGGTACAGATGAACGCTGATGAGACCGAGTTTCTTGCCGGCGGCGTTCTCCTTGTCGATGACGGTTTTGATGACATCGGTGATGGAGCCCATGGCCACGATGACGTCGGTAGCGTCTTTGGCGCCGTAGTAGGTGAATGGAGCGTACTCACGGCCGGTGATGCGGCTCATCTCCTTCATGTATTTGGCCACGATGTCGGGCAGAGCGTCGTAGTACTGGTTCTGCAGTTCGCGGGTCTGGAAATAGATGTCGGGGTTCTGGGCTGTGCCGCGGGTTACGGGGTGCTCCGGATTCAGGGCGCGGTCGCGATAAGCCTTGAGGGCGTCCCAGTTGATGAGTTTTGCCACATCGTCCTGGTTGGTGGCTTCAACTTTCTGGATTTCGTGCGATGTGCGGAAACCGTCGAAGAAGTGCAGGAAAGGCACACGGCCTTCGATGGCGGCAAGG
>CALGGY010000055.1 GCA_937915785.1 uncultured Bacteroidales bacterium
TCTCCACTGTTTTTCTGCCAGCATGTTCATTTTTTTTAACTTGCGGAATTTAGGAAAATCGGCAAAATTGCGTTGGAAGCGCTCGCCGGCGTAGTTAAATCCCGCCGAGGTGGAAAGTCCCGCTCCGGCGCCAACTACCACGGCGTCGGCCGATTGTATGGCTTGACGAAGTCTTTCTATCTCCTTGTTAGGCGTAAACGCCTGTTTTTCAGTTAAATGGTTAAAGCCATCATTATCTGTCCCAGCGTTTCCCGAAAGAGGTGGAAAAATACGTATCTGTCAAGCTTGCAGCCACTTGTAACGCACTACGGAATAGATGGGCACGAAGGGGATGAGTATGGGGGTCTTTTTCACGTAGGCCTGATATTCGGGGTCGTTGCCGTAAACCTCGTTTTGCCGCAGTTCGAGCCTGCGTGCGCCGCTGAACATCACGTAAACGATGCCCAAATATCCGACGACGGCGATGAGCCATTGCCACCACAGCAGGCTTGCGCCGATGCCGCTCAGGAGAATGCCCGTCCAGATTATCACCTCTCCCAAGTAGTTGGGACAGCGCACGATACGGTACAGCCCGGTATCGACAAAGCGTTTGGGGTTGCGCTGTTTGGCGGCGGATTTCTGCCTGTCGGCGAAAGATTCGAGCAGTATTCCGCAAAGAGCCACGGCGGCGCCAATCCACGCCCAGAGGTCGCAAACCGGAGTGCCGTTGGCGGTGTTCATCAGGCGGAACGCCACGGGACTGACCTGAGCCACGTACAGTATGGCACAGAATAGCCACACGCTAAGCACCACGCCCACAGGCTTTTTCTGTTGCAACGAAGGGTCGTACAGTATTTTGCGATAAGCAGCGGCCTTGCGTTCGCGCAAAATCAAGTAGGTGCCCAGCCTGCAGCCGAACATCATCAGCAGCACGCACAGCGTAAGCGTGGGCCACGTTACGGCACCACGGTACATCATAAGCATGGCCACCGAAAGGGCCGTTACGCCATAGCCGTAGCCAAGACTGAAGAAATAGATGAAATACTTCCAGCCCACAGCCGAAACCGCGAGCGACACAACCAAAAGAATCAGTAAATCGGTCATAATGTTTTTGTTTGTTCTTGTTTGTTGATTGTAAGTTTGAATACCTGTTTTAAACGCCTGAGGGTTGAAAATATTGTGTGATGGTGTGTCAGAGGCGGAGTCCGCTGTTAGTGTCGCTTTGTCAAATCCCTTTTCGGGCAATGGGCGACTGGCTGCGCCGATGTGCCCGACAGTCCATAAACCGTTGGCCCACAAAACCTTGGCGCGTTTCGCCTGTGGTAAGGTCCATGCTTTGCAGGGCTTTCGTATTAAAGCACTTCTATTATGTTAGTGGGATTATCTGTAAAATAATAGATGATGTGGGTGCAATCCTACAAAACTAAGAGTCCCTCGTATGACAGTCATTTCAGCGTTTAGCAGAGTGAAAAACTTTTCTGGGATGCGCAAAAACCGCGTACTTTCTTCAGCCGAACACCCTGAGCAGTTCCTCACCGGCACTATCCGGGCCGTTGCCGAGCAGCATGCCCGACAGCGCCACGCCGTACACTCCAGCGTCTTTCAGTTGCTGCAGGTCGGCAGGCGTTATTCCGCCAATGGCGTATAAAGGTGTGTCATAGTGCTGTTTGTCAAGAGTTTGCAAAATATCGCTATAGCCCTGCAACCCCAGCACGGGGGCAAGTTTTTTCTTGGTTTCGGTAAAGCGGAAGGGTCCCACGCCAAGGTAGTCGGCGCCGGCGGCTATGGCCGAAATGGCGTCGCGGGTGGTGTTGCAGGTGGCGCCAAGCAGAAAACGGCTGCCAGTAATGTTTTTGGCCTCAGCCACAGGCATGTCGTTTTTGCCCACATGAACCCCGTCGAACAGGCCTGTTTGCAACAGGTGTATGCGGTCGTCCACGGTAAGCAGGGCTGCATGCCTGTCGCAGGCGGGACGCAGTTTCGTGGCTATGGCCACCACATCCTCGTCCGAAGCCTCTTTCATGCGCAACTGCACAAAACGCAGGCCGCACTCCAAGGCGTGCAATGCCGATTCAAGATATCCGAAACGCTCGTTGTGATGGGTGATGAACATGGCCTTTGGCAACGCCCACAGTTCGCCCACCGAGGCGCAGGCCGAAAATCCAATGCCCTGTAGCTCAGCAATTTTGTTGTTCGTTACTCCGCCCAGAGCCACGGCTTTTTCGTTGAGCATCCCTTCGGCGAAAGCCTTTTTCAGCTCCGGCGGCGAAAATGCCGAACGGTAGCCGGCCTTGCTCACCGAGTCGAAAATGGGTGAAAGAAAACAATAGGCGCACTGTCCGCTCCTACGCACAAATTCCTCCACGCTGTGGCACGAGGCGGATATGCGTTTGCACTCCAAACCCTTTGCCACAACTGCATTGCGACTATTCAGATGTATGCCGCCTATGCCCATCTCCAGAGACAAGCGGTGGTGGTCGTGCAGCGTAAGCCTGTGGCGTATGTCGGTTGCAAAGGCCGAAAGGTACTCCCGCATCTGCTGTTCAGTAAATTGCGGCTTGCGAATGTGGAAAAACTCCACCTCGCCGTTACGAAGCCATGCGGCAATGCGTTCCTGCTCGCGGAATGCCGGCTGTTCGGGCGTTATGCCTATCCTCCGCATGTGGCGCGAATTATGGTAACTTTGTCGCCCTCGCGCAACTGGCGGGTAGGGTAGTCGGCGGGAGCAAGCACATCCATACCCACGGCAATGGCGGCGCCGTCGCTATCCGTGAGGTTCATAATGCCGCACAAAACGCTTACAGTACAGGCGTCGGGCACAATCATCTGTTTGTCGTTTACCGAAATTTTCATATCCTTCTCAATTTTTTAATTATACTCAATTTTTAAATATACTCAATTTTTGTAATTATAACGCCCCCTTGCGGGAAATTATTGCCATAACCGTAGAAAAAAAACTTCGGCACCCTTTTCCACTTCGGCATACTAAAATCCTGTTTTTTCAGTTTTTTGTTACGTCAAGCAAAATCAAGAGAACAAAACAAATGTTTACACTGCCACGCCAATGAAAAACTTTGACAAGCAGCAGATAGCTGATGTGCGTGGCGAACTTGGCGCCCAAGCCGTTTGCCGCCAGATAAGGCAGTGCAATGCTTTTGTCGATTTTGCCCGCGATTTTGCTTTTTCTCCCGACCCCATGGTGGCGCGCAATGCCTTGTGGATACTTACCAAAGCCAATGCTGATGAGTTTCGGCAGCTGCAACCCTTGCTCGACCAGTTAATCGACCAGAGCATTGCCACAGAGCATAGTTCAGTGCGGCGGCTGTCGCTGAACATTGTGGAGCGGCTCCAGCTCGACAAAGAGCAGCTTCGCACCGATTTTCTCGACTTCTGCCTTCAGCACATGGCGCAGCTCGATGAGCCGCCGGGGGTGCAGGCCGTGTGCATGAAACTGGCACACCGTATGTGCGCTTTCTACCCAGAACTCGGCCAAGAGCTTTCCCGCACACTACTTATCATGGATCAAAGTTACTACAAACCTGCGGTTAAATGCGTGATAAACAGAATGTTGAAAGGGAAACTAAAGTCTTAATCACCTGAATTTCAGCGTACCGCAAAAAAAAACTATTTCAAAATGATAGACCAAATATTAGAATTCAACAAAACCTTTGTGGCTCAAAAAGGGTACGAAAAATATGTTACCGACAAGTATCCGGACAAAAAGTTGGCCGTGCTTTCGTGCATGGACACCCGCCTTACGGAGCTGCTGCCCGCCGCGCTGGGACTTAAAAACGGCGATGCCAAGATTATCAAAAACGCCGGAGGATTGGTGATTTCCGCCTTCGACTCGGCCATACGAAGCCTTATTGTGGCTATCTACGAGCTTGGAGTACAGGAGATTATGGTTGTTGCGCACTCGCACTGCGGTGCCTGCCACATGAGCTACGACCATTTCCACCACCAGATGATAGCCCGCGGCATCACCGACCAAACCCTCGACACTATACGAAAATGCGGCATCGACCTAAGTCATTGGCTCGAAGGATTTAAGGACACCCACGAATCGGTGCGCAAAACCGTGGAAACAATTAAAACTCACCCCCTTGTGCCTGCCGATGTGGTGGTGCGCGGTTTTATCATCGACTCCGAAAAAGGGGAACTGGAGGAGGTCTTTTAATCCTAAATTCAACAAATAAATGTAATATTATTGTAATGTTCAGTTTGCAAAAAGGGAGGAATTTGTTGCGGATAGCGTAGCAAAAACAGAGCTTTTCAGTGCTTTTTTCACAGCTTTTCGCCGAGTGTTTTCTGCATTACCGCGGCGCACGAGGCGTCGCCGGTAACGGCTACATGATGAAAGATTACACCCAACTGCCGCCGGTGGCCATGTGTCTCGTTCTGACGGTGGCTGTTTTTGTGCTTCCGCCGTGCTTGTACGAGGTTTTGCGACGCATTCCCGTGGCGCGTTGGCGCGTGCTGGGCATCACTAAGCGAAAGGAGAGAAAACTATGATGTTGACAGAACGGCTGCTGCTATGCCCGTGGCGCGATACCGGCGCCTGACACTTTTCCGGTACGCCATCGGCTCCGAGGTGCGTCCCCGCGCCGGCTGGCCGCAGCACAAAAGTGTGGTGGAGAGCTTGGCTGTGATACGCACCGTATTTGGTGGCGACACCATGTGGGCGCTGGAGCTCATGTCCACAGGCGAGGCTATAGGCTGCGTGAAGTGCCTCACGGCGGAGCACTCCAACCTGAGTCTTGCCAACGAGCATTGTGAGGTGGGCTACTGGATTTCCCGTCCCTATTGGGGAAAAGGCATCTGCACCGAGGCCATGCGCATGGTGGGGCGCCATTGTTTCGACGAAAAGGGGTTTACAGCCTTATGGGGCGTTTTTTTTCCAACAATCCCGCCTTGGGACGAGTGATGGAGAAGTGCGGTTTTGTGCCCACTGCTCAAGAGGTGCTGTGTCCCGATATGGAGGTGGGTGCCGACCGCCCCGTGAGGGTGATGAAATTGGAGCGATGACGCATGAAACGGCAGGCCGACATAGCACTACGTACCCGTTTTTTCACGCTCCACACTGCATTTTCGGCACCACCGAACTACCTCTGTTGCGGGACAAATAAGCCTGTTGTATACCCATCGACCGGCGTTTTCTCCATTTTTTGAAAAAAAAACCGCAATTTAGGCAAATGCCTTTCCAAAGCATTGTCGTAATTTTGCAGTATCAAAAAACATATTGAATATGAAACGTATATTATTGGCAGTCATGGCGTTACTTGCGACTGTTGGCTGCAACGGGCAAAACAAAGGCAAGACGGAATCTTCCAGCCGAGCAAATCAACAAAATGTTAAACATTTAAAAACCAATAAAATGAGCAAATCTATCGTAATTTTCTTCTCCCATGCTGGCGACAACTACAGCGTCGGAAACATCGAAGTTGGCAACACCAAGATAGTGGCCGACTACATCAGCGAGCGCACCGGCGCCGCACAGTTCGAAATTGTTACCCACAAATACGACGGCATGGCCTACACCCCGCTTATAAACCTTGCCAAGGAAGAGGCCAACCGCGGCGAGCTGCCTCCTTACGAGGGCAAGGCTCCCGACCTTAGTGGCTACGACACAGTGTTTATAGGCGGTCCCGTATGGTGGGGCACCTACCCGCAAGTGATGTTCACACTGTTCAAGGACATAAACCTCGATGGCAAAACGGTGGTGCCTTTCACCACCCACGAGGGCAGCGGGCTGGCATCGTGCGTGAGCGATGTGAAGAAAGCCTTCCCCAAAGCCTCGGTGCTGAAAGGATTCAGCATATACGGACACGAGGTGCGCTCCGGCAAAGCCAAAGTGGAAAAATGGATTGACAGTTTGAAATAATCACCTTCTAACATAACAGACACTATGAAATATACTGAATTAGGCAACACCGGCATCAGCGTAAGCCGCATATGCGTGGGCTGTATGTCGTACGGAAAACCTTCGGACGATTTCCTTCTTTGGACCCTTGGACAGGACGACACCACGGCCATGGTGAAATGTGCTATTGACTTGGGGATCAATTTCTTCGACACCGCCAATGTGTATTCGCACGGCACCAGCGAGGAGTTTTTGGGCAAAGCATTGAAAGACCTCGGCGTGGCACGAAACAAGGTGGTGATAGCGTCCAAGGTTTATTTCAACGAAGGCAAGCTCTCCGCCACCGCCATTCGTCGCGAGATTGACGGCACACTGCAACGTCTGGGCACCGACTATCTGGACCTTTATCAGATACACCGCTACGATTACGACACTCCCATCGCAGAGACCATGCAGGCTCTGCACGAGCTGGTGAAGAGCGGCAAAGTGAGGGCCATCGGTGCTTCGGCAATGTACGGATACCAGTTCCACAACATGCAGATTTGCGCCGAACAGAACGGCTGGACCAAGTTCTCCACCCTGCAAAACCACTACAACCTGCTGTATCGCGAGGACGAGCGCGAGCTTATCCCTGTGGCACGCCAGTACGGAGTGTCGCTGATACCTTATTCGCCGTTGGCAAGCGGACATCTGTCGCGCCCGCAGTGGGACAGCGGCTCCATGCGTAGCGACACCGACAAGACCATGCGTGGCAAATACGACCACGCCAAGGACAACGACATGCAGATTGTTGCGCGTGTGGCCGAAGTTGCCCGACAGCTTGGAGTTACTATGACCGAGGTGGCTTTGGCGTGGCTACTTCAGCGCTGTGTGGCAGCGCCTATTGTTGGTGCCACCAAAGTGCAGCATTTCAACGATGCCGTGCGTGCCACGGACCTCAGGCTCAGCGCCGACGACATGGCGTATATCGAAGAACCATACAAAGCCCACGATATTGTCGGGGCATTGTAATTTGTTATAATCGTGTAACTTATAAATCGAAAAACAAAAATGTAACCCTTTTTAGTTGACCCGCGAAAAACCACACCTGAAGAACATGCCGAGGCCGTACGTCAGGCACAAGTGCTTTTCAAACTGAACCATGCCCTACACCGACGAGTACAACGCTTTGGTGAAGAGCTTTTCGGCGACAACCTCGGCGACAATTCGCAAGTGATGCCCTGACTTGCAGGCGTTTGTTTCGACCGAGTGGCGATTGGCCGAAACGTGATGATAATGAACAAATGCCTGATGATGAGTCGTGGAGGGATAACCATCGGCTACGGCGCCATGATTGCCGCCAACGCGCAGCTGATAAGCAACAACCACGACCTGCACGACCGTCAGATATTTACCTGCAAGCCTGTGCACATAGGCAAAAATGTGCGGATTGGGACCGGAGCCACCATCCTGGCATGAGTTGCTGTTGGCGAAAATGTCGTGGTGGCCGCCGGAGCGGTAGTAACCAAAGATGAGGCCCCGAACACCATCGTTGGGGGGGGGCAATCCAGCCAAATTTATCAAGCAAATACCGGAGGAAGGTTGATAAAAAGGCTGTCGTTCCGACAAACGGAGTATCGCAACTGCAATGAAGAGACTGCTCACCTCGTTTCTATTGGCTATAACGACAATGATCACACAAGCACAGACCACCGACCGACAAGCGATAGAAAACGGCAGATGTATCGGGCCATGATTGACAAGGACACCTCCGCGCTGAGCCGTATCCACGCCGACAATTTTGGGGTTGTGCACATGACGGGGATACGGCAGAGCAGGCAGGAGTACATCAGGGTCATTGCAGACGGCACGTTGAACTACTTTTCCGTTATCGAAGACAGTATCGACATCCGCATCGACTGCAATACTGCCACCTTTGCGGGCCGGAGCCGCGTTACGGTCGCTGTGTTTGGCGGAGGACACAACACATGGCGGCCGCAGCTGCTGTTCACCCTCGAAAAACACGGTGGGCAATGGCTTCTGACAAGCAGTGGGGCTTCAACGTATTAGTGGAGTTGGAGAGTGGCTGGCGTGAATTCGAAAATCGGCACAAGTTGGCATGCAGCGTGTTGCCAAATATGGTTGCCGCCCTATGGTTGATTAGATACGAGGGAACAGATTTACGATTCAATCAGAAAAATTGCGTTGAACGAGGTCTTTTACCGATACCATGGGGTGGTGGTACTGATGTTCCTTGGGTGTGGCTTTGCCGTTGAGCTGCACCGCCTGCTGCGGACAGAAATGTACGCAGGCAAGGCATTGAGTGCAGTGTTCGCCGCAAAGGGCCTTGCGGTTGGTTAGGGAGATGTTGCCCTGCGGACACACCTGAGCGCAGACGCCGCAACCCACACACAGCCCGGCATTTACGGCGGGAGTGAGCATTGGCAGTGTGCGCCGTTGCACCGAGGGCATGGCGCAGATGGCTCCCGGCACGCCCCACCAAGCGTAGTGGCGGCGGTGTAAACCGTGTGCTATGTCGTTGATAATCCGCTCCAAGCGTGAGGCGTAGCGTTGGAATTTCCACACCTGCAGGTTGGGGTTTCGGCCAAAGCCCACGGCGCTGTTGTCGGGCACACGTATCTTGTGGCTGTAGGCCAGTTCCACACCTTTGGCGGCAAGCAGTCGGCGCACCGTCCAGATGGCGTTGCCGGCCTGTGCGCCGCAGGGTATTACAGCAAAGACGTAGGCCGATGGCGGAATGTCGAGTTTCGGCACAAGGTCGAGCACGGCTTGTGGCACGTTGAACCAATAGCAGGGAAACACCAGTCCCACGCGTTTTTCGTCCTTCAGGTCGCAATTGGTGGCCTCGGACATGAGCATTGCGGTGTCGCCCAATTTTTCGGCTATCTGGCGGCTTATGGCCAAACTGTTGCCCGTTCCGGAAAAGTAGAGTATCATGTTTTAATGTATATTGATTGCTGAAACAACGCAATTTGCGGCGTGATATTGCCATGCCGTGCCATTATTCCCTGAACTCGCTGGGCTTGGCGCTGAGGTGTTTCTGCACGTAGCGGTTGAAATGCGAGAGCGACGAAAATCCGAAACGGTCGCTTATCTCGGTGAGGGTGAGGCTTTTGTCGCGCAGCTGACGGCTTATTTCGAGGGCGGTGTAGCGTGTTATCCAGTAGTTGGCCGAAAATCCGCTCACCTGCTTGGCCACCTCAGACAGGTACTTGGGTGTGATGCACAGTTTGTCGGCGTAGTAGCCGATGTCGCGGTGTGTGATGTAATCGCCGTTTTCGAGAAGGTTCAGAAAACCGTCCATTATCTGGGCATAGTGGTTGCTGACCTTGTTGTTGCCGTAGAGCTCGGCATGGAAGTCGAAAAAGTCGATAATCATGCACTGGATGGCGTTTATCATAGCCTCGCGGTGGAAATGGTGGTTGGTAAGGGCGTGGCGCTGTTTGATGTAGTCGAAATTGAGGGCGCACACTTTCTGCATGTCGGGCGTGAGGCGCATTATGGGATTTTCGAACAGCGACAGGTGTCCGCGCATACCGTAGTTGCTGTGAGGGGTGGAAAGTCCGATAAACTCTTGGGTTACGTATATGACGTCCACCGCAAAGTCGGAGCTTTGGCGCACGTCGGCAATGATGTCGCAGCGGGTGGCTATAAGGCAGTCGCCGGCTTGGAACAGGTAGTGCTTGTCGCGATAGCCGAAAGTGCAGTGCCCGTGGCCGCAGTAGGCGTGGCACAGATAGCCGGCAAAACGGGCGTCGGCAACAGTGGCGAGGGTGCTTTCGATAATGATGTCGTCCATAGTGCAAAGTTACGAAAAAAAACGGACAACGGATTGTTAAAACGGGTTAATTCGATTCGCCATAGTGTAATAATCAACCGTTTCTTCGTGTAGGGATATTAAACGTTATGGTTACGAGTGGGCTAATCTTTATCTCATAACGGCCTTTCCTTCAGGACATTACGATATTGAAGAATACCCTGCTGTCAAAGAATACCTGTTGTCTTTTGGTATGAAAAGATTGGAGCAAACAGGCAAAACACATAATGTCAATGGAGAGAAGGTAAAAGCCCGTAAAAAAACTAATAACAAGTGGTTTGAGACCCATGATAGCATCAGCTATTGGGAGGATTTTTCACGGCCAAAAGTAATGTACCCGGAAACAACCAAGGAGCATATTTTGCCTATGACAATAAAGGGCTTTATATCGACAAGACTTGTTTCATGCTGATAGCTGAAGATGCAGAGTGTTTACAACACACGCTATCAAGTCGTTTATTTGAGTTTGCCTACAAAAGAATCTTTGCAAGCGTAGAGTTGGGAGAACATGGCTATCAGTATAACAAACATGCACTTGTAAAGCTTCCCGTAATCAAACCACCTAAAACTTTCAGTTTAGATACGAAGAATGTGGACGAACATATTTACAAACTATATGGGATTACAAATGAAGAAATTCGTGAAATAGAGAGTCCTTAAAACTCTCTATTTTCCAAATAATCAATCTCTTGTTGTGATAATCCATAGAGTTGATGTCATCTCTTGCTCTTGCTTTTGGGAAGGCTGTGTTGGATATGACATTAGCTTGTCTAATCCTGTTTGAGGAACAGGAAGTTTTTCAACAAACATTGGTTTGTACTCGAAGTAACCGCCATTGCGTGTTACACCAAGCGAGCGAATGTAATAATCCGCTATGGTTGAGTTAAGAATATGAAGAATCGCTATGTTCGTGGTTGCAATAAACGGACTGGGAGTATTTATGAACATACCTTCTGGTGCATAAGAATATGTCCCCTCCAAATTAAGATTTCCCCAAGTGATTTTTGGCCGTGAAAAATCCTCCTGTTATATAATCTTTGATAATATGTTATATAGTTGTCCTACATAATAAAAGGGGAGGTTTATCAGTCTGAATGTCTTGCCGGACGGGGTGGTCGCAGTATCAACAGAATATTTGCCTGTCCAGACACGTACAGCGA
>CALGGY010000056.1 GCA_937915785.1 uncultured Bacteroidales bacterium
AGCTGGATAGAGCAACTGCCTTCTAAGCAGTAGGTCCTGCGTTCGAATCGCAGCAAGATCATTTTGTGCATTTTTTTCTGCAATACGCCGCCTGTTAATATGGCAAATGGCGTCAACCCCATTTGGTGCAAAATGCGATTTTGAATGCACCAAATCAATCCCTATAATTATTCGCATCTTGCATACACACTTTGCCTATACCTTTTTTTTATTCATAACCTTTGAGCGCTGCAATCGTTTGAATATTATGTGTGTTGCAATGATGTTAGCCTGATTTTTGTCCGTTATCTCAGCAGTTCTTTTGTATCGTGCCCAAAGAGCTGTAGTAAAAAGAACGCCGCGGCAAAACACTGTTTTGCCGCGGCGTTCTTTGAGGGGTAAAATCCTTAGTTATTTCTTTTTGCCTTTTTTGGCGTTTTTGTTGTTGCTTTCGATGCCCATTTTAGCTTTTATTGCATCGGGGATGGCGTCTTTGTGCACAACGATGTTCATGGTTTTGTAGCGTACAAAAGCCTTGCTTGCGTAGAACATGCCGTGGTATGTGCCGTAGTCGCCCCAGCTGTTTTTCACCATGTAGTATTCGTTGCCCATCTGGTCGGTGGCTTTGCCGTAGATAAGCATACCGTGGTCGTCGGTGGTTTCCCAGTTGTCGTAAGCCTGCTGACGTTCTTCCTGGGTTACCCAGCGTTGGGGAGTGGGGTGTTTTTCGGCTTCGCTTTTACGTTCGGAGGGTTTCAGGCCTGTCCAGTGAGCCATGTCGCTGCCGAGGTTGGGGCCTTTGGCTTCGAGGTCGGGGAGCACGCAGGCACCGCTTTTGCGACCCATACGGAAACCGTCTTCGCTAACGTCGCTGCCCCAAGCAATGGTGTAGCCGTTGTCGATGGCATAGTCGAATATTTCCATGAACTCGTCCAGAGGAACGTTGTAGCATTGGCTCCAGCGCCAGTTGTCCTGAATTTCGAGAACGAATTTTTCGTAGAAGGGGTGGTGAGTGTAGGAGGTGATGGAGATGTAGTCGTCGGCGTTGATTCCGAGGCTTTCGTAGAACGACTTGGGAGTGTATTTTTTGCCTTTGAAGGTGAATTCGGTGGGGCATTTGCCGAGGTAAGTCTCGTGGATGTTGCGGAGGACTTTCTCCCATAGAAGCATGCCGTCCTTGCCAACCTGCATTTTTTTGAGTTTGCCTTTGGCAACGATGCCTACAACAGCGTCGGCGAAGGCCGAGAGTTCGCTGTGGTCTGAGAGGGTGTCGCCGTATTCCTGGCCGGGACGCATCTCTTCTTCAGGGACGAGGCCGAATGTTTTCATGCCGTAGATAACGTCGTAGAACGAGCCGCCCTGCGAGAACGACACGTCGCCGTGGGTTCGTACGGCGGCCTTGGCGCGGTCGATGTAGGTGTTGTAAACAATGTACATCTCCGAAAGGTCGTATTCGCCTTTGCCCATGCGGAGCAGTTCGGCTTCGATGAAACCGAGCCCGCTATAGCACCAGCATGTGCCGGCTTTGTACTGGTTCTTGACAGGGGTGATGGGGATTTCTTTAACGGTTGTGAAAACATAACCGCTGTCTTTCTGTTCTTCTTTGGTTGCCTTTTCTTGGGCAAAAACGCTGCTGCAAATGGCTGCGCAACACAGGATTAGAAGTGCTTTTTTCATTTTGATGTATGTTTTAATTTTTTTTGTTTCGGATTTGCAAAGATACGAAAAAAAAATGAGATGTGTGGGTGTTTTTGGCAAAAAGGCACATTTCCGCTGCTGATTTTGTTTAACTGTTTATTTTTCAACTTTTTCCCCTAACAAAGGGTGCGCGCACGCCGAACTGCCAGCCGCCGGGGGGTACGTAAGGCACGTTGTTATTTTTGGTTCTTCCGACAAATGCGTAGGTGAGATACAATAAAAGAAGCTGGCATTTC
>CALGGY010000057.1 GCA_937915785.1 uncultured Bacteroidales bacterium
TGACGACTTCTTAACGCTACTCTCCGTATTCTCCGCTTCGCTATCGAAACGGCCATTGGCAGTTTCTTCATCTTAACGCTTTTTTCTCAATGCCTTTAGGCTACCCCCAAACAATTCGTATTCGGTTTTGTCGGACACTAATAACTTTTTTCTGACGTGCCGTTGGCACGTTTTTGTACTACACTTGTTTGATGAGGATATGATGACGCGCCGTTGGCACGTTGTTGGGATTTGTGATGTTAGTACTGTTCTTTTTCGTTGGGGAAATCGCAGCTTTTCACATCGGTGATGTATTGCGATACGGCGTGTGAAATTTCCTCGCCAATGGAGTGGTAGCGGCGCAGGAAACGTGGCGAAAACTGCTGTGTGATGCCAAGCATGTCGTGTAGCACCAGCACCTGACCGTCCACGTGGGGGCCGGCGCCGATGCCTATTGTGGGAATCTTGAGTTCGGCGGTAACTTTGGCGGCAAGGGCGGCCGGTATTTTCTCCAAAGTAACAGCAAAACACCCTGCCTCTTGGAGCAGACGGGCGTCTTCCGTCAGCCGTTTGGCTTCCTCATCGTCGGTGGCGCGCACGGCGTAGGTGCCGAATTTGTTGATACTCTGCGGGGTCAGCCCAAGGTGTCCCATAATGGGTATGCCTGCGGAGAGTATGCGGTTTACCGATTCAAGAATTTCGGCGCCGCCTTCGAGTTTCACCGCGTCGGCACCAGTCTCTTTCATTATTCGTATGGCCGATTGCAAGGCCATTTTAGAGTTGCCCTGATAGGTTCCGAAAGGGAGGTCCACCACCACAAGGGCGCGTGAGATGCCGCGAACCACCGATGCGCCGTGGTATATCATCTCGTCGAGGGTGATGGGAAGGGTGGTCTTATATCCTGCCATGACATTGGCGGCGGAGTCGCCCACCAGAACAACGTCTATGTTTGTGCTGTCCAAAAGTCGTGCCATGGAGTAGTCGTAGGCTGTGAGCATGGCGATTTTATTTCCGCACTGTTTCATGTTTTGAAGCACGTGGGTTGTAACCTTTGTTATGTTGGATTCGAGATAAGCCATAATGAAAAATGTTTTATTCGGGTATTTTATTCGATTTCCTCGTCGTCGGCATATTTTTTGTTTTTCTTTTTTTTGTTGCCGTCTGGGTTGTCGAGGGGGTCTTCTTCTTCAAGCTCGATGCGGAACAGGTCCTGCAGGGCTCTTTTCATTTCGTAGTCGCCGTTTTTGTTCACCCTGAAAGCTTTGTAGTATTTGCCTTTGTATTCGAATGATCCCTCTTCCACGTTGGTTTTTATCTGGTAGAAGTAATCGTCTATTTCCTCCGGTTTTATGCGTTTGCCAAGGAAAATGGTGTCTATCTGCGTAACGTTGATGCCAGCCTGCACGGCGTTGCTGACCTTTGAAGCCATCTTTTTGGTTGTGAGGCTTTTGTATTCCACACCTTTTTCGGAATATTTTTTGCCGAAGATACGTATTTTGTTCTGCCACTGAGCTTGTGTGATGGGGAAACGCACAAAAATGGAGTCGGGCATTTCGGATATGCACTCGCCGGTGTCGCGTTTGTAGTTGCTTTTCAGCACCACGTATCCCACCTGTATTAGCAGCTGTTTTTTGTGTGGTATGAGGAAATAACGTTCGAGAACCTCTTTGTAGTCCAGATGTTCCTCTATGGCGAAATTGATGCTGTCGGGGCATTTGTCGCGGGTGTTGTCGATGCGCATTAGGGAGCCTTTGGAAATCATCACGGAGGAGTAGTATCCGCGTACGAGCGAGTCGTGCGATGGCACGAGGCAGTTGGTGAACCCGCCGATGCAGGCTTCGGGGTTGTGTTTGAAGGTCATCAGCACCTTGCCTTCAAGGGGGGTGTTGTTGAAAGAGTGGCGGCTTTGAGGCAGTTCGGACATTTTGTAGTATTTGCGGTCGAGCGGCACTTCGTAGCGTATGGTTTCGGTGCCCTCGCCGGAGCACGAGTTGAAAATTTTGTTTGTGGTAAGTCTCACTATAAAAGAGGTTTTAGCGCGCGACAGGAAGTAGTTGTACACGTTGTTCACACGGTGGAAGGTGAGGGTGTCGTCGTTGTCGCCGCCAAAGCCTTCGATGGCCACGGCATACATGCGCGGGTTGTTTTTGTCGAAGGCCACGCGGTAGGCAGAATCGAGAATGTCGAGGGTTTCGAGGTCGTACAGTTCGGAGCCGTTGGCAAAGTCAACCACCACGAAAAACTGTTCGGGGAAAGGTATCACAGGCTCCTGTTTTTTTGGTTTGGTGCCGGTGTTTTTCTGCTTTTTCACCGGAGGGGTGTAAAAGTAGCTCTGTGCGATGGCCTGTGTTGCCAAGGCGGAGCATAAAATTATGAATATCAGCAGTTTTTTCATGGCGGTATGTTTATTGTTCTTTTACAATTTCGTTTATTATCATGTCTGTTGTGATGTTTTCGGCTTCGGCATAGTAGTTTTTCACTATCCTGTGCCTGAGCACTTCGGGAGTTACGGCGTCCACGTCCTCAATGTCGGGCGAGAATTTGCCGTTGAGTGCGGCGTGGGTTTTGGCGCCTATTATCAGATATTGCGAAGCCCGTGGCCCGGCGCCCCAAGTGAGGTATTTCTGTGCTATGGGGCTTGCGTAGGGAGTGCCAACACGTGTGTGCGACACCACGCTCACGGCATGGCGGAAAACGTTGTCGGGTACGGGCAGCTTGCTTATAACATTCTGAAAATCCATTATTTCCGTTGATGAAAGCACTGCGTTGATGTGGGAGTTTTGTTCCACTGTGGTGGATTTTACTATGGCCATTTCCTCTTCAAACGACGGGTAGTCGAGTTTTATGTTGAGCATAAAGCGGTCGAGCTGAGCTTCGGGCAGGGGGTATGTGCCTTCCTGTTCGATGGGGTTTTGTGTGGCAAGCACGAAGAAAGGCCGGGGAAGGGGATAGGTGTTGCCCGAAACGGTGACGGATTTTTCCTGCATGGCTTCGAGCAGTGCCGCCTGAGTTTTTGGCGGGGTGCGGTTTATTTCGTCGGCAAGAATGATGTTGGCAAACACTGGTCCGCGCATAAACTGGAAGTCGCGGTTTTTGTCGAGAATTTCGGAGCCGATGATGTCGGAGGGCATGAGGTCGGGGGTGAACTGTATGCGGCTGAAGTTGAGACCGGTGGTTTTGGCCAAGGTGTTTATCATCAGCGTTTTGGCAAGTCCGGGCACACCCACCAGCAGGCAGTGGCCGCCGCTGAAGATGGATAGCAGCAGGCTGTCTATGACCTTGTCCTGTCCGATGATGACCTTGCGGATTTCGGACTTGAGCTGCTGGTGTTTTTGCGAAAGCTGTTGTATGAGTTCGGTGTCGGACATTGATGTGGGTTTTTATTGGCCGGTCCAGTTGAGTTTGAACGTGCAGTTTTTGAAATCGTCGTTGATGCGTATGTATGTGTTTTTTATCATTTTGGCTGCCCAGTCGAGCACTTTTTCGTTTTTGGCGGTTTGCAGGGCGGCGTTGTACAGTTTGTCGTAGTCGTCGGTGAGGTTGGCTTTGTGGGTGGGAACTTTTTTGGTGAGTTTAACCACGCGGAACACAGTTTGGTTCGATTCGTTTTTCGATATTTTGATGGGTGATATTTCGCCTTCGTTCATTTTGGTGATGTCGATGTCGGGGAACTGCTGTTTGGCCAGTTCGGCGTTGAAACGGTTGCCCATGGTGGCGTTGGATACCACGCCTCCCACCGATTTTGTGGCGCTGGTGGAGTAGCGTTGTGCGGCTTCGTCGAATGTTATTGTTCCGTTTTTGATTAGGGATAGCACGCTGTCCATGCGTTGCTGTGTGGCTGATAGGTCGTTGGTGGACACTTTTGGTATCATCAGTATGTGTCGGGCGTTGATGGTGTTGCCGCGGCGTTCGATGAGCTGTATGATGTGGTAGCCGAATTTTGTTTCTATCACTGGCGACACTTCGCCGGGTTTTAGGACAAAGGCGGCGGCTTCGAACTCACCCACCATGTCGCCACGTCCAAAGAATCCCAGCTCGCCGCCTTTCTGGGCGGAGCCTGGGTCTTCGGAGTACATAGTGGCCAGCATGCTGAAGCTCTCGCCTTTGAGCACGCGTTCGCGCAGGCGGTTGAGCTCGGTGCGCACGCGTTCTTTCTCGGCGTCGCCCACAGTGGGGGTCATTTCTATTTCGGACATTTCGTATTCTTCGGGAATTGTGGGCAGGCTGTCGGAGGGTATGGCGTTGTAGTATTCCTGCACTTCGCGGGGTGTTACTTTAACGTTGGCGGTGATGCCCTCCTCCACTTGTTGTGTTATGTAGCGTTCGGTGATTATTTGCGCGTAGTTTTCGCGTATGTCGTCGTAGCTGCGGCCTGTTTGTTTTTGCAGGTTTTCTTTGGTGCCGTAGTAGCGAAGCAGCGATTTCAGGCTCCAGTCCAGTTCGGCGGCAATCATCTGTTCGGTAACTTCCACGCTGTCTATTGCGCCTTTGTGGAGCATCAGTTTCGACATAAGGAGGTTTTCCATGATGTTGCATCGGTTTTCGAACGGGTTTTCGTAGCCTTTCTGCACACGCAGTTGGGCGTAGTTGCTTTCTATGTCGGACAGTTTGATGATGTTTTTGCCCACCACCGCCACCACTTGGTCTATCACGGTGCCGTTGTTTTGTGCGGCGAGCTGCAGTGTTATGGTTGCGAGCAGTATGAGTATGGCTGTTTTTTTCATATCGTGGTTTATTTTTTGAAAATCTCTATTTCGTTGTCGTTTTCGGCTTTGGTTATGAGGCTGGTACGCATTTTGTCCACAATTTCCACCTTGCGTTTGTTCAGTATTATGTTTTTGATGTTCTGATATTCGAACTCGATGGGCGATATTTCATCGGCTATCTTCGATTCGAAAATTTTGGCTATGTAAGCAAAATCGTTGTCGGAGAAGTAGATTTTTTTTGTGTTTTTGAGGTAGAACTCCTCGTTGTATGTTTTCACCGGTATTATGTGTTGGAAATCGAGGAAGGTGATCCATTGCGACTGGTCGAAATTGTAGGCGGCGGCTTCGTTTGCCGATAGGCGTTCGAGTTCGACTATGTTTTTGTCGCTCAGGTCGTTGCCCGACATCAGGTTGTGGATTTTGGCAACGTTTTTGGATTTGGCAGGGATTTTTATGTAGATGGCGCGCAGAATGTTGTTTTTCAGGGTGAACACTTCGCGGTGTTTGTTGTAGTAGTTCTGTATTGATGTGTCGGGCACGTTGGTGTCGAGCTGCTGTTCAACGATGAGTCGTTCGTAGTTGTAGGTTGTGAGTGAGTTTTTGTAGTTTTGCAGTTCTTTTTCGAAGTTGTCGGTGATGTTGTTTTTTGCTTTTTCGAGCACCACCATTTCCTGTATCCATTGCTGTATGTAGTTGGCCACTATGGCGGCGCTGTCGTCGGGCGAGGTGTCGGGAGGAACAATTGATTGAATGTCGCTCTCGTATAGGTAGTTGCCGAAGACTCTGGCAATGGCTTTGTCGTCGTTGTTGTGGCTGCAACCAAGTATTGTGGCCAGCACTATGGCAGATAATAATGGTGATAACGCCCTGAGTTTCATAATGTTACCAAGTAATGGAGTCGATTACGTCTTGGTGGATGACGAGGTTGTATTTTTTGCGCAGGTTTTCGATAAGCTGCGTTTCGAGGAAATTTTGGTAGTCGTTTATGTAGTATCCTTTTGCGGAACGCAGCGATTTCAGTTCGGGGTCGCGCAGTTGGGTTACGCAAACCACTTTGTATCCTTTGTTTTCGTTGGGTTCTACGTAGGAGCCAATTTTCCAGTTGTCCGATTTGGGTGCTGTCGGGTCTTTTTTCTCAACAAATTTGGTGTTCATGCCTATCGGATGTTCGCTCGTGCATTTTTTGGAAAGTTTTTTTTCCAGAGTGTTGTATAGTGTTTTGGGGTCTAGTTTCTGTTTCAGCAGTATTTTTTCTGTCGATTTCAGTACTTTTTTTGGTTGCAGGCAGGCTGAATCGGCTACGTATATTAATGTTGTTTTAGCGCGTTGGTCCCAAAAAAAGTTGGAGTCGTTGGGGTTGTCGAGGCTGCGCATCTTGCTGGAGGTGTTGTAGAATGCTCTGAGACCTGCAGTGTCCGACGAGGCTTTGCTCCACACGTTGTCGTCGTTGTAGGCAAAGATTACCAGCCCGTCGCGGAACTCGTTCATGGTGCTGCGGAACTCTTTGTTGTTGAGCTCGAGCAGGCTGTCGGCGGTTTCGAGAATCATTGTTTCGATATAAGATTTGTAGTTTCTTTCGAGATAAACCGAGAGGGGGAAGGGGAAGGCCCTGTGTTGAGTTTTTTCGATGTGTTTGGCAAAGTCGTGTGCCGTGAATTTTTTTCCGTCGAATTCGAACAGGGCTTTTTTGTTGTCGGCTTGTCCGTTGTATTTCCATTTGGCTTGGAAAACGGTGTCGTTAAGTATGGATAGCAATGGGTCGAGCAGCGAAGGCGAATTGGCAGTATAGTCCACAAATTTGTGTTTTTTCTTGAAATTTTCGATGTATTTGGCTTGTGGTGCGTTGCCGTATTGTGCCGAAGTTATGCGTGTGCGGTACGATTCTTTTAGCGAGTCGAAGGGTGGTATGTTTTCGGTGTGCAGTACTTTCACGATATGCCATCCCCACGGGGTTTCGAAAGGTTGTGTGTATTGGCCGTCTTTCAATCCTTGGATATGGTGCAGGTACTCTGGGGGTATCTGGTTTATAGGCAGTTCCATAAGTCCTGGTTCGTCTTTTCCGCGCACAATAAACGATGCGTAGTTGCGCACCACGGTGCCGAAATTGTCGCCGTCCTGTATTTTTTTGTAAGCTTCTTTTATTTTGTTTTCGGCAATTTGCTTGTTCAAGGTGTCGTTTGTTTTCACCCAGATGTGTTGGAATTTGATGTTGCCGTAGGCCTTTACCTTGTCGGTTAGTTTGATGATGTGGTATCCGTAGCTGGAGCGGATGGGTTTTGATATTTCGCCCACTTTGAGCGAGAAGGCTGTGTTTTCGAATTCGGGAACCATTTGGAAAACGGTGAAAAAGCCGATGTCGCCGTGGTTGCCGTCGTATTTTTGGCCGTTGTTGGCAACAAAGTCGCGGGCTTGTTCGTCCTCCGACAGTTCAACGGCAAGTTTTTCGAAATCGGCGCCCGGAGCTATGGCCTTGTTGTATATTTTCATGGCTTTGTTGTAGGCAACGATGGTGTCTTTTGGCGAGGCGTTGCTTTCCAGTTTCACCATTATGTGCGAAGCCCGTACTGCATGTTGGTTGCGTTCGTAGGTTTGTTTGAGGAGTGTTTCAAGTTCGGTGGAGTCGATAAGGAAGGGCAGGGCCATTTCGTGGCGGTATTTGCGGTATTCGTTGCGAAGGTCGGTGGCGGTGTCGTATTTTTTAGCGTAGGCATCGTATAAACGCAGGCGGAAATTGGCGTAGAGGTCCACATATTCCTGCAGGGCCTTGCGTTTTTCGTATGTGCAAGCAGTGGGGGCGGCCTCGGGGTTTATGTTGTTGGCCTGTTTGAAACTTCTGACAAATTCCGTTTTGGTGACTTTCTGCCCCGCAAATTCCATCACTACGGGGTCGTTGGTTTGGGCTGTAAGTGTGCCGCAGACGGCAACGGCTACTGCAAATGCTGTGGTGAGCAGTTTTTTCATGGCGTTTTCTTTAATGATAACTTTTGTTCTTTTATAAAATGTTGTTTCAAATAATTCCTGCCGACAAAATGTATAGTGCTGATACATAAGGCGTTCATGGCTATTGCTCGGTATTGTTCCGTACAGTGTCCGTCTTAAAATAAGGCATTTGCCGTACGCACAAAATTCCGTGCAAATATACGCATTTTTTTCCGATTTATTGTGTTTTTGTTGATAATGGATTTCTTTTGGTGATAATTTTGCTTCCGTTCGGGAGATACTCTGTATCTTTACGAAAATATTGCCTATGAAAAGTACCAAATGATGAAAAATGACGTTATTTATTTGTTATCATGTTTTTGCGAATATAAACAATTGATGTACAGTTGTTTGCTCTTTTATTATGAGTGAATGGCCGTTTTTGTTGCAAAATATTGCGAAAAAAATAGTAAATTTGCAGTTTATGAAAAGATGTAGCTTATATACTGTTATATTGTTGGCAATTAGTTTGTTGGCTGGTTGCAACAAGTACGAGAAAGTGCTTAAGGGCAACGATTTTGACGCCAAATACAAAATTGCCATGGACAGTTACAACAAGGGCGACTACGACCGTGCGGTTCAGTTTTTCGAAAACCTCACTATGTACTATCGTGGCCGCGACAATGCCGAGAATGTTGTTTGGTATTACGCCCAGTCGTTGTTGAAAACCAAGGATTACTCATCCGCCGGCTATCAGTTCAAGAGTTTTGTGAAAATGTTTCCGTACAGCGCGCATGCCGAGGAGGCATTGTTCCGTTCGGCCTATTGTAAGTATGTGGAGTCGCCTTCTTACTCGCTCGACCAGACCCTGACCAAAGAGGCTGTCTCCGATTTTGAGTTGTATCTCGAACGCTATCCGCAAAGCACCCACACGCCCGAAATAAACGGCTACCTTGACGAGATGCGTGGCAAACTGATGAAAAAGGAGTACGAAATTGCCCGCGGTTATTACAAAATTGAGGCCTACCACGCCGCATACGTCTCTTTTGGCAATTTTATAAACAACTATCCCGAATCCGCCCTCAAGGAGGATGCCATGTTCTATATGATAAAGGCAGGCTACGAGCTGGCGGTAAACAGTCAGGAAGCCAAAGTGGAGGAACGAGCCCGTCAGGTGGTGTCCGATTTCGAACGCTTTTCGGCGCTCATCTCCAACGCCAAGTATAATGCCGAACTACAGGATATTTATAACAAAAGCAGAAACATATTAGCCAAATATCAGAAATAAAATTATTATTACGATGGATATAAAGAAATACAAAACAACTAGTACCACGATTACCCGTGATGTGCGCCAGTTCGATGCCGAAACGGGCAATATATACGAAACTGTGGCCATGTTAGCTAAGCGTTCCAACCAAATTTCTACCGATATGAAACGCGAGCTGAACAAGAAAATAGAGGAGTTTGTTTCCACGACCGACAGTGTGGACGAATTTTTTGAAAACCGCGAACAGATTGAGGTGGTGCGCTACTACGAGCAGTTGCCAAAGCCCACCCTTATAGCCATTCAGGAGTACCTCAACGGCGAGCTGTACTACCGCAATCCCGACAAGGAACGCATGGTGCACCTGAACGAAAAAATCGACGATATGATTGAAGAGGCCGTTGAACAAAGAGAAACCGTTGCGGTAGGCGAAAAAAACGAAAAGTGAAGTAAGCCATTGTGCCGTTGCTTGCTTCTGTAATTGCAAAAACAAACAGGGATGTGTCATCGGGCATATCCCTTTTTTTCATGTCGGATTGATGTGTGCTTACAGATGTATCTGTCCCGCCGCCATGCGCAGGCAGATGTCCACCACGGTGTAGTCGAAAGGTATTGTCTCGCTCAGCGACGGCACCTTTTGCATGGTTTCGATGTTTACCATGCATGAGTGTTTTTTGCGCAGGGTGTCCTTGATGTTGGGGTCGCCGTCCTGAATGTTGTCGTAGTAGGGTGTATAACCCATTATTTCCATCATGGCGCACCAGCGCATGTGTTCTGTTTTTGCGAGGTTGAACAGAATGTGCCGTTGTTCGTCTGTGCCTTGGTAGGTGCAGTATTTCCGCACCACGGCGTGGTGTTCCTCTGGCGTTTTGCATTGTTTTAGTTCCTCGGCGTAGTGTGTCATTTCGGGACGAGAGGCCACGCATTGCAGCAGTTTGTCGAAACGTTCCTTGTTGGAGGAGTTGTTCACACCGGCGAGCAGTGCCTTGGTGCGGGCGTGCCAGTAATTGGACATGTCCTGATTTAGCGAGTATGCCAGCTCTTGATGCTGGGTGTAGGTGCGGCTGAGGTTGGCATAGCGTTCCGTCCAGTTTTCGCGTCCGGTCATTTTTGCAAAAACGTTGTAGAAAGCTATGGAGTCCATAACTGCTTGTTGTTCCACCACGCTCTTGTAGGTGAAGATGTCTTTTTTGCAGCCATATACGACCACGTTTTCGCCCCAATCGGGGTTGGTGTTGTTGTAGTAGCTTGCCATGTCGCAAAGTTCGTGGTAGTATTTTATGTCGTAGGAGCGGATGAATATCTTGAAAAGGTGAGGGTCGGTGGTGCGGTTGCGGTGGGCAAGGTGCAGTATGTCGGTGGCCATGCTCAGGTTGGACATGTCGTCGCCGGTGTTGATGAAGACGAAGTTGAGTTCGTTAAGGACATTCTTTTCCCAGATGTGGAAATCCTTTGAATTTTTCGAGAAGGAGATAAATTCCACCTCCGGGTTGTTGGCAAAGGCGGGATGTGCCAGGAAATATCGGTTTTTGGCGCCTTCGGCATTGGCACACAGCACATAGCATTTCAGAGGGTTCTTTTTTCCGTCGGGAGCCACAAAACATCCAAACTCATAAACGAATTTCAGGGCTTCCTCGCCCACCTCGTCGAACCCCACAATGAGGGCTGTGAACGGTGCTTGAGCTGTGGCTGTGGCGGTGTCGGGTTTCACATAGTTCACGGGGTGGTGCACGGGGTTGTTTTTCAGCTCAACTATCGACAGACGTGCTGAGTCCACCACGCTGAGACTTATGTTGTTTTTGCCAAGGCTGCGCATATACAATGATCCGTAGCTGTAAACCACGCATAGGTCGTTGTAGAACGAATGGCAGAACACCTCGATTCTTTTTTTCAGCATCGGGCTGTCAGGTGGTTCTACGGAGGAGATAAAGGCGGCGGCGTTTTTCCGGTTAGCCTCTTGGTCGCTCGAAAGGAAAAACATTTTTATGTCCTTGATGTTTTCGTTGGTAAGGCATTTGTAGAGGAACGAGAGTCCCGCATATTGGAAAATGTCTTTTAGCGACTGCTCGTTGCTGCGTTTTAGCGTGGATACTTTGCTGGACAGCAGCAGGGCTTTTATCGAGGTGATATGTTCCATGCGCTCGTTTTTCACCAACGATCCGTTGAAGAGGTGGGTGAAATGTATCGACGATTCGGAATTTTTGCCGTCTTTGGGTGTTTCGAGGAACAGGATTCTGTAGTTGTTGTCCTTTTGTGTCCTGATAATATCTTCCGCGAGCATGAAAGAACTGGTGCTCTCGCCCCAGAAAATGAAAAGACGCGGTGTGCGCAGTTTGCGTAGCACGTGTTTGGAGTGCCAGATATAGGCTATCAACGGTATTATCAAAATGGCGCTGAGTAGCACCGCCAGAAAATGTACCAGCGCGAACAAAAACATATACAACGCGTTTTCGTGCATGCTGTGGCGTACCTCGATAAGGTCGGAGTGCGACACAAACATCTCCAGCGACGACAGCGACGATCTGAAAAACAGCGTCAGGATGTTGCCTTTTGAACCTTCGTCCCAAAAGCCTATCATGTAAAGGATTATGCCGGAGATGAAAATGCCCGCAGCGATATATTTCATTTTTTCGCTTACAAAATGGTTCAGTTTGGTTTTGTTGACAATATTGAGGAACACAATCGAAATGGCGATTGCCAAAAGGGAAACCAGCACCCGTTATTCGGTGGTGCCGATGTTGAGATATTCGTTTATGATGACCAGCATTGGAAAAAGAATTTATTTTTTGCGACAGTATATGGCGAAAGCCAGGATTACGAGGTAGCACGGTATGGCCAGTATGTAAGCCGACTGGCTGCCCATGGCGTTGGTCAGGGCTCCGTAGAGCAGGGGCAGGGTGGCGCCACCGGCGATGGCCATAATGAGCAACGCCGAGCCTGTTTTTGTGTGTTCGCCGGCGCCTTCGAGGGCAAGCGGCCATATAGCGGGCCACACAAGAGCGTTGGACAGTCCCATCAGCGCCACAAAAAGCACCGTAAAGGGCACGTGCATGCGCATGGTGCCGAAAGTGGCAAGGTCGAGGAAGGAAAAATCAACGGCCAGATGCTTGGGGATGAGGATGGCGCAGGCAGCAAAGAGCATACCCGACACGGCGCATCCCAACAAAGCCTGACGCTGGTTGATGACCTTGGGTATCAGAACTACACCGATAAAATAGCCTAACAACATGGCTATCAGCGTGAAACTGGTGAAATACTTGGCCGACTCCTGTGCCACGCCAAGGCTCATGCCGTATTTTATGATGGTGTCGCCGGCCATCACCTCCACGCCCACGTAGAAAAACAGGGCAATGACGCCGAACCACAGACGTTTCTGCCGCCAGATGCTGGAGTGAGCGCGAGTGCCGGCGGTGCCGTCGTCCTCCACATCGGGCAGACGCATAAAGCAGATGAGGAGTCCCAGCAGGGTGAGAATCTCCGTCATAACGGTGTAGGGGCGTACAAGTCTGAGCGACAAGGTGTTGAGCAGCGTTTCCTTGTCGGCGGGGTTAGTGGCTTGGCTTATTTCGGCACTAAGGGTGTCGAACCCCGTAAGCAGTATGGCGCCAAGGATGATAGGGGCGAGGATGCCGGCGAACTTGTTGCAGATGCCCATAATGGACATGCGTTTGGCGGCGCTTTCGTGCGGGCCGAGTATGGTTACGTAGGGGTTTACGGCGGTTTGCATAAGGGCAAGTCCCGAACCCATTATAAACAGCGCCACAAGAAACAGTATGTACGACCTTGTGTAGGAGGCGGGAATGAACAGCGCCGAACCTATGGCCATAACGAAAAGACCCACGGCGATGCCGTTTTTGAAACCTGTTAGTTTTAGAATAGCCGACGAAGGCAGCGCCCACACGAAATAGGAGATGTAGAAAGCGAAAGTGACGAGGTACGCCGCCACCTCGCTAAGTTGGCAGGCGGTCTGCAAAAAAGGTATCAGCGTGCCGTTGAGCCACGTTACAAAACCGAAAATAAAATAAAGAATACCGATTACTATCAGCCCGAATAATGTGCCTTTTCTGTTCATTTTAAATGGGTTGTGTTGTAATTGCGTTTTGGTGTTTGTTTTTCAAATTTACGCAAAAAAGATGAATTTTATTGGAGAAATGTGATGTTGCTTTTTTAGACATATTGCGGCCCATCTTCATTAGAATTGGAAATATATAAACGGCTGCACGTCGGAGCCCTGTATCTGTATTATTCCCTGTATCAGCAGTATAAAAACGGCGGCCTTTACAATGAAAGGTGTGCGGATGTAGGCCTGTTCTATTTTGCCGAAACGGGAATCGGGGATGGCGTGGATGGCAATGGCGGCAATCAGTAACACTACGAACATTATCCTGGTTCGCAGAAATGTGAGAATCAGCGGCCAGCCGGATGGTGTGAAAATTTGTTGGAGAATTTGTATGGCTGTTTGGAAGCTGTCGGCGCGGAAGAACACCCATAGGGCTATCACGAAATGCAGGGTGATGAACCATCCCAACACTTTGGCAACACGGTTTTCGGCCAGTCGCCCTTTGGTTATTTTTCGCCACAGTTTGTCTGCCACAAGTCCCAAACCGTGCATTCCGCCCCAAAAAACGAATTTCCAGTTGGCGCCGTGCCACAGTCCGCCTATCAGCATGGTTATAAGCAGGTTGATGTATGTGCGTATCTTGCCTTTGCGGTTCCCTCCCAGCGGTATGTACAGGTAGTCGCGGAGCCACGACGAGAGGCTTATGTGCCAGCGGCGCCAGAACTCGGTGGGCGACGTGCTCTGGTATGGCTTGTTGAAATTTATACCGAGGTCGAAGCCCATCATTTTCCCTATGCCGATAGCCATGTCAGTGTAGCCGGAAAAGTCGCAGTAAATCTGTATGGCGTAGCCGTAAACGGCAAACAGTGTCTCGGCGCCGCTGTATGCGCCGGGATTGCAGAAAACCAGGTCGTTGTATTGGGCCAGATAGTCGGCAAAGATACATTTCTTCACAAGTCCTATCATTATGAGCAGGAATCCTTTCTCCACCTCGTTGTGCCGTACCACTATGGTTTTTCTCAGCTGGGGCAGGAAATTTTTGGCCCGCACTATGGGGCCGGCCACCAATTGAGGGAAGAATGTTATGTAAAAGGCGTAGTTGAGGAAACTTCTCTCGTTTTCGAGCTCTTTGCGATACACGTCGATGGCGTAGCTCAGAAGCTGGAACGAGTAGAAGGATATGCCCACCGGCAACACTATGTCGAGACGGTGGAAATCTTTTCCGAAGAGCATGAACAGGTTTTCGCCCAAAAAATTGGCGTATTTGAAATAGCCAAGTATTCCCAAAACAAGAGCAATGTTCAGCGCCAGCAGCCACCGCCGCCCTTTTCCTTGGCAGGAGCTCATCCAACGGGTGATGAAATACACCGCGGTGAGGGTGCCGGTGAGCAAAAACACAAAAACGCCGCTGGTCTTGTAGTAGAAGAACAGGCTGAAGGTTAGCAGAAACACTGTGCGCGACAGTTTGTTGCGGTAAATGGCCGCATACACTGACAATACTATGATGCCGAACAGCCAGAAGACAGGGCTGTTGAACATCAGCGGTGCTTCGGGCTGGTAAACAAAAATGTCGCGTAGTATCTCGTTATAGCTCATTCTCTTACCATTTGAAGTATTGTGGTGTGTGGCAATTTGTTGTAGTTGGTGTCGGGGGGTGTCATAGCGATGGGGTGCAGTGCGTCGTTGCCCAGGTATTCGGAAACGTGGTCCATCCAGTTGAACGCCGACGACTTTGTGGGGTGGGCACCGTCTTTCTTGCGTTCGAACGACAGTTTTTTTGACTCGTAATATCGTCCCTGACCCACGTGTTGCAGTATAAGGTCGTTGATTCCGGTGTCGTCTTTCCAGTTTGGCGGTCCTATCCACACAAAGGGCAGGTTGCCCATCTGTTCGATGATGTGTTTTACGTAGCCTGTGCGTTTTTGTGCTATGTCGCGGATAAACAGTTCGTTGGTGCCGAGGTTGAGCAGTACGTAGGTGGCGCCTGTCTTGCGTATGAAATGTGCAAGGGTGTCGCATGTGCCGAACTGTTTTGTGGTGGATCCGTACCAAATCACACAGTGCATGTCGTGCCCGTTTTTTATGCAGTAGTCGTTGAGGCGTATGCGCAAGTTTTCGTTCATCGAATCGCCGATGAGCAGTATTTTCTCGCCCGACGAGGTGTCTGGTCTGTTGTAGAAATAGGTTTTGTCGGGCGTGTTAGGCGAAACGGTCACGTAGGCTTCCACGCTGTCGGCGAAAACAGGCGTTGGCTGTTGTGAGTCGGTCGAGGCGGTGTCGTCGGTTTGTGCGATGGAGTCCCGAACGGGTGTTTGCGCATAGCGCCTCAAATTCATTGCCCTGAGTTCCAACAACAGAGGAAAATCCCCTATGGTGAGGGATATTGTTGCGAACAAAACAAGAGTGGCGGCCAGAAGCCCCACGTATTCCCAGTAGTTGTTGGGAACCCGCTTGCGGCTGTTTTTCTTCGGTTTGGGTTTCGGTTTGGCGTTTTTGGCCTCTACGTTCGTCTTATTTTGTTTTTGTTTTGCCATTGCTGTGTTTGCTAAATAGCCATTCGAAAAGTCCCGGGGTTGACATGGCGTGATCCCAGCAGCCGTGTCCCACGTTGTTGTACGAGGTTAGTGTTATGCTTTTGCCGCCAGCACGTTTTATGGAACGGTACATGTCGAGGCTTCGGCGGTATTGCACCAGCTTGTCTTTTTTGCCGTGAAAGGCTCGTATGGGTACATTGGCAAGTTGTTTTGCCAAAGCGGTGTCGCCGCCGCCGCAGATGGCAATGGCCGCAGCAAAGGTCTCCGGACGTCGCGATAGGGCGTCCCACACCCCGAAACCGCCCATGGAGATGCCGCAGATGTAGATGCGGTTTTTGTCAACGGTTCCGGTGTAAACAAGACTGTCGATGAGCCAGAATACCCCTTCCATCTCGGATGTGGGCTCTGCCTCCATGGTGTGTGAGGAAAGGGTCCAGTCGGTGTTCACCCATCGTTTGTTCAGTGGACATTGCGGGGCGAGAAGTATGAAAGAGTAGCGGTCGGTTACGCTGTCGTTTAGGAAGAAACGCACTCCCAGACGCAACTGGTCGATGTTGTTGTTGCCTCGCTCACCGGCTCCGTGAAGAAAAACCACCAAAGGCTGCCTGTGGACGGTAACGGCTCTGCCGGAATCGGCGGTTTTGGCTCTGTCGGAACAATATATGCGGTAGGGCAGGGTGTCGGTTTTAGTGTGGTGGATATGTGCATCAAAAAGGGATGTGTCGGGCATGTTTTGACCAAAAGCAACGCTTACCACAAGAAAAAGTATAACGGCGATGGATGTCGTTCTTTTCAGTGCAGTTGTGGATTTTGACCTGTTGTTTGGCATTGCGGATATGTGTGAAATCAAGGTGCAAAAATACACTTTTTTCTCTTTTTTTCAACAGTTACGCAAAAAAAATATACTTTTGTTGTGGCAAATAGTAATGTGTTTTTTGATGAAAAAACTGTGTAATGCTCTGATATTCGGGCTGTTGTTTCTTTGGCAACTGCCGCAGAATCTTGTCGCTTTGGTGTGGCTTGCCGCGGCGGGACCGGCCAAAAAGATAGCCTGCCGCCATTATAACGTCGCTTTTGCCGCACGTATGCCCAAGGGAGCGGGAGGGGTGTCGCTCGGCACTTTTGCCATTGTAAGCCATGCCAACCGAAACAATCAGCGTGTCATCCGCCACGAGCTGGACGGGCATACTGTGGATTCCAAGCTCTTGGGACCGTTGTACCTGCTGGTGGTGGGGCTTCCCTCGGCCCTGCACCTGCTGTGGTACAACAAGTTTGGCAAAGGCCGCCCGTACGACGATTTCTACACCGAACGCCGGGCCAACCGCCACGCCGGACTGAAGTAGGGTGGTGGACATAACAGCTCAAAATAAGTTTTTGTGCAAGTTTTTTTTCGTTACTTTCGTGTTTTTCGATGTTAATAAAAAATCTTATCTTTGCAAAACCAAACCCAACTCCACAATATATACTAAATGTCGGATTTTCAGTTGATAGCGAATTTTCAGCCTATGGGCGACCAGCCCGAAGCCATCGACCAGCTTGTGGCCGGACTCAATGCTGGTCAGCGCGGACAGGTGCTGCTTGGCGTTACCGGCTCAGGCAAGACCTTCACCGTTGCCAACGTTATAGCCCGTATTGGCAAACCCACACTTATACTTAGTCACAACAAAACCCTTGCCGCGCAGCTCTATGGCGAGTTCAAGCAGTTTTTCCCCAACAACGCCGTGGAGTATTTCGTTTCGTACTACGACTACTATCAGCCGGAGGCTTTCATCCCATCCACCAACACTTATATCGAAAAGGACCTTGCCATCAACGACGAGCTCGACAAACTGCGTATCCGTGCCAGTTCCGCCCTGCTTTCCGGCCGCAAGGACGTTATTGTGGTCAGCTCCGTGTCGTGCATCTATGGCATAGGCAATCCCGAGGAGTTCGAAAAAGGCACTATATATTTGAAAGTGGGGCAGAGGCTCGGTCGCGACAAGTTCCTGCTTATGCTGGTGGATTCGCTCTATTCGCGCAACGAGATAGAGTTCAGCAACGGACGCTTCCGCGTGAAAGGCGACACGGTGGACGTGTTCCCTTCCTACGCCGATTTCTGTTATCGTATCTCCTTCTGGGACGACGAAATCGAGAGTCTCGAGACCTTCGACCCGCTTACAGGCCACCGTATGGAAAACAAGGACGAGATAGTGATTTATCCCGCAGGCAACTTCCTCACTTCCAAGGAGCGTGTCAACGACGCCCTTTTTCAGATAGAGCACGACATGTTCGAGCGTCGCGATGAGTTTTATGCCGAGGGCCGCAACCTCGAGGCCCGCCGCCTCGAAGAGCGTGTCAACTACGACCTTGAGATGATTCGCGAGGTGGGTTACTGCAGCGGTATCGAAAATTACTCGCGCTATTTCGACGGACGTCCGCCTGGATCGCGCCCCTTCTGCCTTATCGACTATTTCCCTGACGATTTCCTGCTGGTCATCGACGAAAGTCATGTAACGGTGCCACAGATACATGCCATGTACGGCGGCGACCACTCGCGCAAGACCGTGCTGGTGGAATACGGTTTCCGTCTGCCCTCGGCCTTGGACAACCGCCCTCTTACTTTCGACGAGTTCTACTCCCTTGTAAACCAGACCATCTACGTAAGTGCCACCCCGGCCGACTACGAGCTGCAGGAGAGCGAGGGAGTTGTGGTGGAACAGCTCATACGTCCCACCGGACTGCTCGACCCTGTGGTGGAGGTGCGTCCCGCCATCAATCAGGTGGACGACCTGCTTGACGAGATAAACACTGTGGTGGCCAAAAACGAGCGTGTGCTTGTAACCACCCTCACCAAACGCATGGCCGAGGAGTTTACCCGCTACCTCACCAACCTCGGCATCCGCTCCAAATACATACACAGCGATGTGGACACTCTTGAGCGTGTGGAGATTATGCGCGACCTGCGTATGGGAGTGTTCGACGTGCTGGTGGGTGTGAACCTGCTGCGCGAAGGGCTGGACCTGCCCGAGGTGTCGCTGGTGGCCATCCTCGACGCCGACAAAGAGGGCTTCCTGCGTTCCGACAGAGCGCTGATACAAACCATAGGACGCGCGGCGCGCAATGTGCACAGCAAGGCCATACTTTACGGCGACAAAATTACCGCCTCCATGCAACGTGCCATCGACGAGACTAACCGCCACCGCGAGAAACAGATACGCTACAACGAGGAACACGGCATTGTGCCGCGGCAGATAGTGAAATCTACCGAGGCCATTTTGGGACAGACCTCAGTGATAGAAAAAGCCAGCGGCGAGGAACTGCCACAAGCAGTCGCCAAGTCGTTTATCGACGATATCTCCGATGAATATATACGTCTCGCCTCCGAGAGTCTCATCAATTTCCGCAAAAGCAAGGAACAGCTGAAAAAAGAGCTCCGCGAGGCACAGCGCAACATGCAGAAAGCCGCCAAGGAGATGAATTTCCTCGAAGCCGCCAAGTACCGCGACTTGGTGGTGGAACTTCAAAAACAACTCCAAGAACGGGATTGAAGGTGGCGAAATTCTAAGAAGTTAAGAAACCAAGAAGTGAATGAGTGAACTTTCAATTTCCAGCTATTTCGCGGTGGCTGAGCTTGCCGAAGCCCCGCACCATCCAAGCTTTTCAACTTCCAACTAAACAGGTTCCGAACTCCGAATTGATATGTGGCGGTCCTTTCCGTATTTCGAGTCAAAAATCTTTCAACCAAAAAATTCTTCCTTTGTAACGTTTTTCAGGCATAAGTGTCTATATGAACATGCAGGCGTACGCACTGCTTTTTGTGCTTTGTCCTCAAAAAAAACTTGCAGGGTTCAAAAATAATGCGTATCTTTGCAAATTGGTTTATAGCACATTAACCACTTTGAACAATAAAAAGATAGAAGAACTATAGCGTAAATATAAAGAACTGATAATAAGTATAGTGTAATTAATAAAAAGAGCGATGGAAGTTCTTTTATATACGATGGCAATTGTGGAAATCCCCTGTCCAATGGACGGGGAATCTGTATTTTGTTATTCCTTTAATTAATTCGAAATCAAATGATATTCCCTATGGAACGAGGTAATTTAGATAATAAAGTAATGAAATCAAATTATACAACGATGCATACACACACTCGTAATGTTTTAGAAAAGATGAGGCGCGGACTGCTTTGTGCCGCCCTAATGTTATTGGCTACCGCCATGCTTAAGGCGCAATGCCCGCCAATATCATCAGATATCACCAACTACACTTTCTCCACTGGCGTGGGCACCGCGTCCGACTGGCTTACGCCGACAAACACTTATGCGTCGTTGGTAACTGGCG
>CALGGY010000058.1 GCA_937915785.1 uncultured Bacteroidales bacterium
TATATCCGATTCCCGTTTTCTTTCCGCCATAATCTGGTCGTATTTCTCTTTTGTGTTTTAATTGGGTATTATTTAATGGGGGTAAAAACCTCGAAAGAGGCAGAGAAGAACAGCCGGTTGAGGAACGAGACGAGCGTCCCGTTAGGCCCAGCATAATAGACAGGAGAACCGATAATCAGTCCGTCGGCCTGTTCAAACTTCTTTGCCACCTCGTTGACCATGTCCTTGTCAAAGACGCAACGTCCCAACTCACGGCACTTATAACATCCGATGCAACCTCGGATGTTCTTATGGTTTTAATTGGGTATTATTTAATGGGGGTAAAAACCGTGGTATTTTGATGGTGGTACCGGCTTTCTTCAATGCCATGAACTTCCAGAACTCGGCTTCAGTGGAAAGCTGGTTTGTCCGTTTGTCGTTTCTCCTGGAACCGTCTTTTTTTCTTCCGAATGAACCAGTCGCCTCGTAGTATTTGTGCCAGAAGAACCGCTTCATTCGCTGTGTGACTACGATTTCTCCTCCGTCGTTGTGTATGGCTGCGTAAGGTAGGTCGGTGTAGAATATGACGGAGTTGTCGGTTGTCCTGGACTTGATTGACCGTCTGAGCTGTCCTGTGTCGACGAGAATGTGTCCTCCTGGCCTTGTTGGGCTCTTTCGTCTCTGCCATGCCTCGGAGAAGAAGGCCTGTCGTTCGAAGTTCTGGTCGAACTCGTCGGTCATCTCGACCTGAATGTCCCGGAGGATGTTTTTTATTATTTTTTGAATATTTTCGTTCATTTTGTTGTAACTTTGCATAAAAAACCTGTTTATGTATATAGAATACTCTACGGATTCGGGCGAAGTTCTTCGGCAGCTAATAGAGTTGCGAGATGACTTGAACAGCAGACTGTCAGTTCTACTCCGTCACTACACGGGCATATCCGCCACGTTGCTTGCTCTACTAACTGTTTTTGTCGATATAGCCGGGATGTGGCTTCTACCACGAATCCTTCTTTTATTGAGTATGACGTGTCTGCTTGCTTGTGTTCTGTCTGGAGTGTGGTGTTGTATGGCCATGCATCGAGTACTCGAAAAAACTTTGGGAACAATGATCGATAGACTTGGATCAGGCGATTCCGATGTCTCAGGAGTGACACCTGTCTGGCCAGGCTTCTCATTCTTTGCAAGATTCTGCCCATGTATGTTGTGCTTGGGCGTTCTATTCTTATGGATGAGTGGTATTTTAGTATTATTTTTTTAGAGTCTTCTGTCATTTTTTTTCATTTTTGTTTGGAGATTAGGATTTTTTTTTGTACCTTTGCAGTGTGAGGGATGGGTTAACCTTCAGAGACCCGCTCTCATTCCAGCCAAGTTAAATGCTTGGCTTTTTTATTTGTATGATGCTTTCGCCGTGAATGCAATAGATAAAGTCAAACAATTTATATTGTGATGTTCCCTTCAAACCATTGAATTTTGCTAATCCATCATTGAATGCCTCTGTGCTGAAATTGTCATTTGGAAAATATATAACGGCAATTTTTGATCCAGGCTTTTTTGCACAATGTTTAAGGGCATTTCTTATATTGTTGGCTGTACCAGTCTCTGCGCCTGCAACTTCAAAAGGCAATCCGTCCCATAGCCCTTCACAACTTCTATGTCTGTATATGTCTTGCGGTTCTTTTTCCAGTATGACGGAATGTCCGCTATTAAAACCTGCTGTTTGCGCATTCTTCTCATACCACCCTGTAGTCTTGTCAAAATTATGCTCCACATGGGTTGCTTTCACCCCACCACTTGCTTCGTTGTATTGTACATCTTGATATTCTGGATTATTATAAAGTCGATTATATTCGGCTTTATTCTGTCCTTGATTGATAGCCCTTATTAAGCGGCACGCAGCACATAGTTCGTTCTCTGGGACGAAGACGAGTTTATTCCCGACGGCAGAACCGTCGGGCACCCGACGTTTTGCCAGGTCGCAGTCGCGGCAGCGACGTATGGTGTAAGGGTTATAGTCTGGGAAGGTCTTCTGCTCAATTCCAGGATTGAAGTGGAAGATGCCCTTGGTGTCTTTACCCGTCGCTTCCTCACCGAGTGCCATTGCCTCGTCGTGTGGTGTTTCAGGGTATTTTGACTTGCGCACCTGTACGACGGTGCATCTGCAGTTCCAGCCGTTGGGTGGGTAGAATTCTTCCCAGAAGGGGTCTGTGATTGGTAGTGTGACACGATCGAGCGCTGCGTGCTCGGGTCGTACGCGGTCGTCGTGTGCGGTACGATACTGGAGGTTGTATCTGTCGCCGTCCTGCTGGAACTCTTCCCACTTGGCCGCCATTGTTGCCGAAGCGTGGCAGAAGTTGTATTCGGCCCGGAGGTAGTTTCGGTTGTAGGTGCGGTCTATCTTTTGAACATCATTCAAAAACTGTTCGAACGGTTTACGATTGCCATTCTCGTCGATGAGAGACGGGAACGCCTCATTGAGTTCGTGGAAGGTCTTGATGCCGGAGAAGATGTAGTTCGAGCGTTGCAGTCGCTGTCGCATGTTGTCGGACATTGGGACGAACTTGAATCCGTTGTCGAGTACCTTAGCGTGTGAGCTGATGAAGTCCTGGACTTTGTCATTGGCCAGGATGTCAATTTGGAACTGACTTCCCTTTTGCTGGAAGAGGACATTCATGGTGTTTGCAAACTTCTGTTCTGTGGCCGATGTGTTAGGTATTTTACCGACAGTCATGTCATACAGCATCTTCATTCCGCTATTTTGGGTATATCTGTCGAGGTATGCCGCTTTAGCGAACTCCTCAGGATATACATTGCCCGCAAGGGCTCCACTGATGAGCTCAGCCCGGAATTCCTTTGCGTTTACCGCTCCATATTGTGACAGTCGCTTCTTGATCATTGCTGTATCCAACTTGTCGAACCTGTCACCGATCTGTTCCCTGGCATCTAACGGGAACATATCCCTGCACTTATAATCGATCATGTGTGCCAAGTTTTAATTGGGTATTATTTAATGGGGGTAAAAACCATCGGGGTGGTAGTATATGGATCCGTAGAGGTTCTGTCGTGATGACATGAGTGGTCCGTACTTGTCAGGGCGTTTCTTGCGTTGCCATG
>CALGGY010000059.1 GCA_937915785.1 uncultured Bacteroidales bacterium
AATCACTTGTCCATTTATCAACAAGCCAATTGCATGGTTACTTGCGGAATTTAGGCAACCATCCATCAACGGATAAAAACATAAGAAATTCACAACCCTGAGCTCGATGCTCTAAGCTGTTACTCGTCCTCTATCCTTTTCAGGTGGCACACCATAAGGTTTCCATCCTCGTCGCGCAGGTGCATGCCGTTGCCTTCGCAGTAGCGGAACATCTTGCAGTCGGAGCACTGGTCCTTGCGCATCCAGCTACGGTCGCGGTAGGGCTGGAAACGGTTTTGCCACACGTCCCAAAAATTTTCCTTATAGATATTGCCCTGATAGTATTTGCCGCGTATGCTGGTGCATGCCGATATGCTGCCGTCTATCAGCACCGATGCCACCGTTACTCCTGCGTGGCATTGGTAAATGTTGTCGCGCACCTGACCTTCGTATTTGCCCAAAAAGCCTTCGCAGCCGTATGAGGCGTGTATGCGGCCTTCCTCACGGGTGCGTTTTATAAACTCCATCAGCTGGCGGAACTGGGCGTTGGTCACCTGCAGCTCGGGCACCTGCTTGGCTCTGCCCATGGGGGTGATAGTGAACAGCCGCCAGTCCTTGACGCCAAGCGAGATAAGGTATTCTTTCAGTTTGTCGAGACTGTCGATGTTTTTCTGGTTCACGCAGGTGATGATGTCCCATTTCACTCCTTTGGTGCGGGCTATCATGCGTATGGCGTCGCTGGCGCGCTGGAAGCTGTTTTCGTGTCCGCGCATCCAGTTGTGGGCGTCCTCGAAACCGTCGAGACTTATGGAAATGGAGCGCAGTCCGGCTTTGAGCAGCCGCTGGAAACGTTCCTGCGTCAGTGCCAAACCGTTGCTCACCATGCCCCACGGGAACTCGCGTTTGTAGAACTCGTGTCCGCATTGTTCAAGGTCGTCGCGCATAAGGGGTTCGCCGCCCGACACAATTATCATCATCCGGTGGTGGTCCACTTCGGGTGGAAGGCTGTCGAGGACTTTAAGGAAATCCTCCAGTGGCATGTCGGGGGTAAGTTCCTCGTTTTTGCAGTCGCTGCCGCAGTGTTTGCAGCGCAGGTTGCAGCGCAGGGTCGATTCCCAAAATAGCTGTTGCAGTGGGTGCAGCTGAATGTTGTTGTGGTGCATGCGCCGCACTGTTTCCAGAATGATACGCTGTTTCAGTTTCATTGCTGCAGTGTGGTGCGATTATTTGTTTTCCTCTATTTTCTCGAATTGTGCAGGTGGCACGCCGTAGAGTGGTTTCACACGGTTGCGCTCGTCGTCGATAATGCGCGGTTCGCGGCGTTCGGGGGCTTTTTTGGTGGTGTCCTGAGGATTTTGGTCGTCGTATTGCACGGGAGGCGGACCATAGAGCAGCGGAGGCAGGTCGGGCTCGGCTTTCTGGATGGGTTCTTCGGGCTTTTCAATGGGGTCGGACACCACTTTTTTGCTGCAGCCCATGACGGTGAGCAGTCCGGCCAAAGCCACATTGGAGAGTATGAGTATGCGTTTTTTCATTGTTTGCTATTTTTTACAAATAACTATTTTCAGCGGAAAATATTTTTGATACGAAATAATTTCAGCCTGTCATTCAGTTTTTTCTTTCAGCGTTTTGTTCACTGTGCCGCCACCTATACCCCTATTCCATGAGCCATCACCTCCAGAATAGGTTATGTGCACTTCGGCGGTGTCGTTTTGGTAGCTGCCGTTGGCTTCTCCGTCGGTATCGTTGAACTGCAACGTCATGTATTGGTCGGGGAAAACGCCTTCCCTACGCAACACAAAACTGCCGTCGGCGGAGGTATATGTCATGTCGTAGTCCGAAACCACCTGTATGTTTTCTATCGGTTGCTGGGCTTCGTTCTGCACCGTGCCGGTAATTTCGATGTATTCGGCAGCAGGTATGCCATATTCTGCCATTGGAGAGCCATAAAGGTCCGCATCGGTGCAGCTCGACACGCCGAACAGTGCCAGAATGGCGGAAAGCATGGCGTTGGATTGTTTCAACAATATTTTTTTCATCGTGCTTTTATTTATACAAACGGAGGTTGGCACAACACGCACCCACCTCCGTTTGCTGTATTTTTGGTTGGGGAATTAGTTCAGGTGAACGTTCTCCAGCTCGCGTTTCACAAAGTCGTTGGCTTTTTCTTTGCTTTGCAGTTCCTGTTTTATCAGTTTTTCGGCCATCTCGATGGAGAGTGTGGCAATCTGGTTTTTGAGGTCGTGCATAGCCTGCAGTTTTTCGTAGTTGATGTTTTCGCGGGCGGTTTCCACAATACGGTCGGCTTCTGTCTGTGCCTTGGCGCGGGCGTCTTCTATTATCTGTTCGCTGGTCATGCGTGCGTTGCGCAGCATTTCGTCGCGTTCGTGTTTGGCTTTGATAAGCAGCTCCTCGTTGTGTGCCTGCAGGTGTTTCATCTCCTCGCGGGCCTTGTCGGCGGCGGTGAGGGCATCGTTGATGGCTACCTCGCGGTCTTTCAGCGATTTAAGAATTACCGGCCAGCCAAATTTTTCTAAAATGAGAACAAGGATGGCGAAAGTAATTGTCATCCAAACTATAATGCCCAACCCAGGAGAGATAAGCGCATTTGAAAGTAATGGAATGTTCATTTCGAATATATCTTTTTTTGTTTTTTTACTGAACTTTGTAACTTTTTGAAATTCAAAAATTTCAGGGACTGACACCAATCGTGGCAATCCCTGAAAATAGCTTGGGGTTGCTTTTAGCCGATAACAAGCAGCAAGCAAACCACGATGGCGAAGAAAGCAACACCTTCTACAAGAGCGGCGGCGATAATCATGTTGGAACGGATGTCGCCTGTTGCTTCGGGCTGGCGGGCAATGGCTTCCATTGCGCTTTTACCGATGTTTCCGATACCAAGACCGGCACCGATTGTTGCAAATCCTGCTCCGAGAGCTGCTCCCATTTGGGCAATTCCTTCAGCCAATAATACCAATAATGCTGTCATAATAGTTTAATTTAAACGTTTATACTATGTTTTTATCAGTTCCCTGTTTTAGAACGCAAATATAACATTTTTTTTTCAAACAAAGCACTTTTTTACTACATTTATTCAAAAATATTTGAATAATAAACTGATTAGCAAATATATAACTGAAAAGAATTTGCCAACAGAAAAACATCAAAAAACTTACTAACAGCACGTATGACAAAAAAAATGTCGCTTTTTGGCCCACTTTTGACAAAAGAAATGTAACTTTGCAAAAAGAAAAACACTCTCACAGGAAATATGCATCTATTTTATACAAACAATCTAGACAGCGATTTGGTGGAACTGCCGAAAGAGGAGGCCGTGCACTGCACCCGTGTGCTGCGCCTGCAAGCGGGCAACGAGATAGGCCTTACCGACGGACTTGGACAGATGTGCCGCGCCGAGATAGTCAGTGCCGACAGCAAATCGTGCCTCGTGCGCATCGCCGAAAGGCACAGCCATTTCCAACAGCGCAACTATCGCCTGCACGTGGCCGTGGCGCCTACCAAAAACACAGCACGCATGGAGTGGTTTTTGGAAAAAGCCGTGGAAATAGGCATTGACGAGCTTACACCCATCGTCTGCCAGCATTCCGAACGCAGTTTCCTGAAAACCGACCGTTTGGAAAAAATAGCCGTGTCGGCCATGAAACAATCGCTGAAAGCTTATAAACCCATCATCAATGAACCTACAAAAATAACTGAATTTCTACGACAAAACGTTGATGGACAGAAGTTTATCGCCTACTGCGACGGCGACCAACGCATTTCGCTAAAGCAGGCCTGCACGCCTTCGGGCAATGTTACGGTGCTCATTGGTCCAGAAGGGGATTTCTCGAAAGAGGAGATAGAACTGGCCTTTGCTGCCGATTATAGACCTATAACACTGGGCACCAGTAGGTTGCGCACCGAAACCGCAGCTCTGGCCACCTGTTTTTTCGTAAACTTCATAAACGAATAGCAAAACTATGGAAGCAATGATACTTGCCGCCGGACTTGGCACACGCCTGCGACCTCTCACCAACGACCGACCCAAGGCTTTGGTCGAAGTGGGAGGTACCACACTTCTTGAACACAACCTCAACCGTCTTATCTCCTTTGGTTTCAACAAGATAGTTATAAACATACACCATTTTCCCGACATGGTGAAGGACTTTGTGAAAAGCCGCAAATTCGATTCCGAGATACTGTTTTCCGACGAGCGCGAGCAACTTATGGACACGGGCGGCGCCCTGAAGAAAGCCGAACCGCTGTTTTCGGGCCGTGAACCGGTGCTAATACACAATGTGGACATACTTACCACCCTCGACCTCGGCCAAATATACCGCAATTATCTGGAAACCAATATATTGGCGATGCTTCTGGTAAGTAGCCGCAACACTGCACGACAACTGCTGTTCGACACTGACAACCAACTTGCAGGTTGGAAAAACGCCGCAACCGACGAAACTCTCTGGAGCGAACAACCTATTGCAGGTGCCATACCATTGGCTTTCAGTGGAATACACATCATATCTCCCGAACTTTTCCACCTTCTGCCCGATGCTCGCCCCTACCCAATCATCCCCGAGTATCTGAAATTGGCAAAACAACATAAAATCCTTGCTTACAAGCATTTGGAAGAGCAATGGCTGGATGTGGGCAAGCCCGAAACCTTGAAAAAAGCCGAAATTTTTTTAAAACACTGAAATCCGTTTTTATTATGAAACATTTTTTGGAAGAGATTGCCGAAAAAATCTTGCAAGAACCTATTTATCAATCTGATAAAAGCATTGTAGTATTCCCCAACCGTAGGGCTGGCGTTTTTTTACGCAAGTATTTGAAAACGAGCGACAAAACATTTTTTTTGCCGCAAATTGTGGGCATGGACGATTTTGTGGAGATGGCTAGCGGCATGAAAATTGTGAAAAACGAATTCCTGCTTTTCGAGCTTTTCCGTATCCACAAAGAGATAAGCCAACGCAATGGCAACGACAAATACCAGTCGTTTGAGGAGTTTATACCCTTTGCCGACATGATTTTGAAGGATTTTTCGGACATCGACCTGCACATGGTGGACGCCCGACAGCTTTACACACACCTCGCAAACGAGAAAGAACTGGATATGTGGGACGTGTCGCAACCCGAAAAGATGTCGGAATTTCAAAGAAAATACCTGAACTTTTTCCACTCGCTATACGAATACTACACCAACCTGCACATCATACTGAACAAGGCCAACAAGGCCTACAGCGCCATGATTTACCGCAACGTGGCCGAGAAAATCGAAACGTACGCCGACGCCATGCAGTGGCAAAAGGTAATGTTTGTAGGCTTTTGCGAAGTGTCGCAGAGCGAACGCACAATAATAAATAACTTGATACGCAGAGGCAAGGCGGAGTTTATTGCCGATGGCGATGATTTTTATTTCAAAGATGCTTACAATGAGGCAGGTATGATGCTCCGCAAGAACAACGAAACTTTTGGAACAAAGAAAACCAGCTTTGGCGAGCATTTTGGCACCGGAGAGCGCAATTTCACTTTCGTGAGCTGCCCCGAAAACATTCTGCAAAGCGAATATGTCGGCAATATTGCCACAAAAATAGCTAAAACTAAGAACGTTACAAAAGAAACGGATATTACCGAAAGCAACAATCCGTTTGAGGACACCGCCATTGTGCTGTGCGACGAAAACCTGCTTGTACCCACGCTCAACGCCCTACCGCAAAGCATAAACAAGGTGAACATAACAATGGGGTTCCCCTATATTTACTCCCTCACCCACGACCTTGTGCACAAAATGTTTGAAGCCTACGACAGCTACGACGAAAAACGGGGCTACAACGTGAAAAAAGTGATTGGGTTCATCTCCCACCACCTGATAGAGAAACACCTAAAAGTCAACAACTTGAAAAGCACGCTTACCAAACAGTTTGTCGCCGAAAAAACCTACTACCTGAAAGGCAACGAGCTTTTGGAAAAGATTAAAGTGTTGCAAGACAGCGACTTAAACTTTCTGTTCAAAACAGACGGACTGCAAACAGCAGCACTGATAGAGATGTTTAAAAACGTGGCTCAAAACATTTATCAATCGTGCGACGACAACAGGGAAAAAATATCGCTGGCGGCCGCATTCCAAATGTTCGAACATTTTGCCGAACTGCAGGAGCAATACAGCTTTGCAGACAGCATCGGCGTACTGCGACGCATATACGACCGCATTGCCATGTGCATGACTCTGTCTTTCAAAGGTGAACCCGTTGAAGGACTGCAGTTTATGGGACTGCAGGAAACCAAAAATATCGACTTCCGCAACCTGATTGTTGTTTCGTGCAACGAGGGCATCATCCCCAAGGGAAACACACACAACTCGCTAATACCTTTCAATTTACGAAAAATTTTTGGCATATTCACCTACGAGGAGCGCGATGCTGCCGAGGCTTACAACTTCTACCGACTGTTGCAGCGTGCCGAAAACGTTGATTTTCTGTACAATACCGATACCTCGGGAAGTGGCAAAAGTGAGGCAAGCCGGTTTTTGGCTCAGATAAAAACCGAACTGGCCGCAAAATACACCAACATTACCGTTTCGGAGAAAACCTTGCTTGCCAACCAACAAACCGATTCACAACCACTTGCGTTAGTCAAAGAAAAAAACGACGAAGTGATGGTGCTGCTCCTGAACAAAGCCCAGCAAGGGCATGGACTTACACCGTCGTCGCTGAACAAATTCCGAAAATGCAGCCTGCACTACTACTACGAAAATATTTTGGGGATACGCGAGTCCGACGACTTGGACGAGGATTTGGACAGTTCCGAACTTGGCTCGTACATACACGCTGTTTTGGAACAAATTTTCAAACAATTCAAAGGCAAAAACATCGACCCCGATCAACTGCCCGACGACAAAACCGTCGACATAATGGTGGAAGACCTTTTCAATCAGAAAATTTTCGACAAAACAGCCAAACGCTCGGGCGAAAACTACTTTTTGATGGAAATTGCCAAAACACAGGTGAAAACCTTTATCCGTCAGCAAAAAGAGGACCTGAATTACCACTCTTCCGCCATTGAGGACTTGGAAAAAGATTTGTCCATAGAAATGCCCCTGACCGATATTTTCGGCACAGACACGCCCAACGAACTGAAAAACATCACAATAAAGCCCCACGGCGTGGCAGACCGCATAGAAAGCATCGGGGGAGTGCCGCGAATAGGCGACTACAAATCGGGCGCAGTAGAAGAATCCGACCTCACCATGAACCACGAATATTTCAATATTGAAGAACAAGAATATATCCCCGAAAAAATTTCGGACAAAATGTTCCAAGTGCTGTACTACGCTTGGCTTTACTGGCGCATAAACAAACCACACAAAATCGAAGCAGGCATATACCCCCTGCAGGACACCAAAAATTTCTTCCTCACAGCCAGAACAAAAGCCAAGGAAAAGGGCGACGACGACACCATATCGTTTTCCGAAAAACACATGCAGCTGTTCGAAACTTACGTGCACAACCTGTTCCACCAGCTGTTCAACCAAGATGTGCCTTTCGAGCAAAATCCGTCGAAGGACAACTGCAAATACTGCCCCTTTGCCAATCTGTGCGGCGTGGAGATACCGGAATTTTGATGCCGTGCACCTTTTGGCATAACTAATTTGAACAAACAAATTGAACACTAAACTGTTAAGAAAAGCGACGGACAACGCCGAAAAAAACAGTCCAAAAATGGTATTTTTGCAAAACCAACAGCAAATTACGGAAACCACAAACCACTGAAATACAGCATAATGGCAACAAACCCACTAAAAAAACTGCTTGGCGACACCGCCATTTACGGGCTGAGTAGCATAATAGGCCGTTTTTTAAACTACCTGCTGGTGCCGCTCTACACCTACAAAATTGCCGCCGAAAGCGGCGGCTACGGCGTGGTTACCAACATCTACGCCTACACCGGTCTGTTGCTTGTGCTTCTCACCTTTGGCATGGAAACCACCTTTTTCCGCTTTTCGAACAAAGAAAACGCCAACCCCGACAAAACGTTCTCCACCTCGGCACTGACAGTGGGCATTGTGGCTCTGCTTTTCGCCACGCTTACAACCATTTTTCTTGGCCCCATCAGCCGTGCGCTTAACTACGCCGACCATCCCGAATACATCGAAATGATGGCCATTGTGGTGGCTTTGGACGCTTTCCAGGCAATACTCTTTTCGCGTCTGCGATACAAAAACCGCCCCGTGAAATTTGCCACACTGAAACTCCTTTTCATCGTCCTCAACATTGCCCTCAACCTGCTGTTTATAGTGGTGGCGCCGGCTCTGAAAGACAGCTACCCCGACCTCTTCAGCTGGTACCGGTTCGAAAATCAGGTGCGTTACATTTTTGTGGCCAACCTGATAAGCACCTCGGTGGTTACCTTGGGATTTATCCCCGAACTGCGGCTGCTGCGACTTGGCATAGACCGCAACCTGCTGAAACCTATGCTGAAATACACTTGGCCACTGCTGCTGCTCGGACTGGCCGGCATACTCAACCAAGTGGCAGACAAAATTTGCTATCGCTTTATAGTGCCCGGACAAGAGGGCGAGGTGCAGCTCGGCATATATGGCGCCTGCGTCAAAATAGCCATGATTATGGCACTGATAACACAGGCTTTCCGCTACGCCTACGAGCCTTTCGTTTTCGGCAGCAGCAAGGACAAAAAAAGCAAGGAGACTCAGGCCGTGGTGATGAAATATTTCGTGATATTCACAATGACGGCTTTTCTGGCGGTGATGATGTACTTGGACATTTTCAAATTCATCATCAGCAAGGACTATTGGGAAGGCCTGCGGGCGATACCCATTGTGATGATGGCCGAAGTGTTTATGGGCGTGTACTTCAACCTTAGTTTCTGGTACAAACTCAGCGACCAGACATGGTGGGGCGCCATTTTCTCCGGCATAGGCTGTGCGGTGCTGATAGCCATAAACTTCATTTTTGTACCAAAATACGGATACATGGCCTGCGCATGGGGCGGCGTGGCCGGATACGGCATCTGCATGGCGCTTTCATACATCGTGGGACAGAAAAAAGCCCCCGTTCCCTACGAGGCGGGCAAAATAATAATGTACATGGCGTTGGCCGTGGCGCTGTACTGGATCAGCACTTTCACACAAGTGGAAAACACAGCCCTCAGACTGATAATAAACACATTGTACATAATAGCATTTCTGGCGGTGGCCTATTTCGCCGATTTAAGAAAAGTAATAAATGTAAATAAAATTATAAACCGTTTAAAACATTAAATTTATGAGTGCAAAAAGTTTTATTCAAGAATTCAAGGAATTTGCCCTGAAAGGCAATGTGGTTGACATGGCTGTCGGCGTAATCATCGGCGGAGCCTTCGGAAAAATAGTGTCGTCGCTGGTAGCAGACATTTTTATGCCACTAATTTCGCTGGCCGCAGGTGGAATAGATTTCACCAACTGGTTTGTCCAACTCGGTGGAAGAGACCATATTTATAACACTTTGGCAGAAGCACAAGAAGCTGGTGTTGCAGTATTGAGTTATGGTAATTTCATACAAGTAACTTTTGATTTCATCATCGTAGCATTGTGTATCTTTTTGTTTATCAAACTAATGATGAAAGCCACATCGCTTGCAAAGAAAAAGAAAGAAGAAGAGGAGGCCGCCGCTCCCGCTCCCGAACCCTCGGCCGAGGAAAAGCTGCTCACCGAAATCCGCGACCTGCTGAAACAGCAAAACAAATAATACTGCTTTCAGCGGGGTATACCCCTCAGAAAACAAACCGAAAACTCCATCCCACAACCCAACGCGGCACAGTGGGAGGAGTTTTTTTTGTACAAATGGCAAATCGCTTCGAATTCATTGTACATTATCCATCGTAAGTTGTCCATCGCACATTGTTCCACTTTCTCGCACCTGCCACGTTGGACATTGTTTTTTCTTTTATTGGTGTCCGATAAAATATTGAAAAAGCGCCCGCATCTTAGATTAGATAATCGTTGGGGGATGGTTGCCACATCATTGGGACATGCATTATGAGTTTTTTTTCGTTTTGGCAATTCCCGCTTCGCCATCGAACCGAAGCTCGCGAATACCTCTGAAACAAATCAAATTCCATGAGCAAAGCTCCACCGGACCATCAATGGCTTTAGGGTACAATTGCATTCTGCCTTGTTGGACACTAACAAACTTGCGCTCAAACGGATAGCACACCGTAAACTTCGGTGTAAAGGGTTTGTTTCACATTTTCGAAATCCTCTTTTTGTAGAGGCTGGTGCGACATTATGGCCATTGGCAGAAATCCGTCTCCGGTGCGGTAGGGAGGTTGCAGGTATTGGAACGCGTTTTCAACAAATCCGTGCCGTTTGTAAAACTCTATTCGCCTTGTGGGTAAAGGATTGCCGGGCATCTCCACCTCAAGCACAATTTGGCGGTTGTACCCCGTGTTTTGCAAAAAATGGTTCAGAGCCTCGCTACCTATTCCGTTGTTTCTCAGCTTGTTGCCAATGGCAAAATGTTCGATGTACAGAAACGTGCCGAAATTCCAATAGGCAAAAATTCCCAACTTGGTGCCGTTTTGTTCTATCACGCACAGGTGGTAGTTGCTGCCGCGATTGTCGATGTGGGCAAAAGTGGGACGTTCTTCAGGCGGAAAAGCCTCTTCCATAAGCATTTGTGCAAAATGCCGATGTTCAGTGCTTTGGGTGTATGGAGCAAAAAACATTGGGGCTACAGGTTGTTCATTATAAACCTGAGGAACAGGGTAAACTGCGGGGCGAACTTGTCGTAGCCTGGCAGTGTTATTTTGCTGTAGTAGCAGCTCAGGCCGAGGTCGGCGGCCATGGAGTGGGGCAACATCAGCCGTAGGCATGGCGAGGCAAAAGCTCCGAATCCGATGCCTGTTTGGTAATACTCGTAGCTCTGCGCGTTCATCGCTGGCATGCGTCCGCCCCAAGTGTCGAGTATGGTGTAGGTGGTGCCGCCAATCTCTATGTCGTTGCTCAGCACACGGTAGTGGTTTATGTTCACGCCGGCGTCGATGGCAAAGTGTAGCAGCGGGTTGAAAGGAATAGATTTTGAAACGCCAAGGTCTATGTAGGTGCGCGACTCGGTGCCCCAAATGCCGCAGCTTATGTATTGGTCTTGGTTGGAGAGTATGGTGGTGGTGGGGTGGCGAAACAGGTTGAAGGCCCCTTTGGCGGTGAGTTTCATGTAGTCGAACCGTGCAAAGATGGCGGTGTTGCGTCCTTCGAAATCGTAGCGTACGCCAAGCCCAATCTGGTAGGTGATGGAGTATTTCATGTCGGCATATTCGGCCACTTCGAGGTTTTCGTATCGCGTTATTTCCGAAGGGGATATAAGTCCTTGGTTTACAAGGCTGTTCCATATTTGGTTGCCATAGCCCTCGCTGTGTATGATACGGTTTATGGTGTTGGAGTTGTCGGGGGTGCCGTTGTAGAAATTTGCGTGGTAGCGTCCGGGCAGGGTGGCGCCGGCGTCGAGGGTAACGGAAAAACCTTTTAGCGGCACCAGCTTGTCCATTATGTCCTGTGCTGGCGCAAGGGCAACAATCCCAATGCTGCAGAGCAGTGGCAGCAACTTGTGCCAAAAGGGTTGAAAATGTGCGTGTGGCATTTCCGTTTTGGGAGATTTGCTCAGATGTTCGACTCTTTGCCTTTAAGCATCTGGTACAGGAAGTCGCGAGCGCGGAACAGCTGGGCTTTTACGGTGCCGAGTGGCAGGTTCAGTTCTTCGGCAATTTCCTCGTATGAGTATTCTTTGAAATAGCGCAGTTCTACCAATTTGCGGTAGCGGGGTTTCAGTAGCTGTACCACTTCGCGCATCATGGCTATTTTTTGTTCTTTTATTATCTCCTCTTCGGGGTTTTGGTCGTTGGAGGGGATGCTGTAGTCCATGGTTTCGTCGTCGCGGTTGGTGCACATGCTGTTTAGCGATATGGTGCGCAGACGTTTTTTGCGGATAAAATCGATGCAGTTGTTGGAGGCTATGGTGAACAGCCACGTGCTGAAGGCGTGTGTGGGTGTGTATTGGTGCAGCGAGCGGAAAGCTTTGCCGAAGGCTTCGATGGTGAGGTCATCGGCTTCCACTGGGTCGTTGGTCATTTTCAAGAGCATGAGATACAGGGGCTCACGATAAATCTTAAGAAGGTCGGCGTATGCTTTTTCGTCGCCTTTTTCGCGGGCCAGACATACCAGCTGGTAGTCTCTCTGCGCTTTGTCGGTGGTTAGATTAGGAGTTGCTTCCATTGCCATTTTTATGCCTTAACGTTGATAGATGCAAAAAAGTATTTGCAAATAAAAAATAAATTTCGAATAGTGGCGAAAGTGCTGATATATAGGTTTTTATGTTTAGCCGTCGGCTGGCTTTCACGGCGCAGGTTATCTGCCATGCGGTTTTCACTGCCAAAGTTCCCAAAAGCACTATGCCCAAAATTGGTTGTGGTTTGATGACGTAGAGCAGTATTCCGCAGAGGTAAAACAGTGCTATGGCAAGGTTTTCCAGCAGCAGGCGTGTTTTGTCGCTGCTGCGGTAGTGTTTGATAGTGCTGTATGTTTTGCGGCGCTGGTCTGTCCATTGTCCGAAGGTTTTTGGGGCGTTGGTGGTCATGAAGGCTTCGTTGTCGAGGCAAATGGCGGTGTTTGTTTTGCTGGCGTTTTTGTTTACAAACAGGTCGTCGTCGCCGTAGGGTATGTTGTAGTGCTGTATGAAACCGTTTTTTTCAAAGAAGAAATCGCGACGGTAGGCCATGTTGCGTCCCACTCCGCAGTAGGGGTGGCGCATCATTGCGCTACCGAACATCCGTGCCGAGTGCGAAAGGTTTTCGTACTGTTCGAGGGCGTTGGTGAGGGTGTTGCTGTTTTCCAGCCCGCAGTAGCCAAGCACTATTTTTGTTTTGGGGTTGCCAAAGGGTGCCACAATTTTCTCCACCCAATTGAAACTTTTGGGCACACAGTCTATCTCGGTGAGCAGTATTATGTCGTTTTTGGCCGACTGTATGCCGATCGACAGGGGGAATTTCTTGCCTTTGTACTGGTTCACGTCTTCGTCGAAACGCACTATCTTGAGGCTTTCGGGGTAGTTGCTTTTGAACAGCCGCAGCACGTATTGTGTGTTGTCGAGCGAGGTGTAGTCCACCACCACCACTTCAAGGTTGGGGTAGTTCTGTTCCAGCAGGTAGGTGAGGTTGTCGGTGAGTTGTTTTTCGGCATTTTTTGCCATCAGCACAACAGAAACGGTGGGTTTTGCGTTATTGTGTGGCGATGGGTTTGGTTTGTTTGCGTCGTATAGTCCTACTCGCAGGTAATAAATACTGTAGTGGACGGCCATGTACACAAAACTTGCGGCAAACAGCACTAATAATATGAGTGGAATAATCTCAAAATTTGTTCCAAATATTGTCATGTTGGTTCTGATTTGGTTTGCAAAGGTAGTTTTTTTTTGTGGTGTGGACAAACCAAAACTTCCGTTTTTATCAACTATTTACTAACACTGTTGTAAAGTAATGAAATTCAGATTAGAAGCTGCCGACCGGCAAAGCAAGGCACGTGCGGGTGTTATAAGCACTGACCATGGCGACATACCTACTCCCATATTTATGCCGGTGGGCACAGTGGGTTCGGTGAAAGCTGTTCACATGCAGGAACTTATCGACCAAGTGGAGGCGCGTATCATTTTGGGCAACACCTATCATCTGTACCTTAGGCCGGGGCTTGGGGTGCTGGAGGCTGCCGGCGGGCTGCACAGGTTCAACGGCTGGAACAGGCCCATACTTACCGACAGCGGCGGTTTTCAGGTGTATTCGCTTGCCGACAACCGCAAGCTCAGGGAGGAAGGGGTGGAGTTCCGCTCGCATATCGACGGATCGAAACATTTCTTCACTCCCGAACGCGCCATAGACATACAGCGCAGCATCGGCGGCGACATTATAATGGCTTTCGACGAATGCACGCCTTTTCCCTGCGACTACCAGTATGCCAAACGCTCGATGCACCTCACCCACTCGTGGCTAGACCGCTGTGTGGAACGGTTACGCACCACAGAGCCCAAATATGGCTTCAGCCAGACGTTGTTCCCCATTGTTCAGGGCAGCGTTTATCACGATTTGCGTACCCAGTCGGCGGAGAAGATTGCCTCCGTGGGCTGCGAGGGCAACGCCATTGGTGGACTGTCGGTGGGCGAGCCGGTGGATACCATGTACGAGCTTACCGAGCTGGTGTGCGGCATTCTGCCTGCTGACAAGCCGCGCTACCTGATGGGGGTGGGCACTCCGGCCAACATTCTGGAGAGCATTGCCCTTGGCATTGACATGATGGACTGCGTGATGCCTACGCGCAACGGTCGCAACGGACTGCTGTTCACCTCGCGCGGCACCATGAACATGAAAAACCAAAAGTGGGAGTACGATTTCTCGCCTCTCGACGAGGAGGGTACCGCCCTTGTGGACAGGGTTTACACCAAGGCTTACCTGCGGCATCTGTTCAAGGCGCAGGAAATTTTGGCCATGCAGATTGCAAGCATACACAACCTTAGTTTCTACCTGCGGCTGGTTGGGCAGGCGCGCGAGCATATCGTTGCCGGCGATTTCCGCGAGTGGAAAGATAGGTTGGTACCGGTGCTGCAGCAAAGACTTTAGATTAGTTAAGAATTTAGAGTTGGGGGTTAAGGGTTAAGAATTAAGGGTTGAAAAGTAGAGTGGTTGGTTTGTGGTTGAAGGGTGGTGCAGAGGGTTTTGGTTCGTGTTTTTCAGATTGGTTGGACAAAAAAAACAGGTCTCACAAAAAAGACCTGTTTTCTGTTTTTTACCGTTGTTGCCTGTGTTACATTTCCAGCATCACGTTGCTGTTTTTTGCCAGTCGGCGCAGGTTGATTATTGCGTAGCGCATGCGGCCGAGGGCGGTGTTGATGCTTACGCCAGTTTTTTCGGCTATGTCCTTGAACTCGTATTTGCCGTAGTGCCTCAGTATCACCACTCGGCGCTGCTCGTCGGGGAGTTTTTTAATCAGTTTGCGTATGTCCTGACGGGTCTGGTTTTTTATCACCACGCGTTCCGCGTTGTCGTCGAGCACGCGCAGGTTTTCGAGCAGAAAGTCGTTTTTGTTCACGGTGGGCAGTTTGCTCATTCGGCGGAAATGGTCCACAATAAGGTTGTGGGCAATGCGCATCACCCAGTGTATGAATTTGTTCTCGTCCTTGTAAAGGCCGGAGTTTATGGTCTGCACCACTTTCAGAAAAGTGTCTTGGAAAATGTCGTCGGCCACAGTTTTGTCTTTCACCACGGAAAAAATGTAGCCGTATACTTTTGCCTGATGCCGGGACAGCAGTGTCTCGAAATCTGCATAATTACCATTTCTGTAGCCGTCTATCAGCTCGTTGTCGCTGACGTATGATTTTGTTGCCACGTTCATTTGTAACCTCCTTTTTTGGGTTTTGTTGCTGTTTTCTCTTTACAAAAAATGGTAGTTATGTTTCGATACCTGTGTGTTTTTGTTTGTACTTGGTTTAATGATTTCGGACTGCAAAGTTACATTTTTTTTTCCGTTTCACAAAATAAATTTGCGTTTTCCTCGTAACTTATTTCTATATTATTGATTTTCAACTTTTTGGTAATTTTGTTTTTTTGACAAAAACGCTTTTTACTCCTAAAATTCGCAAATAACCATGCAATTGGCTTGTTGATAAATGGACAAGTGATTGTTAATAAATAAATTAGCAAACACTTGTCC
>CALGGY010000060.1 GCA_937915785.1 uncultured Bacteroidales bacterium
AACGCTTTTTTCTCAATGCCTTTAGGCTACCGCCAAACAATTCGTATTCGGTTTTGTCGGACACTAATAATTATAAGTATTCGAGCAGCTGAAGGGGGTGGTTTATCACTATGTCGGCCGAGTTTTGTCGCAACTCCGTTTCGGGACGCAAGCCCCACGTAACGCCCACGGCGGTAAGTTTCGCATTGTGAGCCGTTTGCATGTCAACGCCCGAATCGCCGACGTACAGCACATCATTGTTCGACACTTTGGCACACTGCAATATCTGCAGCGCCTGCACTGGGTCTGGTTTGGTGGGTATGCCGTCGCGCTGGCCAAAAACGCCGCAAAAACTGATGTCGGGGAACAATTTTTCCATCATGGCCACTGTGGCCTGATGCACTTTGTTGGAAAGCACCGCCACCATGACGCCCTTGGCCTGCAGCTGGCACAAAAGCTCCGAAACAAAGGGATAAACGGTGCTGTGGTCGGTATTATGCAGCATATAGTGAGCCATAAAGTCCGCCTTAACGGCCTGTATCACCTGACAGTTGCGGCTGTTTTCGGGCAGAGCCCGTTCGATGAGTTTGTATATTCCATTGCCCACAAACTGGGGATAGCTGTGGGTGGGGTGCTGTGGATACCCGTTTGCCTCAAGGGCGTGGTTCACGCTTGCCGCCAAATCGGATATGGTATTCACCAAAGTGCCGTCCAAATCAAAAATCACAAGCTTTTTCATTTCATCGTGTATCTAACAAAAAAACGCAACCGCTTCGTCTGCGAGTTGCGCCTTGTTGTCCAACCAGGATTCGAACCTAGACAGGCAGAACCAAAATCTGTAGTGCTACCATTACACCATTGGACAAGTCCTCAAAAAGGTTTTGCAAAGGTACGTTTTTTTTTCCGCTCCACAAAGTTTTTGGCACATTTTATTTCACGCTTTCCACAACAACCTAACAATCTGACCGTTACAATTGTAGCAATTGTAAAAATACAAGGTCAAAAACAGTTCATGAATACCGTTTCGAGTGTCCCGACACAGCATTTTTGACCACGATTTGCTCATTTTTTTTCGAAAAGAAAATGTTTTTCCGAACACTCTACTTTAAAGTTTTGTTGGTTCGGTCCTTAACTTAAATTTGCCAGCGAAAGGCTATCTTTTTTCCCAAAAAAACAGTGTTCTGTACGCCAACCCATGTACAAAATGAATTAAAACAAACAATTTTGTACACCCAACCCCACATTTTGTACATTGAGAGCCAAAAGTTGCCCGCACATTTGCTTTTTTTCTTATCTTTGTATCACAAAACAAATGACAATGAACAGAATTAAAACACTAAAAACAATGATGCTATGCCTGTGCGCCACACTTTTGTGGAACTGCGGAGGCAAAAGCGATGCCGGCAGCCCCAAGCCACCGGCAAACGGCGTATATTACTGGCGCACCACATACAAAACCGACAGTGTGGAGAATGCGTTTCTGCGCAACAACCAGATAAAACGCATGTACGTGCGCTTTTTCGACGTGGATGTGGACAACAGCAACAGCAGTGAAAAATGCCTGCCTGTGGCCACCATACAATTGGACGACACGCTACCCGCAGATGTGGAGATAATACCAACAGTTTTTATAACCAACAAGGCCATACAGTATGCAAGCAGTTTCTGCAAACTGTTGGCACACAGACTTTTCGCCATGTGCGACAATTTCGGCATTGAACCCACCGAAGTACAGTTCGACTGCGACTGGACCAGCTCCACCCAGGAAACATATTTCGATTTCCTGAAAAAAATCGGTGCCGAGCTAAACAATTATTTCTTCGAAATGCAAATATCGGCAACCATACGTCTGCACCAGCTTAGCCAGACCCCGCCACCCGTCGACAACGGGGTGCTGATGTGTTACAATACCGGCAATTTCAGGAAGTTCGGCACCCGCAACTCCATTCTCGACATCAACGACGTGGAACCATACATGAAACATCTGAAAAACTACGACCTACCCCTTTCGATAGCTTTGCCCACCTACAGCTGGAACATAGAATTCGACGACAAAAAGGAATTCCTGCGACTCAACCGCGAGCATTACAACTTCAGCGACACCAATATCAAAGCCATCGGCAAAAACACATATCAGATGGACATGCCCGGCGAAAACCGCACCTACATACGCCACGAAGAAGTGTCGGCCAAAACGCTGGAAAACGTCAAACAGCTGATTTTGAAAAATATGTCGTACAAACCCGACATCATCCTTTATCATCTCGATTCCAAACAACTTGAAAAATATACAAAAGATGAAATCTCTGAAATATATCGTTAGCATACTGCTATTAGCAACAGCATTGGGCAAAGCCCTGGCCTGCGGCGGCTGGGGCGACTACGACCCACGCTACCACTATTTTTTCTACCTCGGATACACCGACTGCTACGACCAGAACTCGGACTACGAAAAATGGCACCAACGCACACAACAGCAGTTCCGAAACGAAAACATCAACTTCTGGCACAGATATGTGAACAAAGCCGTTTCGCTGAAGGATGTGGAAAAAGCCATATACTCTGGCAATATGCCCTCGAAAAAAGAGCCTTTCTACAACTACCTGTACAAGAAAAACGACACCGCCGCCATACAATACTGGAAAGTGGTGAACGACGACAACAACCACGTTCAATGGCTGATGTCGGGCTGGTACTATCCCACCAAAAAGGAAGCCATGGCACTCCAATCCGGAGGCAACGTCGCCGCTTTTGGCGGAATAGACCTGAACACCATTGCCGAATGTAAAAATCCTAACCTGCGCAACCGCTACACCCTTCAGCTTATGCGACGGGCTTTCTACATGGAAAAATACGGCCTCTGCATAGAGGTGTGGAAAAAATACGGCAGCCACATTCCCACAAGCGCCTTGCGCACGCAATGCAAAAGCTACTACGCCGGAGCCCTCTATCACACAGGAAAAGAAACGGCCTCGGCTGTGGCCTTTGCCGAGATAGGAGTTTGCCAAAACTGGTTCACCTACAACACCCATATACTGAAAGACATATACAACAACCAACCCAACAGCAAAAGCCTCGAATTTATAGTGCAGCATCTGGTAAACAAACATTTCGACGAAAAATTCGGAACACGATACACTGTGCCGAAAGCAAGCCGATACAATCTAAAAAAACATAGCGACGATTTCAACCACCTTGCCAACTACATTCTTGCCGACAACCGCAGCAACAATCCCGCCATGTGGAAATCGGCACAAGCCGCCTTTGCCTATATCGACGGCGACAAACAACTGGCACCCAACCTGATACAACAAGCCGACAGTCTCAAAGGAACACCCAACGTAAAAAACAACATACGGCTTATGAGCCTGCTTTTCCATGCCGCCGACACCACCGCTGGCGACGACTACGAAACCAACCTGCTCCCAGATTTGAAACACTTGGTAAACCTCGTAAAAAAAGATGTCAAGAAATTACATTATAACAACTACGACATCGACGGATATTCCATTTACACAGACCCATACTACGAAGCCGAAGAGGCTCTGAACCGCATCAAAATATTGCGACGTACTGTTCTGGTGGAAATTGCCGACCATTTCAAAAAACCGGGCCAAAACGAGCGCCTCCTCGCCTATCTCAACATATACAGCGAAATAACCGGCCAACGGCACAAACCAAAAGACATTGCCATGCCCAAAAACTACAAAACAGAATACTACAGGAACAACGAATACTACAGCAGATATTATGGTCGCATAATACGTCGCGAAATAAGCCGTACCGACTACTTCACACATTTTTTCAATTTTGCCGACACAACCAGTATCGAAAACCTGAAAAAACATATCAACTTCCTAAAATCGGGAGGAGAAACAGAAATGGACAAACTGCTGATCGGCAACAGCTACCACGATTACAACTATCTGTACGAACTGTTGGGAACTAAATACTTGCGTATCGAGCAATGGGATTCCGCCATAACTTACCTGCAACAAGTGCCCACAAAATTCCTTATCACACAAAACATATATCCATACATAGAAAACCGCAATCCCTTCAACGAAGATTGGATAACCAACAAACGACGAGGAAAATACAGCCTAACACAGTCGCCAACAAAAGCTTACCACAAAAAAACGACAAAACTCCAGTTCTGCAGAATAATGAAACAGCTGCAATGGGACATGGACTCGGCATCATCGGCCAAACAACGCGCCGGCTCACGCTACGCCTACGCTGTTGCCATGTACCAAGCAATGTGCGGCAAATGTTGGGCTCTCACCGAATACTACCACAGCGACTGGGACAAACAAACCACACTGCAGAGAAACACTCTGAAAACAACCCGTACCTTGGCCGACAAAGCCATCGCCACAACATCGAATCCCGACATACGCAACAAAAGCCTGTTGCTGAAATACATAACCTTGGGGCATTTGGCCGAAACAGCCGTCCCCATATCCTACGAATGGAGCTATGAAAAAATTGAACGGCAGATATCAAAACGGGAAAAATACCTCGACAAGCTTGTGGTCACCCTGTTACGGCAATGGAGCCGCATTGCAGGCAACACCGTGAACTCAAGCTATATACAAAAAAACTTCTGCGACGACATTACCGATTACAGCTACCGGCAGCCAAGCAAACAAACGGCCATGAAATAGCCATGAGAATTATTGAACAACTTCTATGATTGAGAACGCTGAAACAAGAGAACAAAAACGAAGAATGGGTAACTGGAGAGGTAACCACTATACCGGGCAATGATATAACGATGAAGGGTGTAAATTATCCAGTGTTGGGAGTTAGCAACAAGGGGGACAGGAAGTTGATGATGCCTGGTAGGGATTACAAGTTCAGAGGGGATTATGTAACGGAGTATCCGATGTTTGGTGGTGGGGGACATTTGTTCCAGGACAAAGGGCGGATGACGAGGCTTCAATACAGGCCTCAATACGGAAGTTCTTTGAGAGAAAATATCGCCAGTTATGCTGAACGTGGAAGAACTTTTGACGAGATGCTGTCGGAAAATCCTGCATATCGAAACATGCTTAGGCTTCCAGGGCAATTGGAGGCAGCACGCGATTCATACGACAAAATGCGAAAGGATATTGAGCAATGGAATTGGGAAAGAGGCAGAACTAATGATTGGCGTGCATATAGAAATAATCAACAAGCCGCGGCGGCGCAAAAGGAAAAGGAATCACAACTGCCTGAGATATTAAGGCTGGGGTTCACATTCAACAAAAAGCCCTCACCACACGAAGTTTGGTCCATGGCACACAATGGTGAAGTCCCGCATATTCCAACACAAGCCGAACAGATGGCACACAGTGGCACAATAGGAGATTGGTACAAGTATAGTGCAAGTCAGCAGGCAGGGATGCAAAATGCTTTGCTTGGAGCACCCAATGCCCATGCCATGAATCCGGAACTGACATACGAACTTTACACTAATACAGGGAGAGTATACCAAAAAGCGGCTGAAACTGCACTTGGTATAGGAGCATTAAGGGGACTTGGATATGTTGGAGAGATGGTTTATCCATATATAGAGCCATACGTTGCACCACTGCTCACCAAAGAGGCAATAGGAACTACAGCGGCAAGCCTTTTGGGAGGAGCGGCCGTTGACCACGAGGCTCAACTCAGAGGCTACGACGGCTGGGGAGATTACGCCGCAAGGAAGTATAACGACTGGTATTATGGTGCATATACAGGAGAACCAACAGATGGCGAGAAAATGTTCTGGAGTTTTTGGA
>CALGGY010000061.1 GCA_937915785.1 uncultured Bacteroidales bacterium
CGCCGCAACTTTTTCTGAAACCGCAAAGAAATTCAGAGAATTTTTTTATTTTTTTCGCAGAGGGGGTATCTGTCGGTTTGGATGAGGTGGGTTGTAATCTCGCCTGTTTCAGGGTTCTTTACACAGAGGTAACGACTCTTGTCGGGCATTACTATTATGTCGCCAGAGTTGGGAACTGTTATCTTCAAAACTTCTTTTAAAGTAGAGTTGCCTTTATCAGGACTTTCAAAAACCTCAAATTCAGTATGATATTTTTTATAATACCACATCAGAAAGGTAGGTAATTTATCTGTACCTTGTGTATAAACCGGATTGTTATTTTTTAAGCTCCAGCACCAAGATTCCCAATTGTGCAAGTTTGATACATCTGGTTTTTTATAAGATAACCGATGTGTACTTCTTACAACTTTTGCTTTTATATATACAGGGCCAAATCCAAACATAAATTATATAACGATTAGCGATTTTTTTTATTGCGCATTATAAATGGAAATAAAGTCAAAGCACCTATCGAAAGCTCTGCCGCTTTTTTCCAATCCTTAATGCTTTCAAAAAATTCTTTCATGTTATTGTCCTCAAATTCCCCATTATCAAACATTCGCTTTGCTTTTCTTAATTCGGCTTCAGTCAATGGTCTGCGTTCTGTTATTCCTAATCTGTTATATATCTGGGTGTATCTTGTTATCAAATCTTCACCACCATTATCGAGGAAATACCCCCAATCATATCTTTCGTTAGAAATCCATGGGTTTATTGCCCAATCTTTGGAATACTTATTCACATCAAACGCTTTTGCTATATCGTCATAAGTTATACCCCCTCTACTATCTGATTTTATTCCCAACTTGGAAAGTAGTAAATGTTCTATTTCATGAGGTGCAACTTGATTGAATGCTTCTGTACTTACGTATGGATATACATGATACATCTTGTCGTCGGCATTCAGATAACTTCTATTGTTATAATCATAATTTTTACCTAACTTAATCCAGTCCCCATTTCCTCTAAACTCTTTTTCAACTTCCAATATCTTTTCAGGTGTTGCCCCTTTACTTAACGCCCATTGCCTAAACCCGGTCATCTTTCCATCCTTGAAAGGATTTTTGCCGCTGTACTGCACTGAGCTTTCCATGCGTTGCACCATTGTGTTGAAGTCGGTGAAATCTTCGGTGAATAGTGTGCCTTTGCCATTATAAAGATATGGCGCATGGAAAGAACTTGGTTCACGGCCAAATTGTACTAACCAAGGATGTTGCACTACAACTTTACCGTTTATTATTTCTGATTTTGGCGCGCCTAAAGACTCCAGCCTGCTGTCTAATGCTATTTTATATTCTTCAGTTGCTTTTGGGTCGCCCCAACGTGCTTTATTATACAAATCAAACAGCCATCTGTTCTTTTCAGTCTGTCCGTTCCATTGATAGAATCCGTCTTTACTATATACTACACCTCGGTTTTCGCCAAATTTACCTTGCTTAGCCAGCCATTCATATGAATCCATTGAAAGGCCTGCTCTATCTATATTCGATGGACTATTTTTATACTGCTCAATAATATTCTTTATTTCTTGTTCGCTTGCACCTCTTTGATATGCTTCAATTAATTTTGAGCCAAGAGGAGGTAAACCTCCATCACCCGTTAAATATGTGCCCGGGGCCAATCCTTGGTTTATCCTTTCGGCAAATGCTTTTACAATATTCTTGTCTATTACTTTTGGTAAATTTGTGTTGGGATTATGCGCTGTGGTTACATAGTCGAAATATGGTGAAGTCATCTTTAGATAAAAAATGTTTCTTTGGTCTCTGTCCACTGTTGCAAACAACTCGCCAAAGGCTTCTTTATCCATACCATTGATGGTTACAATCTGACCTTTTGAAGGGTCTATGGTTATTTCTTGTTCGCCGATTTTTATTTTTTTATAAGGACCTAAATCTTTAAATTTCTCTGGATTATCTTTAATGTAGTCAGACAATTCGACATAACCTTCTGGTGTCTCCTTGGCATATTTGAAATCACTACCGTCTTTTGAGATGAACAGACGTCTGTCTTTACCCAATGCTATATATCTTTCCAATTGCTGGATGGGAGTCAGCTGGGCGTTTCCCATCCCTATCTGCCTTGCAGGTTGGGCGTATGGCAAACCTAAAGGTCTTTCAGTTAATGGATTTTTCAAAGGATTACTATTCCCAAGCAAATAAGGCTCTCCTGCCATCTGCGTGTTGAATCCTCTCATCCAGTCCATGCCGCCCTGTTGCTGGGCTTTCCAACGCTGTTGCCAGCCGTATTCCTCGTAGGGCATCGGGTTTTTCACTATGTTGCGGAGCAGGGTCTTGGGTTTCACAGTGCGTTGGGTTACAGGGTCGTACACTGTTTTTACAGTAGTGGGTCGCGTTACCTCGCCTGTGGTGAGGTCAGTGTATTCGATGCCCTGCTTTAGCTTGCCTGTGGGGGTGAAATGCAGGTCGTTGGCGAGGGCATACTGGGATTTGTTAAAGTTGTTGCGGAGAACGAGGTTGGCTTTGGCACCTTCCAAACCGTATTTAATTGACTTGCCTGCAAATCCACCCACAAGCCATCCGGGATTTGTTATATCCCATACAAATTCTGGCCCCCCAATTGTCTCTGCAAGCATATTGCCCCAACCTGTATATCTGTCATTAGACAGCTTTTGTGTGGCTTTGTCCACACCATATTGTAAAGCTAAAGCACCAATTGTTTGAAGAGGGGCGGCTACAAGTCCTAAAGGCAATGCCACAGTACCTAAAGCAGCAGCCCCAACTTTTGGTATAGTTTCCAGATAATTCCACCCAGCCACTTCACGCTCGTCCCTCAAATCTGCAAGAGCTGTGGCATGGGCTTTTATGTTTGGGTTCTGTAAATCTTTGTCGGTGTAGCCGTATTTGGCTTTCAGTTTCTGCTCGGCTTCTTTCTGCTTTTGTTGGGCTTTAATGTAATCGTAATTGTTTAGCACATAGTGGCCTTTTGGAGTGTTTACATTGTGCAGTAAACTTATAAACTTCTGTTGTTTGGCATATTCATCCGCCGCTTCCTCTGTGGCAAAAGGTGTTATCGGGTTGCCTTTGGCTGTGGTGTTGGGAAAGCCAAGACCCCACCTCGTCATCTGCCCTTTGTCCTGGAACAGGTGGCCGCCGAGGGCGAAGGGT
>CALGGY010000062.1 GCA_937915785.1 uncultured Bacteroidales bacterium
ACTTTGGCGGCATACGCATCGAAGACGACATACTGGTTACCAACGACGGCTGCCGCGTGCTGGGCAAACCCATCCCCAAAACCGTTGCCGAAATTGAATCGGTGATGGCCGAATAGCAAAACCGCACGACAAAACATGCAAAGCTTCGAGCCATGCCCCAACTGCATTGCCCTATATGCCACCGCATAATCGAAGACAGGTTCCGCAAAGGAGCCTGTTTTTTTGCATCATTGCAAAGCTCTCCAAAATAAAAACACCACCTTTTGCGTTATACAACTTCTAATACTGCAAAAAATGATTAAAAAGACCCTCCTTATAGCCCTGATACTGACTGTAGGCCTTTCGGCAACAGCACAACAGCCGCAGACTGCCAACGACAAATCTTTCGAAATATCAAAAAACCTCGAAATTTTTGCCGAAGTGTACAAAAAACTGCACCTCAACTACGTTGACGACCTCGAAAGCGGCAAACTGATGAAAACCGCCATCGACGCCATGCTCGGCTCGCTGGACCCCTACACCAACTATATCCCCGAATCCGACATCGAAGACGTGAAACTGCAGATCTACGGCCAATACGGCGGCATAGGCTCCGTAGTGTCGCAACGGGGCGACTACGTGGTAATTTCCGAACCCTACGACGGTCTGCCGGCTGCAAAAGCCGGACTTAAAGCCGGCGACAAAATTTTGGAAATAAACGGCGAATCGGCCAAAGGCAAAACGGTTTCCGACGTAAGCAGCGTACTGCGCGGACAGGCAGGCACATCGCTCACCATGAAAATTGAACGTCAGGGCAAAAACCACGACATAAAAATTACCCGCGAGGAGATAAAACTGAAACCCGTTCCATACTACGGCATAGTGAACAACGGCATTGGGTACATCAAGCTCAACGAATTCACCCAAAAATCGAGCGATGAGGTGATTGCCGCTTTCAACAGCCTGAAAAACAGCGGCAAACTGAAAGGCGTGGTGCTCGACCTGCGCGGCAACGGCGGCGGACTGCTCAACGAAGCCGTGGACATAGTGAACATTTTTGTCAACCCCGGCGAGCTGGTGGTTCAGACCAAAGGCAAGGTGGCCGAAAAAAACACCAAACACTACACCCGCAAAGCAGTGTTGGACAAAGACATTCCCGTGGCGGTGCTGATAGACGGCTACAGCGCCTCCGCCTCCGAAATTGTGGCCGGCAGCCTGCAGGATTTCGACCGCGCGGTGATTATCGGCTCGCGCTCCTACGGCAAAGGGCTGGTGCAGAACATAGTGGAACTTTCGTACAATTCGCAGATGAAAGTTACCGTATCGAAATACTTCATCCCCAGCGGACGCTGCATACAAGCCATCGACTACAGCCACCGCGACGAGAACGGACGCGCCGTGAAAGTGCCCGACTCACTGAAAACAGCCTTCAAAACACGCCACGGACGCACCGTGTACGACGGTTTCGGCATTGAGCCAGACGTGGAGGTGGAACCCGACTACATATCCAACATCAGTGTGGCACTGCTGCAGAAAAACCTCATTTTCGACTTCGTTACCGACTACTACTACAAACACAAAACCATCCTTCCGGCCTCGCAATTCCGCGTTACCGACGAAATTTACAACGATTTCAAACAATACATCGCCAACAAGGAGTACGAATACTCCACTAATACCGAAAAAACACTGAAACTGCTGCGCGAAACAGCACAAGAGGAGAAATACCTCACCGCCATAGAAAGCGAGCTGGCCGATTTGGAGAAAAAACTACAGAGCGACAAACTTGTGGACCTCGACAAAAACAAGGACGAGGTGAAACAGCTTATCGAAGCCGAGATACTTACCCGCTACTACTACGAAAAAGGCCGCACCGAAGGCATGCTGAAATACGACACCGTGCTTACCAAAGCCGTGGAAGTGCTCTCGAACCCAAGCCAATACAACTCCATACTGAAAAAATAAAACGTCATGCCGCACAGCGTACGGATGGATTTTTCGCGCAAGTCGGTGCACCAGAACATCTTTTTCCTGCTTCTGGCCACCCTTGTTGTGGCAATGCCCACATCGAAATTCCTGATGAGCGCCACAATGATTTTCCTTGCCGCCAACTGGCTGATAGAAGGGCGTTTCCGCCAAAAATGGCACTTGGCCAAGAGTAACCGGGGACTGATAGCCTTCGTGGCTTTGTATGCCATCCACGTAATTTGGTGCCTGTTTTCGAGCAACTGTGGCTACGCCATCGACGACCTGCAAAAAAAACTCCCCCTTTTGGCAATACCATTGGTGGTGCTCACTTCCGATTACCTCGAGCGCAAAAAAACGGGCATACTGTTTTTCTTCTACTGCACCACGGTTACGGTGGCCAGCATCTACGGAATGGTACGTTATACATGCACTCCAAACATCGGTTACCGCAACATTTTCCCACACTTTTCGCACATACGTTTTTCCATAAACGTGTGCATGGCACTGATTTTGACGCTCTATGGCTTTTACAAAACACTGAATAACAAAAAATTGCCACACCGAAAAACGATAATGGCGGTGCTTGTGGTGTTTATGGCGGTATATGCCGCAATTTTGCTGTTTTTGCAGTCGTACACAGCCTTTGCCATCCTTGCCGTTGTTTTTGTAGTGCTGATGGGAGCCACGGCTATCCGCAAACGGAAAAACAAGATTTACCCGATAGCCTTTGTAACCCTGCTCGCAATGGCAATTGGCGGAGCTTGGCTCTGTTTCCGCCACTACTACTCGGAGTATTACCAACTTAAAGAGCTGTCGTCCAAGCCACTGGCTACGAAAACAGCACAGGGCAACCCCTACACCCACGCCAACGACGGACTGGTGGAGATGGGCAACTACATAAACAACTACGTTTGCGAGGAAGAGTTGCGAACCGAATGGGCCAAGCGCAGCCTGTTGGATATAGACTCCGCCACCACCAACGGTTTTTCCGCTTATCCCACCCTTGTGCGATACCTCAACGCCAAGGGCCTGACCAAGGACAGCGCCGGAGTTTGTCAGCTGAGCACCTCCGACCTGCACCTGATAGAACAAGGCGTGGCCAATCCGCACTATGCCAAAAAACTGGGACTTGGAAAAATGTTCTACCGCATGTTTTTCGAATTCGACCAGTACCGCTACTATGGCGTGGTGATAAACTCCTCGATGCTGCAACGCATAGAGCTTTGGCGCAACGGCTGGGCAGTGTTCCTTAAGCATCCCGTTTGGGGCGTGGGCACCGGCGATGTGGCCGATGAAGTGGCGCTGAGCCTGCAGCAACGGCACTCGCAGCTGGCCGACAAAGGTCTGCGCACCCACAATCAGTACATCACACTGCTGCTAACTTTCGGAACAGTGGGTTTCGCAGCCATAGCTTTTGTGTTCGGTATGGCGGTAAGGCGGGGCAAACTGCTCAGCTCGGCAGTGTTTGTGGCCTATCTGTGCATAGTGCTTGTGTCGTTTGTAAGCGAGGACACCCTCGAAACGGAGGCCGGCGTTGTGTTTGTGTCGCTGATGTTTGCGTTGCTTTCACAATGGGTTGCGGCAAGGGCTAAACAATAGTTGAAAACGCCCCCGGTATGTGCTTTACCGAACGTTCCTTTGAATTGATAATGATGGAGATGATGTCGAACCGCACCTCCTCGCTTCTGTTGTTCTGCTGCACATAGGCGTTGGCCACGGCAATGTAGGCTTTCTGTTGGGTGCGCGACACAAACACCTCGGGTTCGCCAAGAAAACGGCTGTTGCGGGTCTTTACCTCCACAAAAGCCAGAATATCACCCTTTTGGGCAATAATATCCACCTCGTGTGAGAGGTGTCGCCAGTTGGTTTCCAAAAGGGTATAGCCCTGATTTATAAGAAAATCGCGTGCCAGCTGTTCGCCTGCGGCGCCAAAATCGTTGTGCTCTGCCATAAATGTTACTTGAAGTTATAAAAAAAGCCAAATCCCACAATGTGGAAACGCCAAAGCCTTCTATAAATAAACGCAAACAACGTTGGTTTTATTGCCTTGGAGTGAAAATGGAACATGATTGGAGATTATGGAGCTGTGGCTCACAATATTTCTTACAACACCAACTGAAAAACGTGTCGCATTAGCGGCACTTTTTTTTCTGTGCTGAATTCAAGTGCCACATTCAAGTTATAAGTGCAACACTGTGATTTTTTTCAAATTCTGTTTTGCAAAATTACGAACAAAAGATTCAATTGGAGTCGGGAATTCCATTTTTTTCTTGGGCGATGGTTCAACTTGTTCTGAACCGGCTTGATGAAGTTGGTGTCCGAGTTTTCGAAAGAGGTTCTCTTGGGCAGATATTGCCTGATTAGCCCGTTCATGTTCTCGTTGGCGCCTCGTTCCCAGGAATGATATGGGTGGGCGAAGTAATAGCTCAAGTGGAGCTTTGCTCATGGTATTATATTTATTTTTATGGTATTCGCGAGCTTAGGTTCGATAGCCGAAGGAGGAGAAAAGTTTCCCCTTCCAAAGGGGATCAGGGGAATTTACGCACCTGCCGCCAGACCTTCCCCTCAGCCCAAGGTATCCACTTATGGTCAAATATAAAACTCCAAAAGTGTCCATATCTCATAAAAAAAATAGAGTTGTGGACACTTTTCGGTGGTGTGGTGGTAATGTGAAAAAATGAGGTAAGAGTGATTGTAAAAATCCTATAACAATTGAAATGCCAGCTGGTAAGGGACAGGATTATCTAAATATCCGTTTTGAATGTTTGTCTATCCGAATCAATAAAAACAATGAAATGCAGAACAACAGCATAGATAAGATGCAGAAGCAAATTAATACACAAGATGCATTGCTGCAAAACATTGCTATGCCCAAACCAATGATGTTTGTTGATATACCTGTAATTGTAATTTTCTTAAAACAATGCATTTTATTTTTCCACAGTTCAAATCCTGCTGGAATGTGTCGGATTGGCTGATATATGTCCGAGTAAAACTTGCCAGCAATTTCATTAAAAAGGTGAATGTCGTAAGTATTACTATCGTATCGAAAGTCATTGAACACAACATGCAAAAGTTCATGGAAACTATTATTAAAACAGTTTGTGTTTATAGAACAGTTTTCAGATATTACACTTTTTTTTCGGTCGCCATAATACCAGATATCATTTATTTTTTCGCAGATGTCATCCAATTGTTTTGCGGAAAAATGATTAATTTGATAATCACGGCCACCCATGATTGTTATATATTCAAGACGATGAGCAAATTCAAATTTATCTTTGTATTTGGAAACTGAGTTAGACGTACAATTTTGGGGTTCTATTGATGTGTGGATTGTTGCGAGTACTTTTACAAAACATGAGAGCTTATGCATAAAAGGCGCCATTATTGTTTCATATTTTGTGTAAACAAAACTTGTTACGTGCTGACTTTCTATAAAAAGCACCAGCACTCCGCCTGTTAGCAGCGAGGTGAGTATAGATACAATTGTAGATAGTTGATATTCGGCCATTATGTTTCTGAATATGGAATTTCGGATTTCTTAACTACGAAACCTGTCGTTACATTTGCGTATTCTGCACTTCCGCCGACTTTAGCTTTAAGTATTCTTTCTATAGAAAATTTATTCCTTCCGTAATCTGTGGCAGGTCCGAGCCATATTTCAATAAGAACTTTAAGTGGTAAATCAACATTTATGTATGGCACTATTTTATTGTCTTTTACATAGTAGTTTTCGTCGATGTACTCGTTGAGGAGTATGCGGTACTCCGATTCGGATGAATATTTTTCATGCTTATATTTCAGGCAGTTGTGAAACAATTTCAACAAAGGATTTAGTACTTCTCGATTTTTTTTGAATTGTTTGAATTCATCAGTTCTTTTTATGATTTGCACAAGCTTATTAAGATTGACATACTCACATTTGTCCATCCATTCTATTCTTGAAGTTAGTTTCTTTTCTTGTTTGTATTGTTCCAATATCTCTTGGTTGAAGCCAATAGCCACCCCTTTGCATTGGTTTCCATACATGTTCCACATATAAAGGTCGTCTGGCTTTTCGCTGAAAGAAAGCAGATACCGCTCACCCCAAATCCTGTTCAGATAGCTTATTTCAGTTCCCGTTATTCCAAGCTGTTTGAATGCTGTAAAAATGAAGTTGTTCTCGGTGGTGTCGTTAAGGAACAGCGTGTGCGTAGCTCGAAAAGTCATGAATAGCTCTTCTTTTTCGTACTCAATTTTGGGGGTGGGTATGTTTCCCAATAGTTTGTAAAGCACCTCTACCGATGTATAGTGATATATCATAATCTGCATTGTTAAAAGAATGTAGAGGATGCCACTTGGCATCCTCTACGTATTGTTTATTGAACATCTCTAACAAGGCGGACGGAAAAACCACAAGTTTTTCCACACATATCGCCCACCAATATAAGAGTAGCTTGTACATTATCATTCCAGCCCGCGTTGTCAAACTCCAAACCGTAAGCATCTTTATCACCAGAGTTGGATGACGTCCAGTAATAGCCTCCGTAGCCTACACTGTCAGTGTAATCAGAACCAATCCGTGAGCCAGCGGCGGGAAGGAATATGCAACCTGCATTCTCTAATGTAGTCCACTGCGAAACTGTGATATCGTTGTCGTTGAAATTTACAATATCACGGCCAGTATTATAGTATTTAAATCTTAATGGGTAGGTGGAGTTGTTCCAGTTGTCGGGTACAATAATAACACCTCGAACACCATTCACGTAAGCCCCCGCACAATATAGGCGGTCATCATCTGTTCTCCGCTTTAAGAGATGACGCCATTCTTCCCTTGTGAGTGTACGCCATGTGCCAGGCGGATCTATTGATTGTGTATGAGGATTGTAAATTGCATTGTACACCCCCCAATCATATTTTGCGGAACTGCCAGTAAGATTTCTGTCGTGCATAATAGTTGAAGGCCCATAGCCAGTCCTGTTAAAAGAATTATAATAATCTTCAAAGCTGGTTGAATATGGAAGATAATGAATGTTGTATTGGTCTTCATCATCATGATATCCGCTAGTTCCCCAGCCAAAAAGGTCTATCCAACCAGTGTAAGTTGCTGAACTGTAGGTGTTGTTGGCGCCAATGGTATCCCACTGGTTAGGTGCAAAACGCCAAGTGCCTGCGGCTGTGCCGCCACCTGCTACGGCATGTGTGGTAGGTGTTGTCCCTCCCCCAGTGGCGCTCCACTGCAGGTTGCCGGGCGAAAAGACAACATGTTCGTTGGGCGACACGGAGAAATAATTGCCGGTGTTAATAGTGCCACCCCCAGTATTGTTGTCGCCAGAGGTTTCTTCTTTCACGCAGGAAAATAACAATAGTCCTGCCATCATTGCCATTACGGTAGTTGATTTGTTTTTTAGCATGATACTATGATTTTTTTTGTGCCGCCGATACCCTGCCGCCACCAATTTTCCATTTAAAAATCCAAAAGCCACAATAAAAAAACGTGGGTATCAAGTCCTTTGCTTATCCCACTTCTAAGGCCTTCGCATTGCCATCGGGTCAAGGATAAGCAATGCCGAAGCCCACGTGTACTGTATAACAAGTATCCGCTGTGGATACAATTATACACCCGTATGGCGTTCAACCATTGCTTTATCATTGTGACCCAAATAGAAGATGCGAAGTTCTAGAAGTCGCAGATAAAACGTCAGTTCAACGTCTTTTCATTATGTCTGTCGTTTGTCCCGCCCCCATTGTACAAAGCTGTTGCCCACAGGGGCTCCGGTTCAAAAGACGATGCAAAAATACGTAAATTATTCTAAATTACCAAATTATTTTTTTATTTTGGCCAATTTGAGGCAAATTTGTTGGCCAATTTGAGGTTTTTTTGCAATAGTGTCCAAAATAATTTTGGGAGATTTTTGTGAATAGACAGAG
>CALGGY010000063.1 GCA_937915785.1 uncultured Bacteroidales bacterium
TGGTTTTAAACATGACTGATTTTTTCAAAAGTCTTGAAACGACAGTGTTTCAGGATAGATGCGTTAAAGAATATTGTGAAAAATCAAGAATAAGACCGTCTTTTTTATCTCAAAAGGTCATTGCCTCAAATCAATCAGTCATTCGTTGAACTGGAGCCATTAATAATTTACTGTCGATGGTGCTACCGTCGCATATCAGAGCAATGGTGCAAACCCCTGCTTGGAGACTGGAGTTATTACATTAGCGAAATGTTGCATCCGCAACAGTTTTTTTCTGGTGTCAACCACCTATCTTTATCGGTCTCAGACAGAACGATGTGTCGCGTGAAGCGTCGATGTTGTAATAGACCCAAAATCCTCTATTTTGCGATTCTATAGTAAAATGGAATGGGTTTCTCTTGGGAATGCCGGTGAGGTAGAGCCATAAGTCCACATTCTTGTACTGGCCCCAGTATGGCTGCACCTCTGTATAAGGCTCAGGGATAATTGTCATCACATATGAGCGTTTCATTGCGGTGTCTCCTTGCGCAACAAACGGGAATGTAAAAACGGCAGTGTCCCCAAAATTAAGCGTAGTAAAGTCTCCTTCACCAAAAGTTACTAAAGAATGAAAGTTGCAAAACATAGTGTCGCCGCTAATGCGTATTGAATCATGATCCCAATCAATATCCCAACCATGATTATTGTCGAAATCTCTCAATTCGTATCTTATTATGTTGTAGCGTATTTTAAGCAACTCGTCCACATCCTCTTCGGGCTGTCGGTTGTTGTTTTCATTCTCGTCCTTGCACGAGTACGTGGCCGCAAAAACTGCGGCTGCCGCCAATAATAAAAAAATCTTTTTCATGACTAACTGTTTTTTTTCTGATGGTTATTGTTTGATGAATAATTTACTGTCGATGGTGCTACCGTCGCATATCAGCGCAATGGTGTAAACCCCTGCTTGGAGGCTGGAGATGTCAAGCAATTCTGTGGATTTTTGGACATCGGTTGAAGAAATTTCTATTCCGGACTGGGTGAAAATGGCGAGCTTGAAGCTGTAACCGTTTTCCAGTTGGCAGTTTACGGCAAGGGTTGCCGTACTTGCTGGAGCAGGATTTGGCGACACGGAGTTTATTTTGCCGTGTACAACGCAGATGTTAACATTGTCATAAGCCTTGTAGCCGTCCGTTTTGGAAACAACTTCCAGCGTGTATGCGATATTGGCGGTTGCGGATACAACGATAGACCGCCCTGTGTCCACCAATGTGCCAGCTTGGTTGTACCAGTTGTAAACCGCGGGTTCTCCTATTGCCGTTGCAGTGAGTGTTGCGTAATCCCCAGCCAGCACACAGGTGTCGTTGCCTGCATTGGCATTAAATGGCAAGCGTGATATCTTTGAGGCTTCTAAAGAGAGACCTCCAATCAAAAAGTCGCCCGAATATTGTTTTGCACAAATTTCAAAGTCGTCTTCGTATTCAGCGTGTTCGGCAAGATAGAAAATCTCAACTTTGACACCGGATAGGGTGTCCTCATCAGCAGGCGGCACAAAACCATGAATCACAACATTATCAGAAGTAACAAGAAATATCGAGTCGTTTAGTTGTTCAATGCCCGACATGGTTCTGTCATCTTCAGGCCACATATCCATGAAATACTGGTTAAGTGTGATGTGCACTTCGGCGACATCGTTGAGTTTCAAGCCGTTTGCATTTGTTTTTATGCCAAAGTTCAACGAATTTGGCGTGGTGCCATAATTGTTTGCCGATGAGCGGAACGAGGCGGTAGGAATGGAAACTCCGTTTTCGTCTGTACAATAGTCAAACAAAGCGGTGTTTTTTAAAGAGATATTGTTGCTCCCAGCCACATAATCGTACAAGCTGTTGGTGTTGCGCAGAGTGATGTCTCTGCTTGATTTTATTTCGTTGATTATTGAAAAGCCGTTGCCGCTGTACATGTTCGGCACGTAGGCTGGTACACACACAATTATTTCACTGTTTGGCTGAAATTGGGGTATTGGGGCCGTTGCCAGCAACCGGCGAAATCTACTAAGATTTGTCGACATCGGTTGCAAGTAAATCTGTATTGAGTCGGTGTTCGACACAAATGAGCCTCTATTGCGTACTTTTACATAGAAATAATTAATGCCTTGTTTTACAATTGGCTGATGAGTTGGTCCTCCGTCTGGGTTATTGCGATTCCATATATCGGGAGAGTCCCAGTTGTTTGCTGTAAGGTAGGGTTGGTTCCCACAATCGTTGGTGTCGTCTCGTGTAAAGATGTCGTATTTAACTTTTCCGCAGAGTGTTTGTATGCTGCCAACATCAGGGTCTGAGGATGACCAGTATTGGGGGTATGGCACAATAACGCTGCAGTTTATAATTAACGGATTATTCAGCATGAACCAATACACTTCTTGCATGGTAATATATGTGTCGTAATTGGAGTCGGCATAGATAACCTCCATGGCATATTGGTCATAGCCTTTAAGTATTGAAATCCAATAATATGTAAACCAAGAATATCTCACTGAAGCAGATATAGTCCAGATATAGTCGTAAACAAATCCAACATTTGCATTTGTGGAGGACATCACGACTCGGTCATCGCCATGCAATGAATTCACAAATGACCCACTGTAACTGAACTGAAGCACGATGTTTAGTGTAGCCTTGGTTGTTTGCTGTATTCCATTAACAAAATTTGCCATATACATTGTGTCTATCCCCGTAGTGCTGTTCCAAACCCTGTAATGTGGACCATTTACATTATATGCTTCCCCTGTAAAATACAACAAAATGGTATTGTCCAATTCTCCTAATCCATAGTTATAATGTGCGTAAAATGTGTCCAACCCTGCGGCAATTCCAGAATAAGAAGATTCAAAGTGCACATCGTCAATGCCGTCGTCGTCCAAGTCCCATGAATAGTTGCTGTCTGCGGTTGGCATAAAAACGTATATGTGTTTTTTGGCATATCCGAAATCATTAACTAGAGTATTGTATAGTAAAGAGCAGTTATACCAGTCGTAATCGGTTTTCGAATTGTTCACGATGATGGCGTAATATGTGTTGGTGTCGCCATCGTATATACAACGTGGGGTACATGTGCCGCCCGTCCTGTTCTGCCCCAATGCAAACAATGAAAGATTTTTACATGTGCTTTTTGAACAAACCTTGTCCATATCTGACAAATTCCATGGTTCGTCAGCATCAAAAGTATGTGGCTCACCCGACAGAGAATTAACGAACACATACTTGCAATTATGATGCCATGCACAATTTGGCACCAAGTCGATGAAGAAAAGCCAGCTGTCGCCTTCAGGACTGTAAATAATTTGATTTTGCAACGCGATAGCGGTGTTTGTTGGCAACGTGTTTTTGGAAACATAAATCTCGTAGTCTGAAGCGGTGGTGTCGAAGGCATTCTCGACTAAAAAATGGAAAGCCGAGTCACGTGTCATTTGGGCATTTCCCAACTGCAAAATTGCAATAGCAATTAAAAACAAGGCTTTTTTTTTCATATTGGGATTTTTTGGTATTTTATACTGCAAAAATACAATGTTTTTTTTGCTTCTGCAAATTTTTTTTAAATTATTATTATAAAATTGATAATCAATAGTTTGCAATAATAAAAAAAACGCTATAGTGCAATAATCGACTGGATTTTTCGTTATGCGTATATGGAACAACAGAATCACACAGCAGAAAGCATCATGG
>CALGGY010000064.1 GCA_937915785.1 uncultured Bacteroidales bacterium
AATAAGTTGAACCATCGGCCAAGAAAAAAATTGGGATTTCTTACTCCAATTGAGTATTTTTTTCGTAACTTTGCAAAACCAAATTTTGGAAATAATCATAGTCTTGCATTTATAACTTGAATTCAGCTTACCTTTACCGATGGTCTGGACAACGCTTCGGTTCCCATCAATCAACTCAAAGAAAAACAAAACTGGGGCGACAATATTGGCAAGGACAAAAACAACCAATACCTTAAATACCTAAAAGACAGTGTGGTAAATGCGAAGAAAATACTAAACAAAAGCATTGAATGCTACAGCGTTGCCTACGCCGGGGGGAATCCGGAAGGTCAGCAACGCGATCTGTTCAAAGAAGTAACAAAGCAACTGTCCACAGATGACAAAGGCCGTAATATTAAACATTTTGCATTGGCTGAAAATTTTGGAGACGTTGAAAAATTTTTCAACAAATCACTGAATGACATAATTGAGAACTGGCTGTATGTGCAACTTACGGTAGGCGAGTCGCAAGACGGCCAGGTAAGATGGCATTTGCCAACGGTAAACTACCATCCTTGCCGCAAAATAAAAAGCTTTTATATGGGTTTTGGCTTAGGCTTTGGCTACCTTTCGCAAACTATCAGCATTATCTTGGTCAAGATACCAATAAAAAGCCTATTTTCGACAAAGAGCTTAACTATGACTATCTTTTAATTTCTCCGTCGATAGACGTTGCATGGAGGCTGAATAGCCACTGGTATTTGGGCTTGTACGGAGCTTTCCATTTCGGATATGCGCTGAAGGATAATGCCGGCAATATAATAGGTTTTTCGGCCATGCCCTTGTTACTATACCGTTTCCAAAACAATTCGGCGCTGTTTTTCGGCTATGGAGTGGCAATACCCGACATCGAAGAACACCCCATGCACGACCTTCGCATAGGGTTCAAATTCAAGAAAGGATTTTTCCTTGCTGCCGACGGATATTTTTACAGAAAATGGCCCGACAATGCCAACCGCAGTATATTTGTCGGTGGTTCGCTGACCATGGGATGGAGCTTTTTCAAGGACAGATTCCCGCGTCCGAAGGAGTGTCCAACAAACACCAATATCAATTACTAAAGTTCAAATAGATTTAGCAAAACAGAAAGCTCCGCAGCTACGCTGCGGAGCTTTCTGTTTTGCACTATGTACTATGAGTAAAAAGGCGCACCATTATTATTCTTCGGTGCCTTCGCTCTGCATGTTCACTATCCAGCCGAGCATGGTGGTGTAGCGGCTGGAGAAAGTGCCGGAGAACGGAACACTTACGTTGACGTCCATCATCGGGTCGGCCAGGCGGTCTATCACGTAGGCGGTGCCGCTGAAAGAGCCGGAAATTTTGTTTTCGGTAACCTCGGTGATGTTGATGGTGCCGGATTTCATCACATAGTATTTGGTTTTGCTAACGGCCATGCCAACAAGCTGTGAGCCGGCAAATTTGCCGTTGAAAAGCGAGCGATAGTCGAAGGTGAGCACGTCCTCTGTGGTAAGGTAGTTGCTTACGGTGTAGGTGCTGCCTTGGCTAACGGTGCCTGTAAGACGGTAGGCCATCATGGGGAATACTATGCTGTTGGTGTCGCCCAAGTTGAGCAGGGTGTTGATGCCCATGGACATGCTCAGGCCTATAGTGTAGGGGTTTGACTTTTCGCTGCCATCCTTGGTCATGGCCATGCTGGCGCTGAAATTGGTCTCTTGTCCGTCAACGGTTACTGCGGCATTGCCGGTAAGTTCGTCAAGGATTTCTTGTACTGTTTCGTCGCAGGAGGTGAAAAACATTGCTCCGGCAATGACTGCAACGGTTAAAAATAACTTTTTCATTGTGTTGTTTTTTTGTTTTAAACTATTGATTTTCTGTTCTTTATTTCATCTTTTATGGTTTTCTGCAACGTGTGTATACGTTGCAAATATAATTATTTTTTTGTTTTCTGCCAAAACAAAAATTTTGTGCTACTGCATCTGCTGGCTGCAAAATTGATTGTAAGCATCTGTTATTGTGGATATTTTATCTTCGAAACCGATACTGTGGTCGATCCACTGTATGTGTGTGCCGTTGCGTTCCATGCGTCGGAACCATGTCATCTGGCGTTTGGCAAACTGTCGTATGGCTATATTGAGCTGTTCCACCATGTCGGCGTATGTAAGGCGGTTGAGCAGATAAAGTGTAACATATCTGTATTCCAGTCCGTAACGCATTAGCCGTTCGTGGCTTACGCCGCCGTCTATCAGGGTCTGCACTTCGGTTATCATGCCTTGCTGGAGGCGCTGTTCGAGGCGCTGGCGTATGCGCTGCATCACTGTTTGGCGGGGGTAGGCTATGCCAAATACTATGTAGCGGAAATCGGTACGTTTTTGGAAAGGGTGTGTACGCTGGTATTCTTGTATTTCGATGGCACGCACAAGGCGCTGGCGGCTTTCGGTGTCGGTGTGGTTGTGCAGTTTTACGTAGGTTTGCAGCAGTTGTGCTAGCTGCTGGTCGGTTTGTTCCGATAGTTTTTCTCTTAGCTCAGGGTTTTCGGGAACAAGGGCAAAGGGGTATTGTTTGAGCACCGATTCTATATAAAATCCTGTGCCTCCACACATTATAGGAACGTGCTTGCGCTGCTGTATGCCGTCGAAGGCTTGCCAGAAATCGCGGTAAAACTCGCCGGCGCTGTATTCGTAGCCGGGCTGGCGTATGTCGGTAAGCAGGCAGGGTATGTCGGTGTTGTGCACGCGGTACTCGCCAAGGTCCTTGCCAGTGCCTATGTCCATGCCGCGGAACACCTGCCTCGAGTCGGCGCTTATTATTTCTCCGCCGAGGCGGTAGGCCACTTCAACGGCGATGTGGGTTTTGCCGCAGGCTGTGGGTCCGAGTATGGTGAGCAGTGGGTTCATCGCTGTTTTTTAAAAAACGGACATCTCTGGTGCTTGGCCAAAGATGTCCTGTTTTGTTTTTTGTTTATTTGTCAGTGCGTCAGTCGTCGAGGAAAATGAGGCGTGCTTTCTGCTTGTTGAATTCGTACTTGCCGAATTCGTTGAGTCCCACGCGGTTTATCACAAAGTTGGCGGGGGCGTCTTTCAGAACTACGCATTCCACTTTTTCGAGACGTTGCTGGCCAATCTGCACGCTGTTGAGTATCACAATGGATTTGTCGAGAATGTTGCCTTCGGGGTCGAAGGAGTTGTCGCGTTCGGGGAAATCCTCTTTGTTGATGCGTCGTTTGTAGAGGAAATTCATTGCCTCTTCCCACGATATGGCGATGGCCTCTTTGAAACGTTCGTCGATGAGCATGGTTACGGCGGCGCCGTTGACGATGGCTGTTATTTCGCCTTTGGTGGACTGTATCATGGTAACGGGCACAATGGCTTCGTCGTGGATGATGGCTGGTTCGAGTTCTTCGTCAGGCTCTTCGGCGGGTTTGTTCACAAGGTCGATAATCTTGCCGTCTTCGGTCTCTTTCACTGCAGGAGTGTCGGAGGCCATATTGTCGATCAGTTTTTTGGACACGAAGTCGGTACGCAGCACAACGAAGTCGGTACGTCGGTTGAGCTGGTGTGCCACTTCCTGCTGTGGTTGTGGCAGGCGTTTCACGTAGTCGCATTCGAGGGTGGTGCCTTTTTTGAACAGGTATCCGTTCACCATCATGTCTTTTTCCATCACACGGGGTATGCGTTCGCCGTAGCCTTTAGCCACGAGGCGGTCGGCTTCGATGCCGCGCGACACGAGGTAATCCACCACCGATTGTGCCCTGCGTTGCGACAGGGTGTCGTTGGTGAGGCGTATGAATGGGCGGCAGTCGGTGTGCGAGCGTATTTCGATAACAAGGTTAGGGTTGTTCATCAATATCAGATAGAGGTCCATAAGGGAGTCCTGATACTGTTCCTTGAGGTCCCATTTGGCAAGGTCGTAGCGGATTTCGGGCAGCGTAACGGGCTGCTTTGGCACGGGTTCCATGCGGAAATTGTGCACAATGTCCTTGTCGGTGTTGTATCCGTAGGTGCTTTCGGAGCCTTCCACGCTGAAATAGTCCACCTTGGAGAGGTACATTTTATAGATAACGTTGCGTTTTATCTTGTCGGTGCCGAAGCGGTACATGCCGTTTTTGTCGGTTATTTCTTCGTACTCGTTACCGTCGGAGCCAACGAGGCGCACTTTAACGCCGCGCATCAGCTGCATGGATTTTTCGTCGCGCACGTTGCCTTCGATGCTATAGAGCAGTGGTGGCAGGTAGAACGAGAAAATGTCGTATTGCAGGTCGGAGAGGCGTTTGCCTTTGAATTCGGTTTTTTTGTTGTGCGGGTCGGCAAGGTAGCGGTTTGAGGTGAAATATCCGTGCTCGTTGTAGTCGGCACCGGTGTTGGGGACGTACACTATGCCGAATTCGTCGAACGATGAGTTGATGGGCACTCCGAGGTTTTCGGCTTTGCCGAATGAGCCGCCTTTGGGCACGGAGCGGAACATGTCGAGTCCGCCGAGTCCGGGCAGGCCGTTGGATGAGAAATAGAGCACCGAGTCTTGGTTGAGGGTTGGAAACACCTCACGGCCAGGGGTGTTGATGTTTGGGCCGAGGTTTCGTGGTGTGCCGAAGGAGTCGTTCACCGATGAGCGTCGTGCCACCCACAGGTCGTAGTCGCCATAGCCGTCGGGCATGTCGGAGGAGAAGTAGAGTGTAAGTCCGTCGGGGGTTATGCAGGGGTGCATGTGGGAGTATGCGGTGTCGCCAAGGAACACCATCTTGGGTGTGGACCACTCTTGCTGGGGCTCGTTGCTTTCGTCTTTTTTGGATTTGCGTTTGCCTTTGGTGTCCTGCTCGGGCTGCACGCGCACTGTTACGTACACCTGACAGTTGTTGTCGCGGTGTTCTATCACATCGCATCGGGTGAAGAACACTGTGTTGCCGTCGCCGGTTACGCTGGGTTCACTTTCGTTGGCTTTGGTGTTTATTATTTTTTCGTCGCCGTCTATCAGCTTGAGGTCCATCCAGTTGCCTTTGCGGTCTTTGGTCTGGTAGTATATCGACGAGAAAGCTTCGCCTGTCCATTCGTCTTTGCGGGCTTCTTCGTCGCTGATGCGCGAAGATGTGAACACCACGGTGTTGGTGTCGCCGCCTACGAAATTGAGCAGCCAGTCGTTGTATTTGGTGTTAAACATGGGCACGGAGTCGATGCGGTGGCGTGTGCGTTCGCGGTGCATTTTTGCTATAATCTTGAGCGACGACTTGCGTTCGGTGCCGTATTCGTCGCCGGGCACCAGCCGCAGGTATTCGTCGTAGTATTGGTCGGCAAGCTCAATGTTGTTGTCCACCACCGAGAAACGGTACATTTCGGCCAGATAGAGGTAAATTTTGGGTTCGGAGGTGTAGTATTTGTTGCTAACAAGGCGTTTGTAGTAGCGTATGGCCTTGTCGTAATAGTTCATAAATCGGTAGCATTCGGCCATTTGGAACAGCACTCGGTTTTTTTCGGCCCGGTTCGATTTGATGGACTTGAAAGCCGACTCGTAGGTTTCGGCGGCTTCGATATATTTTTTCTGTTTGAAAAGATCATCGGCTTTTTGTGTTACACTTTTGGTTTGGGCAATACCCGACACTGCGCACAATACGGCCAACGCCATCAAAAATAATCCCTTTTTAAAACTTTTCATCGTGTGTCTTTATATTTGTATCGTTTTTTATATATCTGTATTACAAAGAATTACACACCTTTCCAAAGCTTTTTGGAGGCTACAATTCAATTTGCTAAGATACGATTTTTTTTTGGATTTTGTATGTTTTTTGTTTTTTGTTTGCTGTTTGGGAGTTTTTTGTCGATTGGTGGGAGTTTGTTTTGCTGCTCCAAAAACGCCATAGTAGGGTTGGCTTATGCAGAAAAAAGAGCGGATGTGTTGCCACATCCGCCCCAAACAAAACATGAAAAAAAATATTAAAATAATTGCTATTTGATAATTTTCACGCTGCGATTGATGAAGTTTGTGAGTGCTTCGCCTTTTAGGAGTCCGTTGCTGAGCAGGGCGAGGTCGGTGAGCTGGCACACGAGCTCTTTCTGGCGTTCTTCGTCGTCGGTGGCGAGTATCTGTCCCACAAGCGGGTGGTTGATGTTCACCACAAGGTTGTAGTTTTCGGGCATGTCGCCGTAGAAGCCCATGCCGCCGCCTACCATGCTCATTTCTTTGTAGCGGCGCATGAACTCGTTTTGGGTTATCACCATGGGCTGGTCAGTTTCTTCGAGGCTTTCGAGCTGTATGGTGAATTTTTTGGTGTCGAGCTGTTTTTCGATGATGGGTTTGAGTTTCTCTTTTTCCTGCTCCGACAGTTTTTCGGGTATTTTGTCCTCCTTGGGGATGAGTTTTTCCACCACGTCGCTATCGACGCGCACAAAGCGGGTATGTTCGAATTTGCGTTCGAGGAGGTTCACGAAATGGCTGTCGAGTATGGAGTCCATCAGCAGCACGTCGTAGCCTTTTTCCTTGGCTTTGGCTATGTAGGAGTACTGTTCGTCCTTGTTGGTGGCATAGAGGTACACCAGGGTTTTGTCCTTGTCGGTTTGCAGCGGCTCGATGCGGTTTTTGTAGTCGTCGAAGGTGAAGTATTTGTCGTCGGTGTTTTTGAGGAGTGCGAATTTTTCGGCGCGTTCGCAGAATTTCTCGTCGGAGAGCATTCCGTATTCGATGAAAATTTTGATGTCGTCCCATTTCTTTTCAAAGTCGTCGCGGTTGTTTTTGAAAAGTTCCTCCAGTTTGTCGGCCACTTTTTTGCTTATGTGCGCCGATATTTTTTTCACGTTGCTGTCGCTTTGCAGGTATGAGCGGCTTACGTTGAGGGGTATGTCGGGCGAGTCGAGCACTCCGTGCAGGAGCATAAGGTATTCGGGCACAACGCCTTCCACCGAGTCGGTTACGAACACTTGGTTGCAGTACAGCTGTATGCGGTTCTGCTTGGGGTCCACGGTGCGTTTCACCTTGGGGAAATAGAGTATGCCGGTGAGGTTGAAGGGGTAGTCCACGTTGAGGTGTATCTGGAACAGGGGGTCTTCGAAGTTCATTGGGTAGAGCTGGTGGTAGAACTGGCGGTAGTCGTCGTCTGTCAAGTTGGCAGGAGTTTTTTTCCAAGCTGGTTCGGTGTCGTTCACAATGCGGGGACGTTTTTTCTCCACGCGTTTGGGCTTGCCGTCGCTGTCTTTCTCGGTTTCGGAGTCCTCCCAATAGCTTTCGTCGCCGAAGCGGATGGGCACTGGCATAAAACGGCAGTATTTGTTGAGCAGCTCCAGAATGCGGCGTTCTTCGAGGAACTCCTTGCAGTCGTCGGAGATGTGCAGTATGATGTCGGTGCCGCGGTCGGGCTTGTCGGTTTCTTGCATGGTGAACTCGGGCGAGCCGTCGCACACCCACTGCACGGCGGGAGCGTCGGTGTACGACTTGGTGCGGATTTCCACCTTGTCGGCCACCATAAAGGCTGAGTAGAAACCCAGTCCGAAGTGTCCTATAAGGTTTTCGGACACGTTTTTGTATTTTTCCAGAAAGTCCTCGGCACCCGAAAAAGCAATCTGGTTGATGTATTTGTCCACTTCTTCCTGCGTCATGCCGATGCCTCGGTCGCTGATTATGAGCTTTTTGTCGTCGATTTTGACTTCAATAGTAAGGTCGCCGAGCTCCACGTCGGCCTTGCCCATGGATGAGAGGGCTTTCAGTTTCTGTGTGGCGTCGGTGGCGTTGGAGATGAGCTCGCGCAGGAAAATTTCGTGGTCGGAATAGAGGAATTTCTTTATTACAGGGAAAATGTTCTCCGTCTGAACGTTAATATTGCCTTTCATATCGTTTTTTTCGTTTATTGTTTACGGAAAAAGGATATGCAAAGAGTGTTCCACGGCTCTGCGGGCTGACATTTTGGCAGGAAGAGGGGGAGGGTGTGCCAGTTTCTTTGTCCCCACACTGCGTCCTTTGTGTGGCGTTATTGAGATACAACATCTTCGAGGTTGTAGAAATATTAGTCAAATACTAAACTGTAGCCGAATGAATTTCAGCAAATTACGCCAATCAAGACCAATGAAGTCGACACGCACCATTTGAGGTATCATTTTCGTGGTGCATCGTAATAATCATAGTTGGGCCGTTTCATGACTTCACAATCGTGCGCTATTAGAAGTATAGACCCCACAATAAAAAGCAAAATCATAAGGGGACATCCGCAAGAAGATTTGAACTTATTATCGGAATCACACCAATCTGCTATTCTATCAAAGACGAAAAAAAACAAGCATTAGAATTGGCATACAGAATAATAAAGCAAAACCGAGCAGGTTTTCCAACATTATAAATTATATATTACGTGTTTAATATTAAAGTGTCTATTTCAGCAGCTTTTTTATCCATTCAAACAAGGAATATAACACCATGCCAATAACAATTGCAATAAGCAGGCACCATACAAAGCCCAACCCAGAATTGAGCAACGCTATATAAATACATGCAGAAATAGCTCCAAACACCCAAGCGGTAAAACCTCCGACATAACGACCATCTTTGTAATGTAATGCCAAGACTGTAATTACTTTTAGGAAATTAAACGTTTGCTAATTCTCTTCTTTCCGTTCCTTCCGCAAAATATAAAAACATAATCCCCAATGCGAACCTAAAACAGGGACCAATAACTCTATCACCTTGCGACAAAGCTCCTATAAAAGATATTACGCCTATAATCGCACAAATCCAGCCAGCTATCTTCATTTTTCGATCCTCTTTTTGCATTTCAGGAGACTGCGGTTTGTTTTCCATTCCCCAAATAATAATCCACCCTATCGCTCCAAGAATCATACCCAAAAGTGTAGCTTTACCAGGTCCAATGTTTTTGTCTAATCCTAATCTATAACCTATAAAACCCGAAATAAGAATTAAATAAAGAATTCCCCATTTTGTACACTATATACCCAAGGCCAGACACAGATCCTC
>CALGGY010000065.1 GCA_937915785.1 uncultured Bacteroidales bacterium
CTCAAAGTACAGGGGCTTCGTCCACTACTTACTCTGTTTGGCCGGGCCAGTACCGCTGGTACAGCTGGATTGGCCAAAACCCCAACTGCCCCAATGTGTCCAACCTCGCTTACTCCACAGCCACCAATACCCTTACATGGACTGCCGGCGGTAGCGAAACGCAATGGCGTGTGGAATATGGCTCGGTTGGTTTCACCCAAGGCACGGGCACAACCGCTCTTGTAACTACCACCCCCTCGCTCACTCTTGCCAGCGCCCTTGCAGGCGGCGACTACGACTTTTACGTGCGTCCTCTCTGTAGCGCGGCGGATTCGGGACTTGCCACGAAATTGGTGGTAACCATCCCCTGCGGTGGCTCCGGTACTCAGGCCGACCCATACCTCATCTGCAACGAGGCCGCTCTGCGTGCCCTCGCCACCACGGTGAACGGCGGCAACAACTGCGCCGGTATCTACTATCGTGTTAGTCAGAATATTGCTCTAACACAGCCGTTCACTCCCATAGGCACAACGCAGGCCCTCGCTTTCCAAGGCACACTGTACGGCGGCGGACACACCATCTCCAATCTGAGTATGGACGTAGCCACAAGCAACCTCAGAGGCTTATTCGGAGTTATAAAAAATGCCTACATCGACTCCCTTACCGTGAGCGGCACCGTTACTGGCAACGACACAGTGGGCGGACTTGTGGCTTCCTCCAACCATTCCACCATAGTGGGATGTGTGAACAACTGTACCATCGGCACCTACAGCAACTCGCGCTGGCATGGCGGTATTGTTGGCGCCGCACACCGCAGCCGTATCATAGGCTGTGTGAACAACGGCACCGTTCAGGGGGCACAGATATGCCACGGCGGTATAGCGGGTTTCGCCAACCTTGCCACCACTTTCCGCAATTGCGTGAACAACGGCACCATCGAAGGGCAGACCTACTACCACGGCGGTATTGTGGGCTACAAGCCCGAAACCGCCACCACCTACAACGACAGCGTGGGATTTTTCGGCTGCGTTAACCGTGGCACTGTCGAAGGCTCGTACCAAACGGGCGGTATCTGCGGAAACTCGGCTTTCTGCCACTACGACTCGTGTGTGAACAACGGCACCGTTACCGGCAGCTACCGGGTGGGCGGTATTGTGGGCTACAGTAACGCCGACGCCACACACATCATCAAAATAAGGCATTGCACCGACAGCGCCGCCGTTACAGGTACATACAATGTGGGCGGTATTTCCGGATGGTCGAGCTACACGGTGTTCGACAGTTGCCTGAACCATGGAGTGATTTCGTCGACATCAACAACTGCAGGTTCGGGCTATGCCACCGGCGGTATTGCGGCTTACGCCGAATACACATCGTTCAAGCACTGCCAGACCGACGCCGCTTCGCAGGTGCGGGGCTGCCAGTACGTGGGCGGTATTGTGGGATATGCCCATTATAGGGATACACTGATAAAATGTTCCAACGCCGGAGTGGTTGGAGGGTACAACAACTCGTCCAACTCGTATCGCGGCGGCATTGCCGCAAGTCTGTATGGTGAAGCCGTGGCCACTGTGGGCTATATGGATTCGTGCGTTAATACTGGCACGGTGTCCGGGACCACTTACCTTGGCGGTTTGGCAGGCCAGGCATACCAGTCGCAGATATACGGCAGCCGCAACAGCGGAACGGTAACCGGCACGCAATACACCGGCGGTATTGTTGGCCATGCGCAGGGTACCAATGCCACAACCCTCCGCACCGTTATCGACCACTGCCAAAACAGCGGCGCCATCACCTCCACCTCCACCGGATACGTGGGCGGTATGGCGGGATACATCACATACACCCGTGTGGACTCCTGTTTCAACACCGGCAATATTAGCGGTCCAGGATATACTGGTGGTATAGTGGGACAACTGTATATAGTTTCGGACATCACCCGCTGCTCCAACCGTGGCGCGGTGCGCTCAGGCTCGTACACCGGCGGCATTTTAGGTAATGTTTATTCAACAAACTCTACCTACCGAAACATTAAATACAACATCAATTCAGGCAAAGTTTCATCGTCGTCACAATACGTGGGTGGTATAGTAGGTGGAAATCTTTATTATACCTATTTGGATTACAACGTGAACCATGGCGACGTGTCGTCGACCTATCCGGGTGCGGCATACGTGGGCGGTATTGCAGGCAGCCAGACTACCGGAGGCTATGTGCGATACAACCTCAACGCCGGGCTGGTGAATGCCTACGGCAATAATGTGGGCGGTATCACCGGCACAGGCGCCAGCGCTACATTGACAGCATACAACCTCAATGTGAACAACGTTACGGGCGCCTCCAACGTGGCAGCTATCTCTGGCTCGGGTGCGCCGGCAACCAACAACTATTGGGACAAACAGATGTGTCCCACCACCTATTGGTATGGAACCACGGCCAATGCCACCTACGCCAAGGAGACCAACGACCTTGTGGGCGTGGCCACTTATCCCGGCACAGCCTATTTCACAGCCGTTACCAGCAAATATCCCATCCCCACAGGACTGCAGGACAGTCTTGGGGCAATAGTGGCGGCTACCCCTGTGATGCTGCAAAACAGCGAGAATGTGAACGCCGTTGTTACCAACTTCCCTGTTGACATCAGCCAGAGCGTTTCGTGGACTTCGAGCAACCCCTCGGCCATCAGCGTGGCGGGCAATGCGGCCACCGTAGGCACAGCGGGCATCACCACTTTCACGGCTGCCAACGGCGGTGTGGAGAAACACATTATATTAATAGTAACCCCCACAGCTTTCTGCGGCGGCACGGGCACCAAGGTGGACCCCTACCTTATCTGCACACCGGCCCAGCTCGACAGCCTCGCCATGTTTGTGAACAACGGCTTTGATTTCCAAAACACCTATTTCCGCGTGGTGAACGACCTCAATATGGTGAACTACCAGCCGTGGCGTATCATAGGCAACAACACCAATCATCCTTTCAAAGGTCATTTCGACGGCGACGGACACACCATCTCCAACCTTGTGGTGAACACCGGCACACCCACCTACTGCGGTTTGTTCGGTTATGTGATTGGCACCAGCTCCGACACATGCCACATACACGATTTCACAATCAAGGGCTCGCTTGCAGGCGGCTCTTACACCGGCTCGGCAGTGGGTTATATTGAATACGGCAAGGTGGCCAATGTTACAAACTTTGCAACAATTTCAGGTTACAACAACTATCACGGCGGTATTGTGGGTAGGGCAGCATATACCGATGTGGTGCGTTGCGTAAACCGTGGCAACGTAACCGGCTCGCTGTACACCGGCGGTATTGTGGGTTATGCCACAAGCGGCAACCGCCATATCGACACCTGTGTGAACTCCGGCGTTGTGTCGTCCAGCAACACATACGTGGGAGGCATAGTGGGCAATATGAGCAACTACTACGTGCAGAACTGCAGCAACAGCGGCGACGTTACCTCGTCAAGCACCGCTGCACAGAGTTATGTGGGCGGTATTGCCGGATATATGTTCAATACATCGTATGTGCGCTACAACCTCAACGGCGGCCTTGTGAAAAGCAACGGCGGCAGCGTGGGCGGTATCGTTGGTAGGGCAGTGGGTACGGTAACGTATAACCTTAATGTGAACAACGTTATAGGCGGCGGCACCAACATAGCCGCCATTGCCGGCGAAGGCTCGGCCAGCGCCGTGGGCAACTCCAACGCTTGGGACAAACAGATGTGTCCCAATAAATATCTGTGGGGCGCCACCACCAACGCCAGCTCGCAATACACCACTGCCCAGCTGGTGGGTACGGCACGTCCCTACACCAACCAGTTTGTTGCCACTCCCGGCTTGTATGGCATACCCGTGGGCATCAGCGACTCCATAGGCGCCAAACTGGCGGCCACTCCGGTAAACCTCAACGCTCCCGAATATGTGGACAGCACCGCCACCAACTTCACCCTCGGCACCGCCAACGGCGTAAGCTGGACCAGTAGCAACACCACAATGCTCACCGTTTCGGGCAGCAACGCCACCGTGGTGAATGCCGGCGTGGTAACCCTTTCGGGGACAACGCAGGGACTTACCAAACACGTGCGCATTCTTATCCGCCCGATGTTCTGCGGCGGATCGGGCACGCAGGTGGATCCTTATCTGATTTGTACTCCCCAAACTCTCGACTCCCTCGCCCTGTTCGTGAACATGGGTATGGACTTTGCAGGATGCTATTTCCGCGTGGTGAACGACCTCGATATGTTTATCATAACCAACTACCGTATTGTGGGTAGCTCGCAGTCCACTCCTTTCCGAGGACATTTCGACGGCGACGGACATACCATCTCCAACCTGCTTATCAACAATACGTCCAACTATCGCGGTGTGTTCGGTTATGTGACAGGCTATGCCGACAACGACCGTGCCGAAATTCACGACCTTATAGTTCGCGGTATTATAAACGGCGGCCACAATACCGGCGGCGTGGTGGGATATGCCAACTACTGCGACCTGTACAAACTTACCAACTACGCCACTTTCAATACTGGATACAGCTATCGTGGAGGTATTGCCGGCGTGGCTTACAACAACTGCCGTATCGACAGCTGCTACAACTACTCCGACGTGCCGGGCTCACAATACGTGGGCGGCATTGTGGGGCAGACATATAACTATGTGCATGTTTCCAATGTGGAAAATACAGGTAATGTTACAGCCACAAGCCAATATGTGGGTGGTATTTTGGGACACCAATACAGCAATGGCTCCATACGCAATGCTGTAAACAGCGGAAATGTTTCCTCTACATACACAGCACAAGTAAATCTCGGCGGTATAGTTGGATACCAATATAATTACGATACCATCGAAAACTGCCACAATACGGGTGATGTATCTTCTACTTCTACTTCTTATTATTTAGGCGGTATTGTTGGTTACAAAAATAACTATGGTTTTATCCGAAACAGTTCCAACACAGGTTATGTTGCGGGTTCGTATGGCTTGGGCGGTATTGCGGGATATATGAGCTCATACCAGTTCCTGAACAACTGTAAAAATACTGGTAATGTGACAGGAACTTCCTACTATGTGGGCGGTATTGTGGGTTATTATTCCAGTGGAAACAACTCCCTTACAAGTGCTTACGAGGTTAAGAACGACACCAACACCGGCAAGGTGAGCGGTAGCTATCATGTTGGAGGTGTCGTAGGTTACGGAGAATATTGCCGCATACGTTCCTGCGAAAACAGGGGAGATGTTGCGGGTACATCATACGGTGTTGGCGGTATTGTGGGTTACAATTACAATTACAGTATAGTTTCAGGAACCAACAACTATGGCAACGTTAAATCCATTTCCACATCCAACACAACTTTAAGCACAAACACAGGTACGGGCGGTATAGTGGGTTGCAGCCATTACAATGCTGCCGCCAACGTAGCCACAATAGATTCCTGCAACAACTACGGTGATGTTACTTCTTCGGCATACTATACCGGCGGTCTCGTGGGTATGAATTATTTCTATGGGCATATCAACAAATCGTTCAACTTTGGAAAAGTTACAGGTGCTTACTTCACAGGCGGTGTGGCAGGTATGAGCTATGGCGGCACAAGCGCAACGGAACTAAACAACGCCCACATCATCAGCAGCGGCAACAGCGGCGAAGTTAACGGTACTTACTACGTGGGAGGTGTCGCGGGTAGAAACGGTAATTCTTCAAACGGATACTATTCATATATTGTTGGCAGTGTAAACCACGGACGTGTAACAGGCACCAACTATGTTGGCGGTATTGCCGGCTACAACTACGGTTATGGTAGCACTACATACAGAGCCAAGATAACAGGCTGTCTCAACGCGGGTGTTGTGGAGGCTTCCGCCAACTACGCAGGCGGTATCAGTGGCTATACCTACACAAGTACCTGCGCCATTCAGGAATACAACCTCAACGTGGGCAACGTGAAAACTCCCGGCGCCTACAAAGGCGGTGTGGACGGCTACAGCTACGCTCCCACATCGTGCTACTACGACACCATGCTGTGCCCCGTTTCCAACGACTACTACAACCACGCCGCCGGCTCCACTGTGGCCAAACGCACCTCGGCCCTCACCGACGGCACTTTCAACCCAAGCGCAACTTATTTCACAGCCACGGCCGGGCTCTATCCCCGTCCCACGGCCATTGCCAACCATCCGGCAACAATACTTGCCGCAACTCCGGTGTTCTACAGCGAACCCGACCTCAACAACACCGACAGCGTTACCACCTGCTACACAGTGGGTACCGGCAACAACGTAACGTGGACCTCACTCAAACCCATGGTTACAACCATCACCGACACCCTCGGCGTGCCAATTTCCGTGGGCGACTCAACCATTGTGGCACATAAGGACAACCTAACCAAAGAGGTGGATGTGCGTGTAACCTTCGCTCCGGCGATAAACACTTTCACATATCCCACCATTATCGACACCATAGGCAAGCACTTTGGCGGATACATGCCCTCGCTCACAGGCTCGTGCCTCTACTCCAGCCCCAACCTGCCCGAAGGCCTTACCATCAACCCCAACACAGGCGAAATCTCCGGTATGGTGCTGGATACCATAAAGACTTCGTTCAACGTGATAGCCTCCTGCTCGGGATGTGTTATGGCTCAGGCCATAGTTAATTGCACCATTGTTCCCATGCGCCTCTGCATTGGTGCCACATACACAGTGCCCGCCGGCGAAACTTGGTACTACGACGATCAATTTACTAGACCAGTTACAGGAAGTACAATAACCATTACCGACACCACGGTGCTTTACGCAAAAGCGGAGCCAACTCCCGTTACCGTAGATTTTAGCTATACAGGCACCACACAGGTGTTCAATATTCCCGGCGGCGCCGACACCCTGCTGCTGCAAGTGTGGGGCGCTCAAGGCGGTTATCGTACAACTGCCACCAATGCTGGCAAGGGTGGTTATTCCGAAGGTACTTTAGAGGTTCCTCAAGGATTGGCAAGCCTTTATGTGAACATAGGCGGATTTGGAGGGACATCCAACTCCAGCACCGGCGCTCCCGTGGTGGGCGGTTGGAACGGCGGCGGTTACCGTTACGGATACAAAGGCGGTGGCGGTGCTACCGACATCTCGGCACAGGGTACTGCGGGTACCACTGCATGGAACACATCCAACCACTTGTATTCGCGTATCATCGTGGCAGGTGGCGGCGGCTCCGATGGAGCAACCGGTAAAATGGGCATGTATGGTGGTGGACTTGCTGGCGGTGAAGCTACACAAAGTTTTGGATACTATGGTTTCGGAGGAACACAGACCGGCAATACCGGCAGTACAGCGTTGAACGCTGCGCAAATCACAACAAATGCCAATACCAACTCATGTGCCGGCGGCTTTGGTTTCGGCGGATTCGGATACTATGTGAGCAATGGATACGGTGGCGCAGGTGGTGGCGGTTGGTATGGCGGCAGTGGCGCCAACCCCGACGCTAGCGTCGACGACGACCGTGGCGGCGGTGGCGGCTCAGGTTATGTTTACACCGCAGCCACAGCAGCCAACTATCCCGCAGGATGTCTGCTCAACCCCGATTATTACCTTATCAATGCCCGCACCATTGCAGGCAACGAAGATTTTCCCAATGTTTCAGGTACAGGCAACGAGACGGGGCACGAAGGCAACGGCTATGCACGTATAACCTATTTCGAATACCCCTCGCCAAAGCTCATTATCATCAACCCATATCCCGAAGTTACAGCACGTATTTCGGGCGACACCAATATCTGCGACCCGGGCGCCCAGGCCAAACTTACCATCGATTTCACCGGCGGCGCTCCCTACCGATACCGCATTACCGGCGACAACGCCGACCGCACTTCCAACACCGACCACGTGGAAATCTTGGTTTCTCCCACTCAATCCACGGTATATACCGTTACCTACACCTCGGCGGTTACTGGCTGTGAGGCCGACAGCGCACGTCGCATGGGTCAGGCTTTGGTGGAGATTTGCAACAACCGCATCATCTGTGCCGGCGACACCGCTTTCCTGCCAGGCGCCTACACTTGGTACTACGACGCAGGCCTCAACGTGCCCGTAGGCGACACCATCGACTTCCCGTCGCAGACAAAGACCTACTACCGCACAGGAGGATTATCCTACACGGTGAACGTGCTGCCACGCGCAACGGCAACAATAAAAGACACATTATATAATATATGCGACAACGCAACAATAAACCTTGAGATAGAATTTACGGGCCAAGCTCCGTTCACATACCGCCTAACAGGCGATGTGGCCGACCGCACAGCAAACTCCAGCAGGGTTGTGATACCCGTACAGCCCGACTCCAGCCTGCAGTACCGCATAACCTCGTTCACCGATGCTGTAGGACGTTGCGTGGAGATAGAAAATACCTCTACCACAGTGCTTTACTGCGACCAGCCTATCATCTGCGAGGGCGACACCATTTGGTTGCAAGGCTCGTGGTTCTACGACCAGGCCATGACTCGGCCCGTGCTTGAGCCTTTCATTGTGCCAACGTCTACAACTACTCTTTACCGCATACCCTGCACTCCCGACACCTTCAACTTCCGCTACACCGGCGATGTGCAGACCTTCACTGTTCCCGCTGGTGTTGACAGCGTTATAATGCAGGTTTGGGGAGCACAAGGCGGCGATGTTATAAGCGGATACTCTGGCAATACATGGTATGGAGGCCATGGCGGCTATTCAACCGGTATAATGAAAGTGAATTCGGGAGATCTCCTCAATGTATATGTGGGACAAAAAGGCGGCAATGGTTCAGCTGGTACAGGACAAACCACTGCTGGTTGGAATGGCGGAGGAATAGGAGGCAACAATACAAATGCTTCTTATTTCAAAGCTGGTAGTGGCGGTGGAGCTACCGATATTCGTGTCAATGGAACAACACTGAATTCTCGTGTTATAGTGGCAGGTGCAGGTGGTGGTGCTGGATATGGAGCCGCATCGTTGACTGTTTCTGGAGGTAATGGAGGTGGTAATAGTGGTACTCAAGGCACCTATTATAGCAGCT
>CALGGY010000066.1 GCA_937915785.1 uncultured Bacteroidales bacterium
AACCTTAATAAGGTGCACACCTACAAAGCCGCACACCGCGACACGCTGATTAAGAACATCTTATACGATGAGTTCGGACACCGAATCCAAGTGAGCTTTGGCAACGGAGTAACCACAAATTACACATACGATAATTTGCAGAGGCTGAGCCTGTTGGAGACGCAGAAACCCGGCAGCCCGGCCTTGCAGAAAATCTCCTACACGTTTGATTTAGAGGACAATATAACAAGAATTGCCAACACTGCCGGGCAGGTCAACAATATCGGTGGTGGATACACTTTTGATTATCAATATGATAACCTCTATAGACTGACTTCCTCCACAGACAGTTTTGCGCCTAACGGTGCCACTTACAGTTTGGATATGGACTTCACTCCCGCAGGCCGCATCTGCCGCAAGGAGCAGGCTGACTATAACGGCACCAAACAGCTGCTGTACGGCTACAACTCCACTTACGCACCCCACGCCGCAAGGCGTATCTACGACCTGAACACCGGCAACCTGCGGCAGATGCTGTGGGACGCCAACGGCAACCTCGCGCAAATAGCCGAGTACACATACGACCCCGCCACCGAGATAACCACCCTGAAAGACTTCCGCAACCACTACTGGGACGAGGACAACCGACTGAACCTTGTGCTCGACAACAGCAATTTTAGCTATTACCTATACGGCTACGACGGACAGAGGGTGGCGAAACTGACATCGGACGTGGTACAAAATTCATCTGGATATTATGGTTTTTCAAACACGGCAACCATAAAAGAAAGCACACTGTATTTGTCGGGATATATGGTGTCGGACAAATCTTGCTACACCAAATACTACTATGCTGATGGAACAAGGATAGCCGCCCGCTTGGGCGAAGGAGGCTTTGATAAAATGCAGAGGTTGTGTACAAAGAATTTTAATCTATATAATAATGCCAGCGCACTGTTCCATAGCGTGGTGGCGAGGATTGGCGAGGATATGCCACAGGAGTTGGGTTCCACTCCATGTTTGAACTGCGCAGGGAATAATGATGGTTTTAACGTGCTTCTGCCCACATTGAATTTTGAAGCTGGCTTTTTCATAGTTGTTGACCCCCTTTGTTTCGTGAAATATGGCTTAAGAACCGACAGGAGCGAAGAGCTATTCTACTTCCACGGCAACCACCTTGGCAGTGCCAACTGGGTAACAACGGCAACTGCCTCGCCCACACATTTTTTGTTGCATCTGCCATACGGCGAGGAGTTTGTAAAGCAGCTGAGCGGCAGTTACGACGAAAGGTTTACATTTACGGGTAAGGAAAAGAATATTGAAACAGGGTACTACTATTTTGGTGCGCGTTTTGACGATGTGGACCTGGGGTTTATGTCCGTGGACCCGATGGCAGATAAGTATCCGGGCATCAGTCCTTATGCTTATTGCGTTTGGAATCCGGTGAAGTTGGTGGATGCAGACGGTCGTAAAATTTGGATAATCAATAAAAAAGGTGAAAAACGATTGTACACTATAGGGATGAGTTCGGATGGCTTTGAAAGATATACATCTGAAACCATAAAAGCTTTGAATAAATTATCAAACACAAAAACAATGGGTAATGATTTGAAACATATTGCTTATACATCGTCAAAAAACATAACTATAACAGTAACAGATGCAGATACATACGCATCGATTAGTCAATATGAAAATAATACTGATGCGGTGCCATTAGACCAAGATATTTTATTTAACCCATTTTTAGGGGTGCAAGCAATAGTGTCCAAAACGTTTTTTCTAAAATATAGTTGATAAAATAAAATGGGAG
>CALGGY010000067.1 GCA_937915785.1 uncultured Bacteroidales bacterium
ATCGTATGCCCCCGTTTTTTGGTTGCTGTTGCGTTTGAGTTCTCTGTGGATTGTGCTTCTGTCCACTTTTAAATACTTGGCAATCTGAGTCTTGGAAAATCCTACTTGCAGTTTGCAAGAAATTTCGCACCTTTGTAGTTGTGTTAAATGCTCCATCTTTTTGTTTTTTGGAATGAGCGCAAAGACAAGCGTTTTTTTCGCAATCAAGGGAGAATAGGCTTTTTTTTGCCTTTTCTCCTTTGAAGTTTAGTGGCTTACGCACTCCTTTTTTTTCAAAAAGTGTTGAATTTATTTGTTGAATTTAGGATTGAATTTAGGACACGAAATTCCTACGCCAAATCACTAACTCCCAAATCCTAACTAAAAACCGTCAGGCTCCCGCCCAATTGCCAATTCCCAACTCACAATTACTAATTCTTAACTAACAACACTGTCGAATAAGCCGACACTCCCTCTTCCCTACCCTCGAAACCCAAATGTTCTGTTGTGGTGGCTTTTATCGAGATGTCGTCGGTATCAACACCGAGCACTTGCGCAAGGGTTTCTCGCATTTGCGGCAGGTAGCGGGCAATTTTAGGCTTCTGCAGACACACCACACTGTCGCAGTTGCCGAGCGTGTAGCCCTTTTGCCGCACCAGCCCGTAGGTTTTGGCAAGAAGTATCTTGCTGTCGATGCCCTTGTATTGCGGGTCGGTGTCGGGAAAATGTTTGCCAATGTCGCCCAAATTGGCTGCACCAAGCATTGCATCGCAGATTGCGTGTATCAGCACATCGGCATCGGAATGCCCCACTGAGCCTTTGGTATGCTCCACGGCAACACCGCCAAGCCAAAAGGGCAGACCATCGGCTAACCGATGCACGTCGTAGCCAATCCCAACTCTATATTTCATTATGTATCAAAGGTTTAACGTGTTAAAAATTTCTTTCATTGTTACTGTATGGAAATCGAAAGACGGCTTTTCGCCTCGTCGGCAGAGTGTTACAACGCAATCGTTGTCCACCACTGTGCCGCTCACCACAAGACGCGACGAAGCCGGTTCAACATCCTCTGTCTCAGGATTTACCGAATAGTTGGTAAAATCCTTGGCAATGCCCGTGCCCAAACATTTCACCAAAGCCTCTTTCAACGACCACAGCATTGTGAAAGTCCATCCCTTCTGTTCGTCATCTGCATGTTTTTCAACGCATTGTCGTTCCTCATCGGAGAAAAAACGTTGCATCAGCTCCATTCTGTGGGTTCGCAGGTACTCCACATCAACACCCACATCCTCGGTATCGAAAGCGGCGACAACACGCAGCTTGGAGTCGGAGATATTGAACTGAAAATCGGGATATTGCGCAAAAAACGGCTTACCATTTTCGTTGAACGAATATTCTGGCAGTGGACTGTTCGGAAACTGTTTACGGAAAACGTAATGCACCAGCAGGTTGCCAACCAGAGTCATTATATAATGTTTGTTGGGTTTCCAATCGGCACCGAAATACTGCGGACCAATCACCGCAAACTCTGCATCGAACTGGTGAAGGCTGTCCAAATCCACAACAAAAATTGGTATCAGTTTCATACAAATTACTTTATGTCAAGCAATTCCACTTCAAAAACAAGAGTGGAGTGCGGCTTTATCAGCGGGCTGGGCGATTGCTCGCCGTATGCCAGCTCGGAGGGTATGTAGAAAATAAACTTGGAGCCTATGGGCATCAGCTGCAGGCCTTCGGTCCAGCCGGCAATGACACGATTGAGCGGAAACTCTATGGCTTCGCCGCGCTGCACCGACGAGTCGAACACCGTGCCGTCTATCAGAGTGCCGTGATAATGAACTTTCACCGTGTCGGAGGCGGATGGTTTGCGACCATCGCCGAGTTTTATCACTTTGTACTGAAGTCCCGACGGGGTACACACCACGCCTTCCTTAGTTTTGTTTTCGTTCAAAAAACGGTTGCCTTTCTCCTTTTCGGCCAGCATCTCTTTTTTGGCGTTTGATTCTATTTCTGCGCTAAGCAGTGCAAACTGCTGGCTTAGTTCTTCTTTGGAAAGCTGGCATTTGCCGTTCAGCACATCCATCACACCTTGTGCAAAGCTATCGCGGTCCACTTTGTTTATTCCCATGCTTTTCAGATTGTTGGCTATATCGCAGCCCAATGCGTAACTTTTTTTGTCCATTGGAAAATTGGTTTAATGGTTTTTAATCAAAAAAAGGCTGTCGGTCTGACAGCCTTTTTGCTATTATAAATCAATTCGTTTAGTCTTTGCTGTTTTTGGTGCTCTGTTGGAAAGTCTGCGAGCCCAGACGGGTCATTGCGCAGCGGAAACCAATCCACGAGGTGGATTTTTCTTGGTCGTAGTATCGGCGTGTGCCAGGCTGCATCCAATAGATACGGTCGTTCCACGAACCGCCTTTCACCACTCTCACCTTATTGTTTATCAGGGATGTGATGTTGTCCGGATTGTTGGTGTAGCGTGCATACATCATGTTGGTAACGCTGTCGGGCGAGGCCAGGCGGTCGGCCGAGCTGCCTTCCTCTTCCTCTTCTTCATCGCCACCAGCAAGGGGTCTCCAGCCTTCTTGGCTGAGGGTCGATGCAAAGTCGCCGTCGAGGTAGTTGATATTGTCGGCCTGACGGTAGTTACGTCTGTTCAGGTCGTCGTCCACGTTGCGGTAAACAATGCCGCCGGTGGTATCGTTGATCTTAACCTCTTCGTCTTCGATAGTAACGGTTTTGTAAACGTTACCTCGATAGGGGTTGAGGTCTTCGCCGCCAATGGGGTTAACATCCTGACGGTAAACGTCCATACACCATTCGCTGACGTTGCCAGCCATGTGGTACAAGCCGTAGTCGTTGGGGAAATACCATTTGATGGGGGCTGTGTAAACCCACGAGTCGTTGAGGCTACCGGCCACACCCATGTTGTCGCCGCGCGAACGTTTGAAGTTGGCCATAAACTGACCGTAGTAGTTCTTTTCGGCGGAACGGGCGCTTTGTCCGGCCCAAGGATAAACTTTATGTTCCAGCTGACGTTCGTCAACGGTGTTGCCTATGATACCGAGGGCCGCAAACTCCCATTCTGCTTCGGTAGGCAGACGGTAGTTGGGCAGGAAAATGCCGTCGGTGGCGCGGATGTTACGAGGTTCGCCACCGGAACTCGGGTTCAAGTCCTTCAGACCTTTGGCAGTCTCGCCACGGTACATACCGGCAAGGTAAACGTCGGTTTGGAAAGCGTTTTCGGCTGTAAGGTCGGTAAGGTCGAGCTGAAGCACGCCAGCGTCGATAGCTATTTTTTCGTTCACGCGGTTGGAACGCCAGAGGCAGTAGGCGCTTGCCTGCTCCCACGACACACCCACAACGGGATATTGGTCGTATATCGGGCTCTGGAAATAGAAATTAACCAGGTCCTCGGCGTAGGTCAATTTCTGGCGCCAGCAGTTGGTGTCGGGATAAGCGGCTCTTACAAATTCCGGATATTCCTCACCGAACACACGCTGCATCCAGTATATATATTCGCGGTACGACACGTTGCTAACCTCGGTCTCGTCCATATAGAACGACGACACAGTTACCATGTGTTCCGAGTTGTTCCAAGCGTGGTGCGGGTCGTCGGACACGCGTCCCATCAAAAACGAGCCGCCTTCGATGAATATAAGTCCGGGACCAGTCATTTGTTCGCTGTAGGGCGACACTTCGAAACCGCCCCATTTGGAATCGTTGTAGTTCCAGCCTGTGGTCTGCGACACTTGTTTTTTGCCGCATGCTGTTATCAGCAAACTTGCTATCGCCAATAAACAGAATAATCTAACGAATTTCATAACTTTTCAGTTTTATGTTTATTTGTTCTATTTACGTCTGTTGCTAAAAAAGGTTACTTTTTTTCGACTGTTTTTTAATTGCTGTTTACAACCTGCAAAGATACAAAAAAAAACGAGATAACGCAACTTTTATTTTACAAATGATGCACTTTTGTAAAACGCTATTCGCAACATCCGATATTTCAATAACTTAAAAGATTTGTCTTATTTTTCTTTTATTCTATTTTTTTTGCTGTTCAGATAGCGGTTCCACTGCTCTTGGGTTGGAACGGCCATCGCAATGCGGAAACCGATGGTTTTTCCCTGTGTCATCATAACAGTTCGCGGTGAATTGTCGTACCATTCTTCCACTTTCAGGTCATTGTTGTAGCTCACTTCGGGGGTGAGTTCGGTTTCGTAACTGCCGCCGCGTGTGGGAGAGGAATTGGTGTGCTCGCTCACATTGCCACACATGTCGTAAAGTCCCAGCTCGTTGGGACGCAGCTGCCCAACCCGATGCGGCTTTCCGCCGCTGTTGGCGCTGTACCATGCCACTTCGCCGATGTTGTTGCTCCCGGCATACAAAAAGTGGAGCGAGTGGTTGCCACCCTTTGCTGCGTACTGCCATTCCATGAAACTGGGCATCCTGAACTCAAGTCCGGTGATGGCGTTGAGGGTGTCGATAAACCGGTTCATCTGGGTCTGATGGATATTGGTTACTGGCAGGACGGGGTCGGACTGGTCCTCGGAAGGGTTGTACGTGCTCACCGAGAGCCATTGGCGTTGGGTAACCTCGAACTTGCCGATAAGGAAACTTTCGTCGATGGTGCGTTCTTCCATCAGCACGGTGTCCAACACCCTTATTCCGAACTGGCCTGTGCGATAGTAAGGTATCAGTTGCCTGAAACTGCCCTTTTCAACATATACCATGTCGAATTTCACATTGTCCACATATACGCTTGCCGTCTGGCCTGTTTGAGGGTCTTCCCAGTCTATCTCCTCAGATTCTTCATTCCCGTTGTCGGGCGTTACGCTGTTGGCCGGTTTTGCATCATCGTCGGTACAAGCGGTCATTAAAAGGGCTGCTGCAATGGCTGTAATAACAAATGTCTGCGTTTTCATATTTTATAGTTTATATATAATGTATCGGTTTATTAAAAAAAAATCAACCCCATCAAAATCGCAAATGGGGTTGATTTTGTTTATGCTAAAAATTGACTCTGTGTCATTAGAACGACGGGCAGCGTACTGCTCTTATTTTCTTTCTGTGTTCGGGGCACGGCAATATAAATCCGAGGCTTATCTCGTGCGAACCGGCGGTGTTGTTGGCCAGTTTGGACACTGTTACGTCGTAGCTGTAGCCAATTTTGAACCAGTTGTGCTGCAATCCCACGAGGAAGATGAAAGCGTCGGCATTTTCCAAGCCGTGGCGGAACCATGCTCCAACGATGAATGGCTCCCAGTCGAGGTACAGACCATAGTTGAAGTAGTTGAAACCGCCTTGATACTGATAGATGAGATTTGGAGAGATAATGGGTGTACCAAGAGCGAGAGAAGAAGTTCTACGCTTGTCGGTTGCAAGGTTGATGAGTCCGCCGCCGTGAACGGTAATTTTCATAGGCAGGTCGCTGATGCCGTAGAAACCGTTGCTAGGCTGAGTGAGGTGCGAAACGGCCACACCGCCGTACCATGCGTCGCTGTAGATAACGGCACCGGCGTCAAAGTCGAGATACCATTTGTTGAGATTGTCGGGCTGGGTGGCCTGTGTGGGGTAAATAAAACCGAAAGTAGGGTCTATCTGGTCGGGGAAACGCAGGTTGTCCCAATCGAGGTTCATATTCACGAGGCTCATCTGCAGTGCTGCATTCACATATATATATCGTGAAAGCTGGAAGCGGAACGAGTACATTATGCCGGCCATTGTGGTCATAAGTGCGCCGTGGTCGCCCTGACGGTCGTTCATAATTATGGCACCGATACCACCGTGGAGAGCGTCGATATACTGGTCGTACGACACGGAAACCGTCTGGAACGAGCTAACCAACGCCGGCCATTGATTCCTGTAATTCAGCGATATACGCGGACAAACTTTGGCCCCTGCCAATGCCGGGTTCAAATACAAAGGATTTGCATAAAACTGGGAGAACACAAAATCCTGTGCGCTAACCGTCTGACTGGCAGCAAATACCATTGCCAACACCAGCATTATCTTCTGTATTTTTCTCATCTTCATAAGTTGTTTTTTTTATTCTCCAAATGATTAGCAATATTACGATTTTTTTTCCAATTATTCGTCATTTTGTCAAAAAAAAAATACAATATTCTGTTTTTCAATGTTGTATATTTGAAGTTTTTTTTGTCATATAGGTTTTTTTGTCAAAATTTCTCATGTTTTTTTTCAAAATTTCACCATTTTTTCTGTCCACACAATTTTTTTTGTCCTTCAAAGTTATTACACCGAACTATTTATTTATATGAAACACATTTCTCGACACCTTTATATTGCCTGCAAACTCATTGCATTGTTTATTTGCACACCTTTCTATTCTGTGTTTGCCCAACAGGGCATCGATTCTTTTTCTATTCGCTGGAAAGCTATCCCCGACTCCGTTTGCCGCACATCGGTTCTTTTCAACGATGCTGCTTATAGCGAGGATTTCCCGACGATCTGCTATTTCAAAGAGTTGGGCACAGTTTGCTGCAAAGGCAAATCGGTGCAGTGTGTTGGGACTTTATACGATGCCTCCTTCGATTTTGTTTCAGAGGCGGAAGAATCCTTTCTCAACCGCTACGGCAGCATCGTTCCCGACACGGTGTGCTACCGGTTCTTTGTCCGTATCACAGGCGATTCCGCCAAGCTGTGTCTGATGGTGATGCCCTACGTGCGTACAGGCAACGGGTTTGGCAGAGTGAAGTCGTTTTCGGTACACTACCAAGCTGCGACGACCCCCACCCCCATGCCGCGACACGAAAAAAGCACCACGAACTCTGTACTTGCCAGCGGCGAATGGTTCAAAATAGCAGTGAACACCACCGGCATACACAAAATATCGGTTACTGATTTCGAAAATGCAGGGGTCCCCGCCCGCGGGAAAACCGTGGCCGACCTTGCCATTTTCGGAAACGGTGGCGGCCCACTGCCCGAGGACAACAGCATTCCGCGTCTCTCCGACCTTGCCGAAAATTCCATCTTGGTGGCCGACGAAAACAACGACGGCATTTTCAACAACAACGACTACATACTTTTCTACGCCGAAGCCGCCAACGTGTGGCGTTACAACGAAACCACCCGATGGTTCGAATACGTGGTGCACCCTTATTCTGCAGAAAACTACTACTTTTTCACTTTTTCGCACGGCATTGGCACTGCAAAACGCATTGCCGACATCGATGCAACGGGAGCCGTGGCTACGCGCAACATAAACTCATATATCCACCGTGCGGTGATAAACAACGATTTGGTGAACACCCACAACACCGGGCAGATATGGGTTGGCGAAAGGTTCTCGTCGGCCACTCCCACGCGCTCGTTCACCATACCCATTCCCAACATGGTGGCAGGCCAGCCAATTCACGCACGCTACGCATTGGCAAGCATTTCGTCGAACAGCTCGACGTTTTCCATCAACTGGGGCAGCGGCAGCAACACCCTGCATTTCGACCAGCACAACAACCGCTACCTTTCCGATTTCAACAACATTGTCTCCACCGGAGGCAGCAGCCTAACTTTCAACATAGGGTACACCTACCGCGAGGGGCTGGCCTACGGGCATCTCGATTTTATCGAAATCAACGCCACAGTGCAACTCCGCTTCGGACAAGGACAGACTGGTTTCCGCAACCTGTCCACCTATGGGATGGGGTCTGTTGCACGATACGGCGTTGCCGGCTGCAACCGCAATGTGCAGGTGTGGGACATATCCGACATCACCGCCATCGGAAAAATGACAGGACGCTTTGGAAACGACACCTTCTATTTCAATGCCTCCACCGACTCCATACACGAATACATAGCCTTCGACGGCAGTTCGTTTTACTCGCCGTTGCGAATCACCGCCGTGGCCAACCAAAACCTGCATGCTCTCAATTCCATAGACCTGATTATTGTTTCGAACAGCGCCTATCTCGACCAAGCCCAACGCATTGCCGACCTGCACCGCATTTACGACGGCATCACTGCTGAAGTGGTTACCCCCGAGCAAGTGTACAACGAGTTTTCATCGGGCAAGCAGGACGCAGTGGCGATACGCAGCCTGATGAAAATGCTTTTCGACAAGAGCCGCAGCGACTCAAGCCTTACCCCACCCCGACACCTGTTGCTCTTCGGCAAAGCCTCATACGACCACCGCAACATCATGCAAAACAACCAGAACACTGTTGTAACCTACGAATCGCTGACATCGTTCGACGACGACGGCCCGTCGCAGGCCACCGACGATTTTTTCGGCTATCTCCACGACAGCGAGTCGGGACTTGCCACCGAAACGGTTGACATCGGCATAGGCCGCCTGCCGGCACGCAACGTTGCCGAAGCCCAGATTTTAGCCGACAAAATAGAGAACTACATCACCCACAAAGATTTTGAAACGCCATCGGTGAAAGGCGACTGGCGCAACGCCATTGTGTTTTTGGCCGACGATGCCGACCCCGGCTCCGAGGGCGATGTGGATTTCCTGCTATCGTCGGAATACACCACGGACAAAATAACAGAGAAATTCCCGTTCTTCAACATTGAAAAGATTTACGCCGACGCATACGTTCAGCAGTCGGGAGCCATCGGGTCGTTCTATCCCGATGTGAAAAACGCCCTGACAAGGAGCATCAACTACGGCTGTCTGCTACTGAACTACGTGGGACACGGCATTGCGGACCACATCGGGTCGGAACGTTATATGGAGATTGGCGACATCGAGGGATATACCAACCGTTATGCGTTGCCATTTTTCATGGCCAGCACCTGCACTTTCGGCAAGATGGACATGACCGACGACATCTGCGGAGCCGAGCGTTTTGTGCTTTCGCCCAACGGCGGGGGCATTGCCGTAGTTGCGGCCTCGCGCCCCATTAGCCATAGCCGGGCGTTCGACACCAAAATATGCATGGACGCCCTCGATTACGCCAACGGCAGGCAGAACACTGTCGGCGATGCCCTGATGAACGCCAAGAACGCCGTGGTGTCGCCTCACGCCCTGAACCTGATTGGCGACCCGGCACTACGGCTGTCGATACCCACAAAAACAGTGGATGTGACGAAAATAAACTCCAAAGCCGTGTGCGACAGCATTGCCGACACCGCAGACGTGCTGTCCGAAATCACCGTTGAAGGACACATAACAAACCCCGACGGCAGTATCGACAGCAATTTCAACGGAAGGATGCACACCACCGTTTTCGACCGCGCAGCAACCTACTACACACTGGCCAACGACAACGAGGACACCGAAACGCCTTTCACCCAGCAGAAAAACGTGCTTGCCAAGACCTCCGACACTGTGGTGAACGGACGTTTTACTTACACATTCCTTGTCCCTAAGGACGTTTCGTACAAATACGATTTCGGCAAGCTGAGCCACTACGCACAGTCGGCAGGGAGCAACGCCACCGGCTGTTACAAGAACATACTTTTCGGCGGTTTCAACGAGGATGCCGACAGCACAGTGTTCCGTCCTGTGGTGCGACTGTTTATGAACGACAGCCTCTTTGTCTCTGGCGGCTGCACCAACGACAACCCGTCGCTGTACGCCGTGCTCAGCGACAAAGTGGGAATCAACTCCGTGGGGAGCGGCATTGGCCACGACATCACTGCCATACTCGACGGCAACGCCAACGAAATTATGGTGCTGAACAACTTTTTTGAAACCGACATCAACGACAACACCCGTGGTTACATACGCTACCCGCTGTACAATCTTGCCGAAGGCACCCACACTCTGACACTTAAGGCTTGGAACGTTTACAACTACTCGGCTTCGGCAACCATCACCTTTGTGGTAAAAAAAGGCTCGCCCGAAATAGGACGTTTCTTTGCCTACCCCAACCCCGCACGCGACAGAGTTACCATACAGATAGAACACAACAGCGCGTCGGCACCCACCGCCGCCGAGATATACATTTTCGACGCTTCGGGACGCATGGTGCGACAAATAACCCCCACTTTGGCAAACGGCTCGTTTGTGGTCGGCAGTGCCGAATGGGATTTCAGCAACCAGTCGGGCGGCAAGGTGGCAAACGGTGTGTATTACCTGCGCACCGTGGTAACGTTCGACAACGGCGAGCAGGACACCAAGTCCACAAAAGTGATTTTTCACAAATAAAAACGCCTCCAAACAATAAAAAAACACCCTTTACGTTTTTACCATACTTTTTTACACTATAAAAACGATGAAAAGACATCAGAAAATTCTAACACTGACAGTAATTGCCGCCACGCTTATAAACTGCGCCTACGCACAGAAAAATGAGATTGGCGGACAGAATTACATATCTACGGCAATGCCTATAATAATGGTGTCGCCCGATGCCACCTCGGCCGGAATGGGCGATGTGGGTGTGGCCACCAAGCCCGACGCCAACTCGCAGCACTGGAACAACGCCAAGTTGGCCTTTGTAGAGGACAAAGCCGGATTTGCCATGACATACACCCCATGGCTCCGCAGACTTGGAGTGGGCGACATGAACCTGCTGTATTTGGGCGGATACTACTCCGTGAACAACCGTAGCACCATAGGCGGCTCGGTAACCTACTACTCCGTTGGCGACGTAAATTTCACCAGCGAGGAAGGCGCCGACCTTGGCACATACACACCAAACGAATTTGCCATTGACCTCTCCTACTCCATGAAACTTTCGGATGTAATTTCGCTCGGCGCTACAGGTCGCTACCTGCGTTCCGACCTCACCCAAGGACAAGATGTTGGCACCACCTCAACCCGTGCGGGCAACGCCATTGCCGCCGACGTTGGAGTTTACTACCAAGACAAACTCAACGCCACACCGTCGATGCCCGGCGAGCTGGCTTTAGGAGTTTTCATCTCCAACCTCGGCTCCAAAATATCCTATTCCGACGACGACAACGAGAAGGACTTTCTGCCTGCCAACCTGCGCTTGGGCGGACGCTACACCCTGAACTTCGACGAATATAACCAATTCTCGTTTATGCTCGACATGAACAAACTGCTGGTTCCCACACCTCCCGTTTACGATGAGCACGGCGAAATAATTGCAGGCAAGAACGACCGTGCCGAGGACATAAGCGTAATGCAGGGCGTTTTCCAGTCGTTCTACGATGCGCCGAACGGATTTAAAGAAGAGATGCAGGAGATACAGCTGTCGGTTGGGGCCGAATATTGGTACGACCACCTTTTTGCCGTAAGGGCGGGCTATTTCTTCGAACACAAGAACAAAGGCGGCCGCCAGTACATCACCTTTGGCGGCGGAATACGGTACAACATGTTCACTTTCGACCTATCGTATCTGCTGGCACTGTCGAAAACACAAAATCCGCTGGCCAACACCGTAAGGATTTCGTTGGGCATGAACTTTGGCAAACCCGACTCGCCGAAAAGAATCACCGACTAAAGCACAAGGGCTTTTGAAATAAAAAAAATGCAACCTCAGGATGTTGCTTTTTTTCATATATCCACGGGTGACTCAACATCATTTCACTTTGTGGTGGTTTATCACTCGATAAAAGTGCGTAGTGTCGAAAAAAGGTGCAAATTTCACCACCTCGCTTTTCGACTTGTCGGGATAGATATCGTAGCCGTAGGTTTCTTTCAGTGCGTTCCAAACCATCTCGGAACAATACATCGCGGTGCTGTCGGAGATGTCGTACTTGTTGTCGAAAGGGATTTTCTGTTTCAGATAACGGTCCGCAGCAACAGCCATTTGCGAGAGCGGCACGTCGGCGGTATCGCGAAAACGCACCACAAGCATGGTTCCCACCACACTGCTGTGCTGAAAAGTGCCAATGGAGCACTCCTGCACCCCGTCGAAATCGGACAAGGAAGAGGAAACAGAATGGATTACTCGCAATTGTCCCAAACTGTCGGCAACCACAATGCCACAATGCGAAACGGAGAATTCTTCATCCAAAGTGCGCGCTATGGTGGCGCTTACAACTCCGAATCCCTTGCGCAAAACGATGTCGCCCGGCCTAATCATCGAAATCTCGCGTTTCGAAAGCCGGTCGTAGCCCGACGTTCTCATGCCGTCGTCGGCAGCAATAACGACATACAGCACTGCTACCAATGTGGCAAGTACTGCAAATACTACCAGCAGTTTTTTCATAAAAAAATGGGTAAAACTACGATAGATGTTCTTTGCGGAGCAGGTCGTTCACCGTTTTCACAGGATTGAAAGTGGAGAGCGGCACTTCTACAAATACTGTGGTCCAATGAGCCATGGAGCCGTTCCACAAGCCGGGCAGTTCTTGAGACTTGAGGGTTCGTGCCCCCTGCGATTTGTTGGTGATAAATCCTGTTTGCGGGTCGCGATACTCGAGCAGATTGAACGGTTGCCCCTTGTAGTTGCGAAGGCCACATACCAAATCCACGGGGTTGAAATGTGTAGCGGACTGCAGTATGGCCTCCTGCGAGGGGTCTTTGCGGTTTATTTGGTTTGTTTCCACAATCTGCAGGCTCATATTGCCATTGGAATTCACAACCCAGAATGGTCCGCCGCCGGGTTCGCCTTGGTTCAGCACCATGCCGCACACACGCATAGGACGGTTGAGCTGGGAGTGGAATAGTTCAGTTTTTTTGCTGTTGTCGAGATTGGCAAAATCATCGGGCAACGAGATATTAAGCTGTTTTTTAGCGAAATCGGCAATTTCGTCCAATTTAGCGGCGTCGGCACCTGCGTCGAGGCAATGCAGATAGCCGAAAGTCCGCTCCTGCAGAGACAACAGCACGCCTCCCAATATTTTTTTCCACACCACCGGTTCGGTGTCGGGAGTTTTGTTGAAAGGATTGTCGGGAGTTACATTGTCGATATTTTTGATGAAAACGATGTCGGCATGGCACTCGTTGAGGTTTTCTATCAATGCGCCGTGTCCGCCGGGGCGGAAAATCAGCCGTCCGTCGTCGTCGCGCAGTGGGTTGTTGTATTCGTCTACGGCGATGGTGTCGGTGTAATGTTTTTGCTCCGAGAGAGTTACATCGAAAGATATATTCTTATAGATTGGCTTGAGCAGTTTTATAGTGGCTTCGAAATCAGCCCTGTGCTCGGGCGACACTGTGAAATGCAGGGCCACTTTGCCATTGTTTTCGGCATAGCGGACACCTTCGGTAAAATGATCCAATATAGCTGGATAGGGTTCCCCGTTGTAGGAGTGGAATTTGAGCAGTGCCTTGGGTTTGGAGCCGTATGCCATGAAATTTTTGCCGAGCAGATAATTGATAACGGTGGCATAATCGTGGCGGTTGAGGTAGTCGTTTATGTCGAGACCATTTTTGCACATGGCCTGAACCAGCTCATTGTAGAAAGCGAATTTCGGAAGATTGTCGATGAACACCTTCACGGAAGGATATTCTTTCTCGAAATTGTAGCTCACTCCGGTATAAACCGATGAAAATTCGGCCAAATCCTTGAACATTCGCGATGCCGCACCCGATGCCGGAACGAATTTCAGGACACTCACTTTTCGGCGTTTGTCGTCGTAAAAGTCGGCCATGCGCTGTTTGTCGGTGTCGGGCAGGCGCAAAATGCCACCATTTTCCACGGTGGCGGCGGCGTACAAGTGTATGGGCGGAAATTTTTTACGGAAATTCTCGATCTGCAACTCCAAGGCATCCAATGAAATGCCTAATGCCGACATCTGTTCAATGTCGGCTTGGGAAAGACCATTAGCCATAACTGTCTATATTACTTATTAGTAGCGGCGCAAACGTTCGGAGAGCAGGATAACGCTACAGTCAACCGTTTGGCCTTCTTGCAGGCGGACACTGTTTTTGCCTTCGCGATAGAAACGTTCGCCTGTGGAGGGGTCGGACTCGCCAGTTTCAATCTGGGCAACAACGTCGAAAATAGCCGGAGCCTTGAAAGTGGCTTTGAAACGGCCGTTGGCATCGGTTGTACCTTCCACATTCACTTCGCTGTTGTCTTTGCTTACTTTCACATATACTCCCTGAATAGGAGCGTTGTTGTTTTCTTCATCCAAAACAACGACGGAAAGGGTGCAATCCGTTTCCTTGTCGCACGACGAGAACAATGCTACAGAAACAGCACTGATAATCAGTGTACTTAAGGCAATCAAGAAACTTTTTTTCATAAAAAAATACTTTTTATCTTTCGTAAATGAAAATTTTAGTTTACCTTTGCAAAGGTAATAAATTTTTACGAAATGGACACCAAAAAAGTTATTTTTGCAACATTTTTTTTATTCCTCGGACTTGGAATATTTGCGCAAAGCACTAATAACAAACCAGTTGCAAAGGAGAAAAAAAGTTTGGTTCTTATCGAAACCGGCTTTGGCAATATGAAGATTTTGCTGTACGAAGACACCCCTTTGCACCGCGAAAATTTCATTAAATTGGCAAAATCGGGTTTTTATGACGGACTTTTGTTCCATCGAGTGATCAACGGATTTATGATACAGGGCGGCGACCCCACGTCGAAGGACGCGAAACCCGACGTTATGCTTGGCAACGGCAACCCCGGATACACCATCCCCGCCGAATTCAACCCAAAGTATTACCATAAAAAAGGCGCTTTGGCGGCAGCCCGTCTCGGCGACAACGAGAACCCCCGAAAAGAATCGTCGGGCTCGCAGTTCTACATTGTTCAGGGACGGGTGTGCGATGAAAACTACATGAACCTTGTATCGACCCGGATGAACAAAACCTTTACTGACGAGCAAAAAAAAGTGTACGGCACAATAGGCGGCACCCCGTTTTTGGACAACGACTACACCGTTTTTGGCGAGGTTATTGAAGGCTTGGATGTTATCGACAAAATTGCATCCGTAAAATGCAATGCGGCCAACCGTCCGGTAGAAGACGTGAAAATGACCATCAAAATTATCGAAGAATAATACAATCCATACGATGAGAAACAAGATACAGAGCTACATCAACGAAATACAGTCGCTGAAAAGCGAGGCACTGCAAAACAAGATTGCCGACATTGAGCAATTCCGCATAAAGTTTCTTGGCAAGAAAGGCGTGATAAGCGAGCTTTTCGGCCAGTTCAAGGATGTCCCCAACGAGCAGAAGAAAGAGATAGGCCAGCTGCTGAACCAGCTGAAAGTGGCCGCTCAAACAAAAATTGAGGAGTTGAGGAGCTCCGTTGCCGAAACCATCTCCGATGATAGCGGAAACTGCGACCTTACCATGCCCACTGATTTTTCGGAGCTGGGCAGCCGCCACGTGCTTTCGGTGGTGCAGAACGAGATTATCGAAATTTTTTCGCGTATCGGCTTCACCGTGTCGGAGGCGCCCGAAATCGAGGACGACTGGCACGTGTTTTCGGCACTCAACTTCCCACCCGAGCACCCCGCCCGAGACATGCAGGACACTTTCTTTGTGGAAAAAGAGGGGCAGCATGGCGACGTGGTCCTGCGCACACACACCTCGTCGGTGCAGGTGAGGGAGATGGAACGCAGCAAACCGCCAATACGCATAATAGCTCCCGGTCGCGTGTTCCGCAACGAAGCCATTTCGGCACGCGCTCACTGCATTTTCCACCAAGTGGAAGGTCTGTACATCGACAAAAACGTATCGTTTGCCGACCTGAAACAAGCTCTGCTATACTTTGCCAAAGAGATGTTCGGCCCCGACACCCGGATACGCCTGCGTCCGTCGTATTTCCCTTTCACAGAGCCCTCGGCGGAGATGGACATTTCGTGCAACATCTGCGGAGGCAAAGGCTGCAACATTTGCAAACACACCGGATGGCTTGAAATTCTCGGATGCGGCATGGTGGACCCCAATGTACTGGAAGCCAGTGGCATAGACAGCAATGTTTACTCTGGCTTTGCTTTCGGCATGGGAGTGGAACGCATGGCAATGCTGAAATATCAGATCCGCGACCTGCGCCTCTATTTTGAGAACGACCTGCGTTTTCTGAAACAATTCGACACACTTATCTGACATGGCTGTAATACACCTTGAGGAGATGCGTTTTTACGCTTTCCACGGCTGTTTTGACGAAGAGCGCGCCACTGGCACACATTTCCGTGTGGACGCATGGTTGGAAACTGATACTGAAAAAGCGCAACACTCCGACTGTTTGGACGACACAGTTAATTATCTATCTGTGTATCAGAGCATAAAAAAAGAAATGGAGCAGCCGTCGAAACTGTTGGAAAATGTGGCGGAACGCATGGCCTCAACCATTCTGAACCTCTACCCTGCCGTGGACAAAGTGCGGATAAAAGTGTCGAAACTGAATCCTCCGCTCGGCGGACAACTCGGTGCTGTGAGCGTGGAGATTGAGAAATGCAGATAACTATTTCTTTGTAAGAAACTTATATCCAATCTGACACGAGAGGCAACGTTTGCGCTTGCAATACTCGTTGAATAACTGGATTAGCGCCTGCGAATGGAGGGCGTTTTCGGGTTGGATGCCAGCAGAATGCCACTGTTTGATGATGGTGTTGCTCTCGAATGGCAGCTTTTCGAGGATAGAAATGGCGTTATCCCTATATTTTTCCTGCTGATATTCAACACCATAAAGCATGAGCAAGGGCACCCACGCATTGATGACGAGCGACACGGCAAAATCGGGGCCAAGCATTTTGGAGCGGCTTTTCACCGGCTTGTCGAAATGATAGTGCGTGTGCCAATAATCGGAAGCCGACACATCGAAAAACGATAGTAGCGTTTCGGTATCTGCGGTTTCCAACATCTTAGAAAACAGACCGTTAGACTTAAAAATAAAATTGGCGAACTGACTGATGCGTATGGTGGGAAATCCCGATGGGCGCACCCTGAAAAATTTCCACAGATAACCGTCTATAGGACTGAGATTGTACACCTTACGCTGGTATTCGTATTCCTTTTTCAGGGCGTTTGGGTAATCGTCGGAAAAGGTTTCGTCGAGCATTCCGGCCTGACCGAAAAGCAGAGCCTCGATGCGGAAAAGCGACTGTTTCAGCTTGGCAAAGATACGCATGTCGATAGATTTGGCCAGCAGCTCGAAAGGAACTCCGTTCACCTTGCCGCCAAAGTGTCGCGCCAACGCCCAGTAGCACGTATTTTCCCAAGAGTGGCCCGACTCGGCAAGCAGCTGACGCATGGTTTTGGACTTCTGCTGAAGGCGTTCTACGGCAAGCCGCTCGAAATAAGAATGAAGCGTAAAGACAGGCATTTCGGGAAGCATTGCGGCACAGGGCACCGAATGGCTTAGCATGGGTCGGAGCAATGTCTGATAATTCTCCCAAACTCCGGGACGGATGTGGTTTTTCAGCTCAAGCGTGGCGGGTTGCCGGCCGTTTTGCAGTGTTATCGGGGCATCGTTCTCGAAAACCACGTGCAGTATTACGTTGTTGTAGCGTTTATCTGACGAATGCTTGTGCAGATTCCAGTCCGAAGCCCGTTGGTGAATTTCCACAGTGCCTGCCCATTCGGTGTCGCCAATACGCACTTTGCTGTTCAGGAAATCGGGGCCGGCATCGGTATTAATTTCGCCCACGGAGATAATCGCAATTGGCTGATGATCAACAGTTTCAAGATTATCTTGGAGCAGTCGGTGTTTCCAACAGTAATGGAGAAAGGCTTCGGTCATAAGGCTATCTTATAGTAGTTCAGTTATTTTCGACGCCATAGCCAAACAAGGCGAAATCGCCGAGGCAGGGGTCGCCGGGGAATGCTTCGGAAAGGCTGTCGGTGATGGTTTTTGCGGTGTTCAAAGAGTATGTCCGCGATGGCACAAGACCGAGTTTGAAGGCCATCTGGGCCACGTGGGTATCCAACGGGATAAGCAGTTGCGTTGGAGAGAAACTACGCCACACGCCGAAATCCACGATACCGTCGGTGCGTACCATCCAGCGGAGGAACATATTTAGTTTTTTTTGCGGGCTTTTGTCGGAAACTCCAAAAAGATGGCACAACTTGTGGAATGGAGCAAATTCGTCGAACTGAGGCGTTACACTTTGTAAAGCCTCCTCCATGTTTTCAAAATTCTTGTAAATATCGCACAAACGGGCGAATATAGCATTCATTGCCCGATGATTGACGGTGCGGTAGAAAGATGTGGCGTCGTTGGAGGAAAAATCCTGTTTCCACTGTCCAAAAAGCAGGTATTGCAAAGGCTGGTGGTGCATCATCTCGTCGAGCCGGAGGGCGGTTTTTACTATCTGCTTGCGATTGCCAAAGCTGAGGTAAGCGGTAAGGAAAGCGCTGATTTCCAAATCCTGAAGCTTGCCGTTGCGATAACGGTTGGGGACTTGTATGGGGTCGTTTTGCAAAAAAAGCTCACGGTTGTTGTAGTGCTTGGCCCATATGCGGAGCTGTTCGGCAAGTTGCTGATCCATAGCTATCTGATTAAAGTAACATCGCCTTTGAAGAACGACTCCTGATGCCCTTCGCACTCTATTTCGCAAGAGTACATGTACACCCCCGACTGGCACATACTGCCCTTGTAGGTACCGTCCCAACACTCGTTGATGTCGTTGGTTTCGAACAGTTTTTCGCCCCAACGCGAGAAAATGGCGATGTGGAATTTGACTATCCATTCGCCACGGAAACAGAGCTGGTCGTTTTGACCGTCGCTATTTGGCGAGAAAGCATTGGGGATGAACACGTTAGGTCGTCCGCAAATAACATCGATGCAGGGCATGAACAGAGTGTCGCGGTATTCGCAGCCCAGCGAGTCGATAACCGTTACGTAATAAAAAGTGCTGTCGGAGGGACTTGCCGATGTGTTTGGGGCATTGGGAGTGCCCAAAGTGCCAGTTGGCTCCCACTGGTAAGTACCGTTGCGTATGGGCGTTACGTGCAAACGAGTGGAGTTGCCACGAAACACCAGCGTATCGTCGGCCCAAACGCGCATACTGTCGAAAGAGCTGAACACGTTGATAGCAAAAGTATCTGTTATTGAGCAATTTACCGAATCGGTGATACGCAACGAATACACGCCGCTGCACAAGGAGTCGATAGCAGGTGTGGTGGCGCCGTTGCTCCAAGCGTAAGAATAAGGTGCCACGCCTCCAACAGGCTGCACGCTGATAAGTCCCGAGCAGAGGTCCTTGCAGGTGGCTTTCACAAAAGCTGTGTCGGTATATGGCGGGAGCTCCGTTACATACGACGTGTCGAAAAATTCGCAGCCGGCGGAGTCGGTGATTTTCAGGATATAAGTGCCAACGCAAAGACCCATGCGGACCGGGACTGTTACTGTCGTGTCGAGCCAGAGGCAAGTATAAACTGAAGGTCCTGAAATAGAATCGTTTATCGCACCATTGCACGAAATGGCGCAGTTGGTCGGCGTAACGGTTTTGCTCACCGTGGGAGATTGCGGGTCGGTGAGGGTAAAATTTTGGGTAACGGAGCACCCTTTGGAATCCATCACCCTGATGGAGTAGTTGCCCTGACAGAGGTTGTAGATGGCGGTGTCGGTGCGGTTGCCGTTGCTCCAACGGATGTCGAAAGGCGGCGTGGCGTTGTTGAGCGACACCGAAGCCCAGCCGGCGCAGGAACCAGGGCATGTGGGACTTTGATACACCACGGGCATAGCTATGGACACGAAATTAACAAAGACGCTGTCGATGGCAGAACAGCCGTTGGTGTCGTACACTTTAACATAAAAATACTGCGGGGCGTTGATATTGACGTAGGCGTCGGGCAGATGCATGTTGCGGTTGAGGGTGTCGGAGAAATTGCGGTTCGACGAGAAATGGTAGAAATAATAGCCCTGACCGTTGACGATGGCCGAGAGCTGGATAGGGCTTGTGCAGTCGGAGGTGTCGCGATAGAGCGAGAGGTCGATTGGTTTCATAAGCACGTGCTGCTGCACGGTATCGGAGCAGGCGCCGTTGGAGACCACCACAAGAAGCATGGTGTCGCCATAAACGGTGGTGTAGGGGTTGGCAATGGTGCTGTCGCTGACGTTGCCAGTAATCCAATGGTAGGTGCAGCCCGGCTGTGGATTCTGGCCTATGCGCACACGTATGCCGGGACAGGTGTAAACAGTGTCGAAAGGCTGCTGATGACCGAGCACCATAACTTGTTTCACCACTGTGTCGGTGCTGTGACAACCATTTACCAAATGTGCCACGAGCATTACGGTATAAACGCCCGGACTGGTGTAGATATGTGTGGGATTTTGCTGTGTGGAGGAGGTGCCGTCGCCGAAAAACCACTCAAACGAGGTGCCGAAGCCTGTATTTTGGAATGAAACGGTGTAGGGCACGCACCCCACGGGCGGACGTATGAAATCGGCCACCGGAAAATCGTTGTGCACATTGAGGCGGAATATGCCGTTGTTGCAGTTGGTACTGTTGTTGCGTGTGGAGAGGGCGTTTGGCGTGGTGGGGAACCCTTGACACCCGCCGCAGCTGGCGCATACCGACTGGTAGAGGGTGGCCATTTTGTCGAAACGGCTGGTGCCGCCGTCCACGTGGTCGTGGCCAGAGTTTTGGTTGGAGTTGGAGTGCATCTCGCCAAAGAAAGTGGCATAGTCCATGGCGCTTGCCGTTTCGGTAAGGCAGATGATGTAGAAATCCTGCCCGTCGGTGGAGCTCTGCACTGCACCCGAAGTAACCTGCATGTTCCACGTGCCGTTGGTGTTCCACGGCTGTATCTGTCCGTTGAGGTAATAACCGCAGAAAATTCTGCCCCACCCTGCGGCATAAACGCGGTTGCAGACGTCGGCGGCAAAGGCTGTGGGCGAGATGTTGGGCACTCCGCTCCCCGTTCCGAACACGGTGGACCAGATTAGTGTATCCAAATCGGCGCCAAAGCGAGCCAAGAACTGTCCGCTGTTGGGGACATTATATTGTGCGTTGTGTATCAAGGTGCTACCCGATGCCTTGGTTTGGCCGAACACAAAAACATGGTTCTGCTTGCCGGTACGCACAAAATAGGACTGGTCGTAGGCCGGCGAGCCGAAAAAAGTGGAACTCATCAGCCGGGTGCCCGTTGACGAAATTTTGGCAATGAAAGCATCGGCAGAACCGCCGTTGTAGGCAGTGTCGTAGGCATTGGCAGTTATTGGAAAATTGTGCGAGTTGGTGCCGCCGCACACCACGATATTATATTCGTCGTCGGTGTCGATGGAATAGGCGGCATCGTCCTTGGAGCCACCTATATAGCTGCTCCACAGCAGGTTGGAGAGGTTATAGTCCAGTTTAAAAACCACTCCTTCCTGTCCTCCGCCCGAAGTAGGCTGGAAAGCCCCCGGTGTGGTAGGAAAATTGGAGGAGAAGGTGCACGATGCCACATACACATTGTTGAGGTCGTCGGTGATAAGCTCGCCGCGAGCCCCGTCGCCGTAGTTGTAGTAAAGGGAGTCGTTGCCAAGCATAACCAAATCGTTGCTCGACGAGAAGCTCTGCTTGTAGTTGAGTCCGTCGTTGCTTGTGCCGCCGATAAAAGTGGAAGCCGGCAGCTGCGTGCCCGAAGCGTTGAGGCGGCACACGAAAATGTCGGAGCCGCTTGGGAAATTTATCACTCCGGAGCCGAGATACGTTACGCTGGAGCCTCCGCTAAAGGTTCGGCTATAGGCATTTACGGAAGTGGGGAAATTTGACGAGCCTGTGGTGCCGAGTATCACAAGTTCGTCAAACTCATTTACATACAGGCTGTGCGGCATGTCGGCATACTGCCCGCCGATGTAGGTGGCATACACACGTTGCGCGCCGGTGGGGTCGAGTTTTATAACCCCTATGTCGGCATTTCCCGCAAGGGTGCTCTGGAAAGCCCCAAGGGTGGTGGGATAGCCGTTGCCGAAGACCAGTCCGGCGGAATAGGTGTTTTTGTGCGAGTCGAAAGCCGCTGTGGTGCCCCAGTTGTCGGCGGTGGAGCCGGTGTAGGTGGAGAAAATCAGCATGGGGTCTATTGTCAGCGGCAGCGAAGTGTTGTATTGTCCGAGGTCGAAAGAGACGGTGTTGCCTTTCAACTTGTAGCTGCATTCCACCTCGACATCCCTTCCGTCAACTATTTGATAGGCATAGGGTTTGAGTTCAACGATATCGGCCACCGATGTTTTTATGATGAGGTCGCCGTTTTGGATGCGGAGACCATCGGGACCGTCGTAGCGCATACTTATGGCATTAGGCGATACCCCGGTATCCACCACAAAATCGTATTTGAAAGCACCTTCGGCGGAATACACCTTTAGGTCGATGCCACTATAGAGGTTGCGATACACCACAGTTTGGTAGAGATGCACTTCCGATGCCCATTTGGCAGGGTCGTTGCCGATGAAATAGTTTTCGTACGACGACTCCATATCCTCGCCGAAAATGCTGTCGGGACGGGCGTTGGGAAAGGCGAGCCGGTAGGCGTGGAAACGGTAGTTGGCGTTGGTGGTTTTGTCGTTGAGGTAAGGCTTGGCCTTTGGATTTTTGGGGTCGGCCAAGAGAACAGTGAAACAGCTGTTTTCCAGATAGATATCGGCATTAGGCAGCACCGATTTGAAAAGGATATTGCCCTCCCACTGACCTTTGTTTTCGGAAAAATGCATACGTCCTCCCACGCTGAGGGTGTCGCGGGTTTTGCGTGCCGATAGCGGCGAAAAAAGCATTGCCGCCACGAGTATCAGAAAAAGGGATATTCTTTTCATAGCTTTCGGGTTTTCAGAGTGTCACATTATCTTGTCGAATCCAAGGAAAGGCACGAGGGCTTCGGGCATGGCTATGCCGTCTTCGGTCTGGTAGTTTTCGAGTATGGAGGCCACTATGCGCGGCAGGGCCAGAGCACTTCCGTTGAGGGTGTGTGCCAGACGCATTTTGCCGTCCTTATCCTTGAACCTCAATTTCATACGGTTGGCTTGGAAAGCTTCGAAATTGGACACGGAGCTGACCTCGAGCCATTTTTCCTGAGCAGCTGACCATACTTCAAAATCGTAAGTCATTGCAGATGTGAAGCTTATATCGCCGCCACAGAGTTTCACTATGCGGAAAGGCAGTTTCAGTTTCTGGAGCAGTCCTCCCACGTAGTCTTTCATTATCTCGAGTTGCTGGTACGAGTGGTCGGGGTGGTCGATAACCACAATTTCCACCTTGCTGAACTCGTGCAGGCGGTTGAGTCCTCGCACGTCCTTTCCGTAGGAGCCGGCCTCGCGGCGGAAACACTCGGAGTAGCCCGCATGACGTATGGGGAACTGTTTTTCGTCGATGATTACATTGCGGTAGATGTTGGTGATAGGCACTTCGGCTGTGGGTATCATATAAAAGCCGTCGAGGGGTATTTGATACATCTGGCCTTCTTTGTCGGGGAGCTGGCCGGTGCCGAGTCCCGAAGCCTCGTTGATCATCAGCGGGGGCTGAATTTCCTCGAAACCGGCGGCGGTGGCGTTGGTGAGGAAGAAATTGATAAGCGCGCGTTGCAGTGCGGCGCCTTTGCCACGATAAACGGGGAAACCCGCGCCGGTTATCTTGTTGCCGAGTTCGAAATCGATAATGTTGTATTTTGCGCACAACTCCCAGTGTGGCAGTGCGTTGGCTGGCAGATCGGGTTTTTCGCCGAAACAGGCCACTATCTCGTTGTCGTCGGCATTTTTGCCTTTTGGCACGGAAATGTGGGGTGCGTTGGGCAGGGATATGAGCTTGGCGTTGAGTTCCTTTTCGGTGTCGGCCAGACGGTCGGAGAGATCTTTTTCGCGGTTTTTAAGTTCGGCGGTAAGGTTTTTTTTGGCGTTTGCGTCGTCGGTGCGGCCCTGTTTGAAAAGGTTGCCAATCTCTTTGGCCATGGCGTTGGCTTCGGCTTTGGTGTCGTCGCACTCTTTCTGCAGCTGGCGGCGGGTATTGTAGAGGTCAAGTATTTCGTTTACACGGAGTTCCACGTCTTTTACGTTTTTAATTTTCAGGCGTTCGATGGCCTCCTGTGTGTTGTCGCGTAGGAATTGAAGTTGTAACATAATGTTTTACAATATTTTATTGTTCTTTATACGATAATTGCAAACTGCAAATTTACAAAAAAAAAACGGAAAAGAGAAATCAATTATTTTTTTTGCATGGAGAAAGGATGATGGAAAATGGAGAATTGACAATTGACAATGGGCGATGGACAATGGACGATGTTACTCATAACTCACAATTCCTAATTCCTAATTAAAACTCAGCTCCCGCCCAACTCCCAACTCTTAACTCTTAACTCTTAACTCAACTGTTTCCGGAACTCTCCCGGGGTTTGGCCGGTTTCGCGTTTGAAAAAGCGTATCAGCTGAGACGGTGAGGAAAATCCGAACTTTTGTGATAATTTTTGCAGTGGCGGCTTCTTGGGCATTTTCAGAAATTTTTTAATCTGCATAATGCATTTTGCGTTTACCAATTCCATCACCGTATGCCCGGTTATTTCCTTTAATGCGACGCTCAAATAGTTGTCGGACGTATTTAAAAGTTTGGAGTAATCACGAATTTTTCGTGGAAGCACTTCGGCACTGTTTATCAGTTTCATAAAATCGGCCACCAGCTCTTGTTTTCGGGTTCCAAACAGTTTCGTTTCTGCACCGACAGTCTCTTTTTCCAAGTTTTTGATGCGCATCATAAGCGAGAGCAAAAGGTAGTCGAAATCGCTTTTCTTTTTTGATGGGGACGAAACAAGGCGGTTTATTAACGACAAATAAGCATAAAGTGTTTCATACTCGGCATATCCGATGCTTACATCCACAATATTATCGAACAGAAAGTGGCCGGGCATGTACAAATCGTTAGCTTTGAAAGTAACTATGCTTGCGCGGAAGTCTTTTGAAAACTCCTCTACCGAAATAACAAATCCGGCCGGGATGAACACCACACTTTTGGCATTGGTTGTAAATTCCTGATAATTGACAACATGTCTCACCCAGCCGCTTTTTACTAACAGAATATGATGGCTGTTTTCGGAACGGAAGGCCGAATCGAAGACATAGTCCTGTACAAATGGCGAGTTGTCCATGATAATCATATAATCATCGGCAATTACATTTTCATGAATGTAGTTGATTAAACGCAAATCGGACTTAACATCCTCTAAATCTGCAACAATGTTATATTTTTCCTGTTTCATATCTTGTTTATTTGTTTGCAAATATACATATTTTTTATTTGTGGGAAAAATATTCATTTTTCCACAAATACCCTCCGATGATTTAAATAATTCATATACAACAAAATGCCTAATTGTATTTTTGAGCAAATCTGCATAAAATACTCAAATCCTTTACACCCGTCCAAGTAAACGCAAATTATTTATAAGTTTTTTGGATATTTTTTGTTTTTTTTGTTTCGTATATTTGCAGTGGCACGGTCAATTTGGCTTTTTTAAACATAATATGCTAAAAAACAACACGATATAAAATATAAAAAAATGTACAAGTCAAGTAGAACAATAACTAATCCATTAGCCGGCCCGCCCTTAGGTTGAGCTGGTCTTTGTCCGGCAAAAAAAACGGCCCTTCGACAGGCTCTTGGACCGTTTTAGGGCAAAGGCCACAACCTACTAAAAAAGACGAATAACAACGCAAAAGCCTGAGGAATATTGCATCAATGCAAAGAAAAAAAATATTAATTGTTAAATTCAGATAATATGAAATCGAAAAGAAACAATTTTGACTTTAAAAAGAATACGTTGAGCATGTCAATAATATTACTATTGTCCTTTTCGAGCAAAGTGTTCTCTCAAGATCCATTTTCATTAATCCAAATTGATTTGCCCTGCACCTATATTCAAGTTGTATCTGAGGATGAGGTATTAAATCTATCTTTGGATTTTTGTATAAAAATACGAGACAATTCATTTATTGTACCATCCGATGCCGTGGCTCAAATAAATGGTGTTACATATAAATCGGGATTTTATGAAATAGGTGATGATACTGTTTTTCTGCTTCCTCGTATAGTTTACAAAACAGATGGCAATTTGTTATCCATAGACGATATAACTAACTTGTATAATGTTGCAATATTAGACAAAGGGCATAATAAATATGTTATGACATGTGAGGTGGCTACTTCTCAGGAGATCGTTTCAATAATGAATATTTTGTCGGATAGGAGTGGCATACAATGGTGCGAACCAGAATTCTTTTTAAAAATAAAACAAAACAACACATTGTATAATCAGCAGTATTATCTAAAAAACACAGGACAAAACAATGGGACAATTGGAATAGATATAAACGTAGAACCAGCTTAGGGTATTACTAAAGGGGAAAATGTTGTCGTAGCTGTAATTGATGACGGTGTGGAATTTAATCATGAAGACATGCAAAATGTAATTATACAAGGGTATACAGCTGGTGTATCTAATGGAAATGGCAGCCCAATAAACGCTAATTCTATTTATTCTAAATACCATGGAACTGCTTGTGCAGGAATAATTGCGGCAAACGATAATAATATTGGAATAAAAGGGATTGCCAGTGCGGCAAGTGTATTGCCCATAAACATTCTTCCGAGAACACCATCTGAGCAAAGCATATATGATAATAATATGAGAGTTATTGCACATTTAGTTGATTATGGAGGTGCAACAAATATCGAGACTTCCGATGCGATTGAATGGGCATGGCAGCGAGCTGATGTGTTGAGTTGTTCTTGGGAACAAAATTACAACCAAGACATCTATGATGAAATAAGCAATGCCATGGTCTATGGAAGAGGCGGTAAAGGTTGCGTCGTGGTCTTTTCTTCCGGCAACTCTGCTTCGGGATTGTCTTTTCCAGCTTCAATAAGCGGAGTGGTGTCTGTTGGAGCCATAGACAAAAATGGAGTTATTTGGGGATATAGTAATAGAGGCAATGGTCTGAAATTGGTTGCTCCGTCGGGTAATATTGGCATAGGAGATGTCGTAACAACAGATCGAATGGATTCAGCAGGTCTGTCATCAGGTAATTACACAGATGCTTTTGGCGGAACATCGGCGGCTTGTCCTCAAGTATCAGGTGTTGCGGCTTTGTTACTTTCTGTAAATCCACATCTTACAGCTACACAAGTAGCAAACATCTTGTACACAACTGCAAGAGATATGGGGGCTCAGGGATATGACAACACATATGGTTACGGCCTTGTTGATGCCTACGCCGCAGTAAAAGCCGCACGCAGCTACGACCTCTACACACGCGACAATCTTTCTGACATTGGCTCCGAGCCGCTTAACGACCCATTAAACGGTCTAACCGACAGCCCCGACCTTTGGTTGCGCAATTATCAGGACGGAGGCTCGGTGCATCAACAGATGGTTAATGGCACTAATTATTTGTATGTCTCTGTTCACAACAAAAACAATTCTTCCGACACATCTTGGACAGCAGATTCTATACGCATTTTTGCGAAACCCACATTCCTTAATTGGCATAGATGGAGTACAAACTCTTGGTCGGAACTATGTGTAGCTCCTTTGCCGAAAATAACTCCAGGTAAAGATACCACAATATGCATACCCGTTAACAATCAAGGACTTTATGCCTTGAATACCAATTATGCTCTTTATTCCCGCATAGAATCTTGCTTTGATGAAATTTCTGTTCCGGAAATTTCATCTGTTGGTCGCAATGTAGAGGACAACAACAACATTTCATTAAAAAATGTTTTCATAACTAATTACTACATTGCACAAAACAATTTTGGATTGGATGCCATTTTTAATGTGTCATTGGATTCAAGCGCAGCAACAAGCTCCAATTTGCAGTTCCATTTTGCAAATGGCACATCTGACATCCTTGATGTAGCCGAAATAACAATAAGTTTTCCCGAAGATTTGATGATTGACTGGACACCATCCTCGGAGAGTCTCAAACAGATAACGGCCAATACATATCTTGTTACTGGTGAAACGGTGGAACTCACAGACATTCCCGAAACAGATGTTACACTCCGTTACAACTTTCTCACCCGTCGCAATGAGGCAGAGGAGATATACAAAAACCATATAACCCAATATGTTGGTGAAGACGAGGAACTTGTAGGCGGCATCACCATCCAAATAGAAAAGCCCGAACGTGACGCAGAATACCGTTTTCAGGCCAACGCCGGCAACGACACTGCCGTACTGCTCAATACCACTGCCACACTCCACGCCACACAGATAAACGAGAATGCCACCTACCGCTGGTACGACAAACAGCGCAACTTCTTGTACGAGGGTGTCAACTATTCAGCAAATCCTACTCAAACAGGTGAGTACATACTCGAAGTTACAGCCAAGAGCGACGGCTACCGCGATTTGGACACCGTGAAAGTTACAGTGGTGCCAGGCTGCATACGTTCTATTTCTCCAAATCCTGCAGCAAACAACTGGGTTAATGTGTCTTATGAATATGCCACAACAGTAGCTTCGGCACAACTGCTCATCTACAACACTGGCACTACAACCCTTGTTGGCAACTACTATTTGAGTAATATGGATAACGTGTCCAGCTTGGATATAGAAGTAACCAATTATCCTACAGGAAGCTACACAGTCGTGCTCGTCTGCGACAACAATGTGGTTGATAGCAAAATATTAATTAGACAATAAAAAGGAGGCAAAAAATGTATTTCAAACTAAAATCATTCTATTTTGTTGTTATCTCACTACTGTTGTTATTGTTTGTGAGCTGTAAAAAAGATGTTAGTCCCAAACAAGAAAACTTGGTTTTACGTGGGGAAGTTCTGGATTTTTTGGATCAATGTCACGGCAATCAAGTAATCATATCTGTTGACACGTCCTTTAATGTTGGCTCATACAGTTTTTATTATGATGCTAACATCATTGCCATACCACAACCATGTCGTGTCAGGGCAGATGAAAATGGAGAATTTCAACTCATTGGTTATAACTACTTATATAATGGCAAACCATCTGGTTTGCCATTAGGAGGAACAATTGTCTTCGAGGCTCGTCCATATAATCCTTCAACTGGCGATACGATTATGTTCCAAAACAGCGCACTGTGTCCATATTTTCCTTTGCCAGATTATGAAAGATATGTTGTGACAAAATTGATTTTTATTGGTGTCGGCTAAGAAACTGTTTAAAAATCATTTGAATAATTTGTTAAGGAGAAGCAGGATAAAAGAAGTTTGCAACATGGCAAGGGCTGATTCGGAGAGGAATTCGAAGTCCAAAGCAAGTCGGCGGCAGTTTTCAACCCAAGAAAAAGTTCTCTCGACAATCCAGCGTTTTGGTATTACACTGAATTTCTTTGACGATTCATCAGGTCTTAACACCACAGACAAGTTCCAGCCGTGCCGCTTGGCCAGTTGCGCCAAGTCATCGCCTCTGTATCCACCGTCAGCCAGTATGGTTTTGAGCCTTGGATATTTGAATGCAAGGTTCTCGAACACCATTTCTTCAAAAGTACCGTTGTTTTTCCACTTTCTGAAGTAATAGTAGACAAGGT
>CALGGY010000068.1 GCA_937915785.1 uncultured Bacteroidales bacterium
TTTGTCCATTAGAGAATTTGTCCTCAAAATAACCATTAATTTTGTCCATTACACCTCTTATACTGCTTTGCTCCAAGAGATTTGGCAACATCTCCTAAAAAAGTTTTTGTATTATTGGATTTATTTTCCAGCTCTTTGGCTAAAATGTCAAGATTTTTCAGTATCTTTGCACCGTCATCGCTTGAAACGACAGTGCCTTTTGTGCCTTCTCCTTGTGAGTTGAGCCGTGCGGTTTCAAGCGTTCTTTTTTTGGCCTGACTTAACTGTGCCTCTCCGTTTGCCTCGTCCAGCACACGCTGCCCCTCTTCCCAGTCGGCGCTCACGTCCATGCCCGCCTCCCGCATAAGGTCTATAAGCCCGTCGCGCAAAGCCGCCTCGCCCTCGGAAACAGGCCGCGCTTCCTCGACCACTTTCTCAAACAACGCCGCTTGCTTTTTCTCCGTCTCGCCTCTGAACGGCACCACATTTTCTGTGCCGTCTGCAACATTTTTTTTGTCGGTTGCGGAATTTTTCGTATCTTTGCCGGCGGAAAGAGCACCGTTTTGAGGAGTAGCCGTGCCATTCCTCTTGCCTTCGGGTTCCGTTTCAATGTCACTACTGCTGGCGGAGACGGGCTTTTCTTTTTTCTCGTAGGCAGTAAGTAACCAGTTGTCTGTTGGCTGTTGTCCTTTCATTCGGCTAACAACCATCTTGTGCGTGTCGCTCTCAAACACAATTCTGTTGTCCGATTGCGACGTTATGGTAGTCGCAGACAGGATGTCTTGCAACTTGCCGACAACTTCGGGATGCTTGATAACTATCTTCATATAACCGGCATTCATATCACCCCACACCAAATCAATGGGGGCAACACCAGGATATACGAGGGCACCTTTCGCAACTCCCTCTGTTGTCTCTCTCAAATGGGCTTCCGCTTCATTCGCCTTGCCCTCAAATTGTGTATATACAGGGCCAAACCAATCTTCTAATTCACTGCTATCCCCAGTTTCTCCCAAGGTATTCTCTCCTCCGCTTCCTCTATCGCCTGCACCAGCAGCGCCAGTTTGTTGTACTCCCGTTCCTCCGCCTTGTTGCTGTACGGCATTTCGTTTGCGATGCTCTGTTGCTGCGTCGAGGGCTGACTGTTGTTCTTGTTTTGTTCCATATTGCAATATCTGTTGTACTTCTTTTAAAATTTCTTCTTTCGTCTTAATAACGCCCGAAAACATATCATATTGCCCCGCCGCGCTGTTCTCGGCTTTTTCGTTGTAAAGCGCAATTGCTATTTTGAGCTGTCCCACACGCCGGTCGTTGAGCAGGTCGGCCAACAACAACACTTGTGCGTTGGTGTAGTCGGCCACTGTTTCGCCCGTTTCTGTCGGGAAAAGGTTCTGCTGACGTGCGAAACCGCTCACCTTGGCCCCATCGGCATAGCCGCTTTTGCGGGCTTGATAAGCAAGGTCTATGGCTTGTGCCAGCTCGTTATCTAACGAATAGTCTTTGCCCAGTTTCATGTTGTTGCTTATCTCCAACAAAGCGGAAATGACACTTTGCCGCCGACACTGCGTTGCAGGATATTACCGATTTTTTTGCAAAAGTGGTTCCGCGAACTGTCATAAAAAACACCCCTACGCCAAAAACAAAGGGGCGCAAAAAGTATGTTCACAAAATCTGCTTCTCTTGCCTTTTCCGCAAGACTTTGTTTTTATGCTCCACGCTTATTTCCGGCCCAACACCATTGAAAGGCAAAATACCGGCGATGCATTTTTTTCAGGAATAGTTTTTCCCCAACATCCGTCAATTTGCGAACTCGGCACAAGTATGCCACAACGGAGGCAAAAAAAATCCGATTTTTTGTATAAAAATCGGATTTTCAAGATTTAGCGGAGAGACAGGGATTCGAACCCTGGGACCCCCAAGGGGGGTCAACGGTTTTCGAGACCGCCCCGATCGACCACTCCGGCATCTCTCCATCAATTTTCTTTCTATCTTAAGAACTCAAAACGGTTGCAAAGGTACAACTTTTTTCCGACATTTCGCGAAAAAAAATCAAATTTCCACACAAACTACTAACATTCAACAATTTAACAACACCAAACAACACCCGTCAGCACTGGGAAAACACAAAAAAAAACACCCGTTGCTCACCACTTTTTCACATCAAAATGGCATCAAAAAAAACACGTGCCACTATTGTTTAGCCGAAATGTCAACATGCCTGCTCAACAAAAAAAAGTAAAACGCCACCCAATTCATCACTCGACCCGTGCAGTTAGCAAAAAAAATCGTATATTTGCATTTCGTTTCAAAAAAAAACAGACAAATGCAGAAACTGAAAAAACTTTTCGAAAACCGCCGCATACTGATCGCCGGTTTCGGCCGCGAGGGACGCTCGTCGTACCGCACCATACGCCATCTGCTGCCCACGCAGCATCTCGGCATCGCCGACACCAACACCAACCTCGCCTCCGACACTGCGCTGCAATCCGACCCCAACACAACCCTGCAACTCGGCCCCGATTACCTGACAAAAGCCAATGAATACGACCTCATCCTGAAATCGCCCGGCATACCCACTTTCCTTTTCGAGGGCATTGTGGACAACCTTTCGGCAATATCGTCGCAAACCGACATATTCCTGCAACTCTTTGGCCATCAGACTGTCGGCATTACGGGCACCAAAGGCAAAAGTACCACTACAAACCTGATATACAGCGTTTTGCACAATCACAACCCCAACGTGCTGATGGCAGGCAACATGGGCATACCGCTGTTCGACATAATAGAACAAATTGGTGACAACACTACAGTAGTAATAGAGCTCTCGTCGCACCAGCTCGAGAACGCCCACACCTCGCCACACATAGCCGTGCTGCTCAACCTTTTTCAGGAACACCTCGACCACTATCACTCTTACAAGGATTACCAAATGGCAAAAATGAACATCGCCAAATTCCAGACCGAAAAGGACATTTTCATCTTTTGCCACGACAACGAGCTAATACTCAACAATATAAAACAACTTTCACCAAAAGGCATACCCCTGCCCTACTCCCTGCACCAGCTTGCAAAAGGCTGCTACACCGAAAACGGACACCTCTACCTAAAACCAGGAAACACACCTGTTTACGACCTCTCGCAACCGCGACACCTGCAGGGCGACCACAATTTGCTGAACATAATGGCCACGTTCCTGGTGGCGCACTGCTTTGGAATACCCGACCAAACCACAGCCTCGGCAATTCAAGATTTCAAAGGTCTGGAACACCGCTTGGAATTTGTGGCCGAAAAAAACGGCATACGCTTCTACAACGACAGCATATCCACCATCCCCGAAGCATGCATGTCGGCAGTTATGGCTCTGAAAAACGTTGACACGCTGATACTTGGCGGATTCGACCGCGGCATCGACTACACAGAGCTGGCACACTTCTTGGAACAGTCCGAAATACACAACATAGCCTTTGTGGGAAAAGCCGGACAACGCATAGCATCGCTAATCGACAAACAGATTTTGAACTCACGCAACACGCTGTTTTCCAACGATTACGACAAAATAGTGGACTGGTGCTTTGCCAATACCGCCCACGGAAAAACCTGCCTGTTGTCGCCAGCCGCTTCGAGCTACGACCAGTTCAAAAATTTCGAGGAACGCGGGCGCATTTACAAAAAGTTAATCCTTAATCATCAATAAACAAAGACGTTCAGATAATCAGAACGCACGAAAATCTGAAAAGACAACAATTTAAAAATCCGAAAATATCAAAAAAAAAATGAAAGAACTGTTCAAAAACATGGGTCCGGCCGCACAGCTTGCCATTTTCGTGCTGATGATTGGACTGGGACTTATCCTTGCCTCCATTATAGGCGTAGTTTTCATATTATCCGATACCGAACGAAACAACATGCTACTGTGGGTGCAAGGCATATCGCAGATAGTGATGTTCCTGTGTCCAGCGCTGCTATTTGCATGGCTTTTCCACAGCGGCACAGACAGTTTTTTCCAAACCGGCATGCGCCGATGGCAGATAGCCCCGGCACTGCTCGCTATACTGATTATAATAATTGCGATACCGTTGGTTGATTACCTCACCACGTGGAACGAAAGCCTGCACCTGCCCCAAAAACTCGCCGATTGGGAGCAAAACATGCGCCAGAAACAAGACCAGTCGCAGAATTTGATGAACAGTTTCCTATCTCGTCCCGGCTTTGGCAACATGCTGATAAACTTGCTGATACTGGCCGCCATACCCGCCGTATGCGAGGAGTTCGTTTTTCGCGGCGTGGTACAAAAAACACTTGTTGCTTGGTTCCGCAGCCCGCATGCGGCCATCATCACCGCAGCGGCAGTGTTTAGCCTCACACACTTCGAAATGTTCTATTTTGTGCCGCGCTTTGTGCTGGGCATCGTGTTGGGATACATTTTTTACTACTCCGGAACAATCTGGGCATCGGCATTTGCTCATTTCACAAACAACGCCATAATAGTGATACTCACCTACGCCCACAATGCCGGCGCACTCGGCATCGACCCGCAAAACCTGCATCTGCCCTGTGCCGGAGCTTTCGCAATTGGCAGTCTGATACTCACCACATTATTGATGCTTTTTGTCATCAAAATTTGCTCAAAAAAAACCGAAAATCAAAAAAAAAATCACCCTTTCCGAAAATGACGAAAATAGCACAATCAAAAGCTAATTAACTGAAATTCATCATATTACATACATTTTTTTGAAAAACAGACAACTTGAACCGCCACACAAACGCAACACATTGATTATAAGCAATATAACTAAAATTTTTGTAAAAAAAGAAAAAATATTTCGATGAAAATCAATTTATTTGGAAAAAAAAATATATCTTTGCAAATCAAAACGATAGAAAAAATAATATAAATAGTATAACATTAAAAACTTTAAAAAAAATGACAAAGGCAGAAATTGTAGCAGAAATTGCTCAAGAAACCGGAATTGAAAAAGTTGCCATCCAAGCAACCGTTGAAAAATTTATGGAATGCATAAAGAAATCCCTCATCAGCGGCGAATCAGTATATCTGAGAGGTTTTGGCAGCTTCATCGACAAGAATAGAAAAGAAAAAACAGGTAGAAATATATCCAAAAACACCACTATTTTGATACCTGCTCACTATATCCCCGCTTTCAAACCTTCCAAATCGTTTGTAAACGAAGTAAAAAAGAACGTAAAAGAAATTAAAAAATAAGCTCTAAACACTATGCCAAGCGGAAAAAAAAGAAAAGGCCACAAAATGGCTACACACAAACGTAAAAAACGTTTGCGCAAGAACAGACACAAAAAGAAATAATTTTTTCTACCGTCTGAAAAACAAACAACAGATTACACTTTTCCGTGTAATCTGTTGTTTTTGAAAAAAAAACACACCCCAACACCGTATCCCGCACGGTAAGCAGCCAGCACCACATACCTGCGACCTGCAATTGCGGGAAGTGTTTTGTTTTTTTATTTGTTGCAAACCACACATAACACAAAACCACTCAGAGTGTTATGGCAATATTTTTTTATAAACGAGAAACAAAACACTTCATATCACCATAGTGGAAAAAGAACTGATAATAAAATCTACCGACAGCGAAGTGGAGATAGCCCTGCTTGAAGACAAGCGGCTTGTGGAATACCATACCGAAAAAAAGAACCACCAATATGCAGTGGGCGACGTGTTCCTTGGCCGCGTGCACAAAATAATGCCAGGACTCAACGCCGCTTTTGTCAACCTCGGCGGCGACAAGGACGCTTTCCTGCACTACCTCGACCTCGGCCCACAGTTTGCCACCCAAACAAAATTCATGCACCGCGCCATGAGCGGCGACCCCGCCATGCGGACACTTGCCAATTTCAAATTCGAAAACCCCACACAAAAAATAGGCAAAATTAGCGAAACCGTAAAAAGCGGACAGTTTGTGCTGGTGCAGGTGGACAAAGAACCCATCTCCACCAAAGGCCCCAAAGTGGGTGGCGAAATTTCCTTCGCCGGGCACTACCTCGTGCTGGTACCCTTCTCCAACCGCATATCCATATCGCAAAAGATAAAAAGCGTGGCCGAACGCAACCGCCTGCGACGCCTTATCCAAAGCATACGCCCCGAAAATTTCGGAATCATTGTGCGCACCAACGCCGAAGGTAAAAGCGTGGCCGAACTCGACGCCGACCTGCGCTCGTTGCAAAACCGATGGATACAGTTGGTGCAAAACCTGAAAAACGCCACCTTTGCACAAAAACTCGTCTCGGAAGAAAACAAAACCTCCGTCATACTCCGCGACGTGCTCACCGACGACTTCTCATCGATTTACACCGACAGCCCCGAACTGTACGAAACAGCTCGCAACTACATACAGGCACTGGCCCCCGAAAAAACCGACATCGTGAAACTATACAAGATGTCCACACCAATTTTCGACCAGTTCGGCGTGCAAAAACAAATCCGCTCATCGTTCGGACGCATAGTTACCATACGCTCCGGCGTTTATCTGGTTATTGAGCACACCGAAGCCATGAACGTTATCGACGTAAACAGCGGCAACCACACCAAAGCCGGTGAAAACCAAGAGGAAACAGCCATGCGCGTAAACACCGACGCTGCCATCGAAATAGCCCGGCAACTGCGCCTGCGCGATATGGGCGGCATCGTCATCATCGACTTCATCGACATGCAAAAAAACGAAAACCGCAAACAACTGTTCCAAACCATGGTCGACGAAATGGCTAAGGACAAGGCTCAGCACACCATACTGCCCGTGAACAAATTCGGCCTAATACAGATAACACGCCAACGCGTGCGACCCGTAATAGACGTGGACGTGCAGGAACGCTGCCCCATGTGCGACGGCAAAGGCACCATCAAATCGAGCCTCGCCATTGTGGACGAGATAGAATCGAACATAAAATACCTGTTCAACGTGCAAAACGAAAAAAAACTCACCATACTCACCCACCCCTACATACACGCATACCTCACCAAAGGCCTCATGTCGCGACGCACAAAGCTGTGCCGCAAATATCACAAAATCATCAAGATAAACCCCGACTCGAACCTCAGCCTCGCCGATTACAAATTTTTCAACAAAAACGGTGAGGAGATAGAAATGTAAATTTCTTTTGTTCAACGGACAAAAAAAAAACGTATATTTGCAAAATATATAATCAATCTCAAAAACATATACAATATGGATTTCAACGAGATAAAAGAATTATTGTTCAACGGCAAAAAACTGCAACTCAGCGATGAAGAACGCAAACGCATTGTAGATTGCCACAACTTTCTGTCCGATTTTGCCAAAGACAAAGTCATATACGGCATCAACACAGGCTTCGGGCCAATGGCACAATACCGCGTGTCCGACAACGAACTTAACGAACTGCAATACAACATTGTACGCTCGCATTCCACCGGTGCGGGACAGCCTCTGAGCCCCATCGAAGTGAAAAGCGCCATGATAGCACGCTACCTCACTTTTGTGGCCGGACACTCCGGTATTCATATCGATGTGGTGGAGCAGCTGCTCAACTTCATCAACCGCGACATATACCCCTACATACCCGAACATGGCAGCGTTGGCGCCAGCGGCGACCTCGTGCAGCTGTCGCACATCGCTCTCTGCCTTATCGGCGAGGGCAAAGTTTTATACAAAGGCAAATGGACCCCCACCGCCGAAGCGCTAAAAAAAGAAGGTCTTGAACCACTGAAACTGCACCTGCGCGACGGACTCTCCGTAGTAAACGGCACCGCCGTAATGACCGGCATAGGAATGGTAAACCTTGCCAACGCATGGAAACTGTTCGACATGGCAGTGCTGCAGTCGGTTATGATAAACGAAATATTCTCGTCGTACGACGACTTCTTCTCCCCTGTTCTTAACGGAACAAAACGTCATGAAGGACAGAATGTCGTGGCCAACATGATGACACGTATTTCGAAAGGCACCAAATGCCTGCTCGACAGACAGAAAGAACTTTACGAGCAAAAACACGGCGAAGAATATTTCGGCAACGCCAAAAAACTGCAGCCTTACTACTCTCTGCGCTGCGTGCCGCAAATTCTCGGACCAATATACGACACACTGAAAAACTGCGAAAAAGTGCTGGTGGACGAACTCAACTCCGTCGACGACAACCCCGTGGTGGACCCCGAAACCCGCAACGTTTACCACGGCGGCAACTTCCACGGCGACTACGTGTCGTTTGAGATGGACAAACTCAAGATAGCCATCACAAAACTCACCATGCTCATCGAAAGGCAGATGAACTACATCTTCCACGACCGCATAAACGGCATACTGCCACCCTTTGTGAACCTCGGCAAACTGGGCCTCAACTACGGCCTGCAGGCAAGCCAGTTCACCGCCACCTCCACCACCGCCGAAAGCCAGACCCTGAGCAACCCCATGTACGTGCACAGCATTCCCAACAACAACGACAACCAAGACGTGGTGTCGATGGGCACCAACTCGGCACTCATCGCACGGCACGTCATAAACAACGCCTACCAAGTGCTGGCCATCAACAGCATGGCACTGGCACAAGCCGTGGACTGCCTGAAAATAGACGACAAACTGTCGCCAGTGTCGAAACAATTCTACACCGAAGTGCGGAAAATAGTCCCCGTTTTCATCAAGGACACTCCCAAATATCAAGAAATTGAGAACCTCATAGAATACCTGAAGAAAACCAATATCCAATACTGAATATGAAATACGCTTTAGTTACCGGCGGCTCCCGCGGCATTGGCCGTGCAGTGTGCGTGGCTTTGGCAAAGGAAGGCTACCCAGTGATTGTCAACTACTTAAGCAACGAAAACGCAGCTCTTGAAACCAAACAGATGGTCGAAGCCGAAGGCGGCAAAGCCGAGCTTCTACCTTTCGACGTGTCGGACAAAGACAAGACAGACACAGCCCTCGACGCTTGGCAAGAGGCACACCCCGACGACTATATCGCCACTCTGGTGAACAACGCCGGCATCCGCAACGACACCGCAATGGTGTTTATGGACGACGACGCTTGGCACAACGTGCTGCACACCAACCTCGACTCGTTTTTCTACGTAACGCGCCGCCTGCTCAAACTCATGCTCACCAAACGCTGGGGACGCATCATCAACGTGGCCTCCCTTTCGGGGATAAAAGGCCTGGCCGGACAGGTGAACTACTCCGCTGCCAAAGGTGGAATGATAGCCGCTACCAAAGCACTTGCACAGGAAGTGGCACAGCGAAAAGTAACGGTAAACGCCGTGGCACCGGGATTTATAGACACCGACATGACCGCCGAACTGCCCAAGGACGAGCTCGTGAAACTCGTGCCCATGCGCCGTTTCGGCACCCCCGAAGAAGTGGGCCACGCCGTGGCTTTCCTCGCCTCCGACAAGGCCTCGTACATCACCGGAAACGTAATATCAATCAACGGAGGACTTTACACATGAAAAAAGTAGTTATCACAGGCATGGGCATCTGGTCCTGCCTCGGCAAAAACCTCGACGAAGTGGCACAATCGCTATACCAAGGCAAATCGGGCATAGGCATCGAGGAAAAACGCATAGAATACGGCTACCGCTCGCCCCTTACGGGCATTGTGGCACGCCCCGAACTGAAACCCCTCCTCGACCGCCGCTCGCGCGTGTGTCTGCCCGAACAGGGCGAATACGCTTTCATGGCCACCCGCGAAGCTCTTGCCAACGCCGGCATCGACATGGACTATCTTGAGAAAAACGAGATAGGAATACTCTACGGCAACGACTCATCGGCCGAAGCCGTGATACAGAGCCACACCACCGCCATGGAAAAACACGACACCACGCTGATAGGCTCCGGCGGCATTTTCCGTTCCATGAACAGCACCGTAACCATGAACCTCAGCACCATATTCAAACTGCGAGGCATCAACATGACCATCAGCGCCGCTTGCGCCAGCGGCTCGCACGCCATAGGGCTGGGAATGATGTTCATCCGCCAAGGACTGCAAGATATGATAATCTGCGGCGGAGCTCAGGAGACCAACTACCTGTCCATGGGCAGTTTCGACGGCATCAGCACTTTCTCCATGCGCACCGATAAGCCCACCCGAGCCTCGCGGCCCTTCGACAAATCGCGCGACGGACTGGTGCCCAGCGGCGGAGCAGCCACCGTGATACTCGAAGATTACGAACATGCCGTGCGGCGCGGCGCCAACATCATTGCCGAAGTGGCAGGCTACGGTTTCTCGAGCAACGGAGCCAACATATCGCAACCCAGCGACCTCGGTTGCCAAATAGCCATGCAACGCGCGCTCAACGATGCCAAAGTGGCGGCAAACGACATCGACTACATCAACGCACACGCCACATCTACACCTCAAGGCGACGCTTTCGAGGCCATGGCTCTCGACCGACTTTTCGCAAGCACACGCCCGCCCATCAGTTCCACAAAATCCATGACCGGACACGAATGCTGGATGGCCGGAGCCAGCGAAATAGTGTACTCCACCCTGATGATGCAACGCTCTTTCGTGGCACCGAACATCAATTTCGAACAGCCCGACGAATACTCCAAAAATCTCAACATCGCCACACATACCATCGATAAAAACATCGACACATACCTCTCCAATTCATTCGGATTTGGCGGCACCAACAGCGCTCTCGTGATAAAAAAAGAAACAAACAGATAGCGCACTGTAGTGCCGAGGCAATAACTCAACATCTCCACAACTCTCCATCTTTCCCAATCTGCAAATGGCAACTTATAGCAAGCAGCCGGAAAAAAAATTTTGCCATTTACAAAAAAAAATCGTACCTTTGCAGTTCTAAATCTATATTTAATAATCAGAGATGACAAGGGAAGAAATAAAAGAAATAGTCAACACCTTTCTGGTAGAAGAAATTGAAATTGAGAAAGATGCGATAAAAGACGACGCCCGTTTGATAGAAGATTTGGGCATCGACAGCCTCGATTTTGTCGACATCGTGGTAATAGTGGAACAGCACTTCGGGTTCAAAATAAAACCCGAAGAGATGAAAGAAGTCCGCACACTCTCACAATTCTACGACTACATAGAATCCAAACTGCAATAGATGTGACAGACCGGCAGTGGCAAGGCAAAACCGGTGGCGGATATTTCGGTCAGAGATTTCTTTTTTTCGTGCTGAAATGGATCCCCGCAAGGGTGATGTACAGCGTATTGTACATCACAACCCCGTTTTATGTGCTTTTCACTCCGTCGAACAGGAAAAACATATACCGCTATTACCGGCTGCGGCAGCGTTTTTCAGCTTGGAAATCGTTTTGGAGTGTCTTTGCCAACTACCTTGTTTTTGGCAAGGTGGTATTGGACAAATTCGCCATGATGGCAGGCAACACCGGGCAATTCCGCATTTCGAGCGTAGAGAACAGCGATGATTTCAACGCTCTCCTCAACAAGCCTGAGGGTTTCATCCTTGCCAGCGCACACGTGGGCAACTTCGAGCTTGTGGGCCATTGCCTCGTGCAGGACCAGAAACGAGTGAACGGCATAATCTTTGGCAGCGAGTCGGCACAAATGCAACAGCAACGCGAAAAATCGTCGGCCGAGTCGAACATACGCCTGATACCAGTTACGGACACTATCTCGCACGTGTTTGCCGTAAAAAACGCCCTCGACAACGGCGAGATTGTTACCGAACTCTGCGACCGGATGTTCGGCAGCGAAAAAGGATTTCTCGCCACCCTGCTCGGTGCCGAAGCCCAATTCCCCGCAGGCACTTTCCGACTGGCCGCACAGCTCAACGTTCCAATTGTAACACTTTTTATAATGAAAGAACACGGCACCACCTACCGAGGCTACCTTTCCACACTCCAAACCGACAGCAGCCTTCCGGCAACGGCACAGGCCCAAAACCTTGCCCAACAATTTGCCACAAGGCTCGAAAACGTCATGCATCGCTACCCCAACCAATGGTTCAACTACTACGACTTTTGGGGAGACATCATCAAATCCACATACCAATCCAACAACGAATCCATAAATGTCCCGAAGGGACATCATCCTATTAACCCCTCACAAGCGGAGCGCAGTGTGGGGACCTCACAAGCACAGCGCAGTGTGGAGACCTCACAAGCGAAGCTCTGTGTGGGGATAAAAGAAGTATAATATGAAACTGAACAGTCCGCAAAAAGAAATCTATGCCAAAGACCGAAAAGCCCTTGAAGCCCAACGCCTCGCACAGGAGATAGCTTTCGGCCCGGTTGTCTTTCAGGTAGCGCGCCTGATGGTGAAATTTGGTATTTTCCAGATGCTCGACGACAACCCTGCCGGCCTTACCCTCGAAGAGATTACCGAAAAAAGCAAGCTGAGCCACTACGGTGTGCAATGCCTTTTGGAATCGTCGCTCACATCTGGCACCGTACTGCTGAAAAACGGCAAATTCGTGCTTGCCAAAGCCGGATGGTTCCTCATCCACGACGACATGGTGCGCGTGAACATGAACTTCAACCATGATGTGAACTACCTCGGCCTTTTCAATCTCGAGGAATCCATCATCAACGGCAAGCCCGAAGGTCTGAAAGTGTTCGGCAGCTGGCCCACCATCTACGAAGGTCTTTCGCAACTGCCTCCCGAGGTTCAGAAAAGCTGGTTCGGGTTCGACCACTACTACAGCGACTGCTCTTTCGAGGAAGCCCTGAAGATAGTTTTCGGCAACGGCACATCCACCCTGCTCGATGTGGGCGGCAACACTGGACGCTTTGCGCTGAAGTGCGTGGAATACAACGCCGATGTCAACGTTACCATCATGGACCTGCCCCAACAGCTTGAACTAATGCGCCAAGCCACCGCCGACAAGCCCGGCCACAACCGCATTCACGGACACGGCGCCAACCTGCTCGACGACAGCGTGCCTTTCCCCACTGGCTTCGACGCCATTTGGATGAGCCAGTTCCTCGACTGTTTCTCCGAAAAGGAGATTATCAGCATTGTGTCGCGCGCCGCAAAAAGCATGGACAGCCACAGCCGACTGTATATAAACGAGCCTTTCTGGGACCGCCAACGGTTCGAGACCTCGTCGTACTGCCTAACACAGATAAGTCTTTATTTCACAGCCATGGCCAACGGCAACAGCAAAATGTACTATTCCCACGACATGATACGCTGCGTTGAAACTGCCGGACTCAAAGTGGAATCTATGCACGACGGCTTGGGCACAGGACACTGCCTCATGGTTTGCAAAAAGCTGTAACACAATGCAATACGCCATTTTAGACTACATACCGCAACGTCCGCCCTTTGTTTTGGTGGACCACATTATCACCTGCAACGAGGACTACTGCAAGACCACCTTCGAGGTAAAAGCCGACAATCCACTGTTATTCAACAATATACTGCTCGAAAGCGGGGTCATCGAAAACATCGCACAATCGTGTGCCGCACGTATCGGATACCTTGCCATCCACACCAAGATGCAGAACGTGCGAATAGGCGTAATCGGCGGAATTAAAGATTTGACAATCACCAAACTGCCGAAAGTTGGCGACATCCTCACCACCGAAATTTTCAAAGTGCTGAGCGACTTTGGCGATATGTCGGTGCTCGACGCAAAAACAACCTGCAACGGCGAGGTTATCGCCACCGGCGAGATAAAAGTAGCCCTTATCGACAAATAAACACTTCTTAATCAGCACATTATGACATCCGAAAAAATCCTGCAGGCCGAAAAGGAGATAGAAATACGTTTTAGCGAGGTGGACTCGATGAACATAGTGTGGCACGGCTCCTACGTGCTGTACCTCGAGGACGCCCGCGAGGCTTTCGGGAAAAAATACCATCTGGAATACCTTTATATGTACGAAAAAGGGTTCTATGCCCCATTGGTGGACATGCAGCTGCACTACAAAACACCCCTGAAATACCGCGACCGTGCCAAGATTGTGATAAAATTCCGCAACACCGCCGCCGCCAAGCTCATTTTCGACTACGAAATATACAACCTCACCACCGGCGAGCTTGCCCTTACCGCCACCACCACACAAGTTTTTCTCGACACCGACTACCAACTGCTTTGGAGCGTGCCCGACTTTATCAACCAATGGAAACAAATGAACGGAATACAATGATTTACAACCTTGCCGACTGTATTGTGTCGCCCCTTGCCTTTGGCAGCGACGAATGTTTCGAGGCTCTGTGCCAAGGCCGTTCCGTAGCACGGCTGCACAACGGCGCTTTCGGCCTGCCCGAACCTTTCTTCGGGTCGCTGTTCCACCGCGAGTGGATCAACGAAACCTTCGCAATATCCTGCCCCGACGACAACACCCGATACACACATTTCGAAAAAATAGCCATCATCGCCGCCACTCATGCCATCGCAAAAGCAGACATCGACCCATCGTCGGACAGAGTACTTTTTGTGCTTTCCACCACCAAAGGCAACGTGCACCTGCTCGAAAACAGCGATGGCTTCGAGCCGCAACGGGCCTACCTGTGGCGGTCGGCGCAACTCATAGCCCGGCATTTTGGCAACCCCAACACCCCTGTTGTGGCAAGCAACGCCTGCATTTCCGGCGTTTCGGCACAACTTGTGGCCATGGACTGGCTAAATAACGGCCTCGCCGACTACGCCGTGATTATTGGCGCCGAAATGCTCTCCAAGTTCATCATTTCGGGATTCCAGTCGTTCAAAGCCTTGTCGCAGGAGCGATGCAAGCCTTTCGACAAAAACCGCACCGGACTGAACCTTGGCGAGGCCGCCGCATGCATAGTGTACCAACGTGCCGATGCCGACCAAGTGCCGCACGGCGCCATTATCTTCCGCAACGGCGCCAACCACAACGACGCCAACCACATCTCCGGACCCTCGCGCTCCGGCGAAGGTCTGCACAACGCCATAGAAAGCGCCCTTGCGGGATACGACCGCGGCCGCATAGCCTTTATCAACGCACACGGAACAGCCACCCCCTACAACGACGACATGGAGTCGTGGGCAATACACCGCTCAATGTTAGAACACACGCTGGTGAACAGCCTGAAAGGATATTTCGGACACACCTTGGGAGCCGCCGGAGTGCTGGAAACCATCATATCGTCGAAAGCGCTGCTCCACTCCACCGTGCTCCCCACCCTCGGACACGAGGAATACGGCGTGGCCCAGCCTATCACCGTTTGCACCGAAAAACTTCCGGCCAACGGCGACAGTTTTATGAAACTGATATCGGGTTTCGGCGGAAGCAATGCAGCCATCCTTTTCAGTATCAAACATTAACACTGGCATGAACTACATCAACGCTTATTGCAGAATAGACCACCAGCAGGTTGTTGTAAACGGCTCCTGCGTGCTGCCTTGCAACGACAGCGACCCAAAATCGTGGGCAGGCAGTATCTACAAACACCTTGGCATACAGTACCCCAAGTTTTTCAAAATGGACACACTGTGCAAGTTCGGTTTTTTGGCCAGCGAGCTGATTATGAGACAGTTGAACCTTTCGCCCGACAAGCCTAAAAAAGATTGGGCAATGCTGTGCCTCAACGCCTGCTCGTCGATAGACACCGACCGTCACTACCAGACCACCATACAAAACGCCGACAACTACTACCCCAGCCCATCAGTGTTTGTATATACTTTGGCAAATATCGTTACCGGTGAAATTGCCATACGCCACAAGCTGATGGGCGAAAGCTCCACATACATTTTCGAAGCACTCAATCCCGACAATCTCTACACCCTTGCCAACAATGCCATTGGCGAAAACCGTGCCAACAACGTTCTGTGCGGATGGATAAACTTCGACAACGGATTTGCCGACGTGCTGATGTTCGCCGTTTCGGCACAAAAACGCAACGACACCGATATGGAGTGGACATCCAAGAACATCAACCACTGCGTTGCTAAACAGACGTGACGGAATTTTTAAATATAATTCCCCATTGCACCATAAAGACAAAAAAAATCCCGGCCGCGTGGTCGGGATTTTTTTTCTATAATGCAAAATGTTATCTCAGATTGCTATTTTGGATAAATTTCAGAATTTTGTCCTTATCCGATTTGTGAACAAAAACATCGGTGAGGGTGAAGAAATTGTCGGGGTCGTAGCAGTATTTGAAAGCGAACTGCACGTATTCCATACGGCGGTTGTCGAAGGTGAAAGTCTGTGCAATACGGCGTATTTGGTCTGTTGTGAAAGGCTGTTTTGAGATGGTAACGGTTTTCAGATAGTTGAGCCGTGTGTCGTCGAAAGGCTCCTGCGATATGGAAGCCATAATAACCGACATGTCGGCCTCGCTGCAATACTGCGGCACAGGGAGAGCCGGCGGTGTGGGAGATGTAGAGGGTGTGGGAGATGTTACATGCGTGTTTGAAACAACTGGTGTGCCGTAGCTGCCATAATGACGGCGCGAGTTGCTATGGGACGTGGGACGCTCGCTGGTGAGATACATTTCGGCATAGTTGTCGCGACGGTCGGCATACACTTCAAACTCGTATTTTCCGGTAGGGAAACTCATCTCGGTATAAAGCAGGAAACGTATGGGACGCTCAACCACCACGGCAATGTCGTGCACCTGATTGGGAGTGATGTCGTTGAAAGTGAACCGAGTGCCGCTGCTATTGCTTTGCGGAATGCCGTCGATATAAACGGTGAAACGCTCGTTGCTGCTTGCCAAAACCGTCAGTTCAACATCTTGGTGGCGGGTGGCAACAGGCTTTTGTACATGTTTGCGCTGTGCTGTGACCGATGTCAGAGCAAGCATAAGGCAGAGTGCCGTCAAAAATATTCTTTTCATCATTTTATATTGTTTTGCTTTTTAAATATTCAACATAAATTATGTAACTGCAATAAAAAGGAACTTACGGAAATTCGTTATTTGCCTTGCATAAACTCGGCGAAAGCATCCTTTGCCTCTTTTTCAGAAAGCACATCTGCCAACGAGGCGTAGTTTTCCTTGTCGGCACAGTGGTTGTAGGCAAATTTCAGAAATTTGACACGAGCCTTGTCGTAGGCAAAAGCCGCTGCAATGCGCTGGATATGAGCAGTAAGGAAAGGCGGTTTGTCTTTCATCACGGTCTTTGCGTAGTGCAGCCGGGTATCGTCGAAAGGCTCTTGCGAGAACATCACCAGAATGGCCGAAACGTCGCTTTCGCCGCTAACACCGCTGCCGCCCGAGTTGCCACCGCCCCCCTGCGATTGGTACGTAAGAGTGTTGATGGAATTTTCAAACTGTATTTCGGCAAATTCAAGTGTGGGGTCGCTATATACCACAAGGTCGTAATGTCCGGCACTGAGCTGCAAATCGGCACCTGAGATAAATTTTATTGGCTTTTCCAAATACACCTCAAGGTCGTACACCTGCATAGGTTTAAGTCCTTGCATGTCAAACGATGAAACCGCGGCTTCGCTTTTCTGCTCACCGTTGAGATAAACCGTAAACACCTCGTTGCTGTGTGCCCTGATGGACAAGTCAACATCTTTGGCATTGCCTTTTTTGCTGGTCTGTGCCATCAGCGATACGGCCGAAAAGAGAGCGCAAAGCAGTATTGCCGATATTTTTTTCATAATGCCGCACTATTAAATGTGATAATTACATGGCTTCGTTTTTGCCGTGACACTGTTTGTATTTTTTGCCGCTTCCGCAAGGGCACGGGTCGTTGCGTCCCACTTTCTTCTCTACGTGCACTGGCTGAGTTTTTTGCGGTTCGGAGGTGCGTTGTTTCATCACCTCGTCCTCGCGGCTGGTTTTCAGGTTGCGGTTGTCATTGGTGGGCTGCTTGGCCTCGCGCATGTTGGCATCCTCACGCACCGGCAGCGAGGCACGGCTCAGGAACGATGATATTTCGCGGTTTATGCTGATCAGCATTTTCTCGAACAGGCTGAACGACTCGAATTTGTAAATCAACAGGGGGTCTTTTTGCTCGTAGGTGGCGTTCTGCACCGACTGTTTCAGGTCGTCGAGTTCGCGCAGGTGTTCTTTCCACTGGTCGTCGATAATGGCAAGAGTTATGTTTTTCTCGATGGAGAGGGCTATCTCGCGGCCTTTGTTTTCGTACGATTTTTTCACGGGAGCAACCACGTTCATGGTCTTTTTGCCGTCGGTGATGGGGAAAGCCACATTTTCGTAACGGGTGTTCTCGTACACGTTTTTGATAAACGGGAAAGCAAGGTCGGCAAGGCGCTGCATACGTTCTTTGTACGAGCCGAAAACATGGTTGTAAATTTTCTCCACCACATCGTCGCGGCGTCCGTCCATAAGCTCTTTTTCAGTGTATGGCAGCTCGGTACCGAACACGCGCAGTATCTCCATGTCGAACTCCTCTTTGTCGCCGGTTTCGCGCAGTTGGTCGTAGAGCATCTCGCAGGTGTCGTAGAACATGTTGGATATGTCGATGCTCAGGCGGTCGCCGTAGAGGGCATTGCGGCGTTTGTTGTAGATAACGGTACGCTGGTTGTTCATCACGTCGTCGTATTCCAGCAGGCGTTTACGTATGCCGAAGTTGTTCTCCTCCACTTTTTTCTGGGCTCGTTCGATGGATTTGGTAATCATGCGGTGCTGTATCACCTCGCCTTCCTGTAGGCCCATGCGGTCCATGATGGAGGCTATACGTTCCGAGCCGAACAGTCGCATCAGGTTGTCTTCGAGCGAGACGAAGAATAGCGAGCTGCCCGGGTCGCCCTGACGTCCGGCACGACCACGCAGCTGGCGGTCCACACGGCGGCTTTCGTGGCGTTCGGTGCCTATGATGGCAAGGCCGCCAGCCTCTTTCACTCCCTCTTTCAATTTGATATCGGTACCACGGCCTGCCATGTTGGTGGCTATGGTTACGGTGCCGGCGTATCCGGCTTCGGCCACAATGTCGGCCTCTTTTTTGTGCAGCTTGGCATTAAGCACGTTGTGGGGTATGCGGCGCATTTTCAGCATCTTGCTGAGCAGCTCAGACACTTCCACCGAGGTGGTGCCCACAAGCACCGGACGTCCAAGTTCGCGCATACGCTCAATCTCGTTGATAACGGCTTGGTATTTCTCGCGTTTGGTCTTGAAAACAAGGTCCTCCATATCGTTGCGGATAACGGGTTTGTTGGTGGGTATCACCACAACGTCGAGTTTGTAGATGTTCCAGAACTCGCCGGCCTCGGTTTCGGCGGTACCTGTCATGCCGGCCAGTTTTTTGTACATGCGGAAATAGTTCTGCAGGGTGATGGTGGCGTAGGTCTGTGTGGCGGCCTCCACTTTTACGTTCTCCTTGGCTTCGATGGCTTGGTGCAGACCGTCGGAGTAGCGGCGGCCTTCCATGATACGGCCGGTTTGCTCGTCAACAATTTTCACTTTGTTGTCTATAACCACGTATTCCACATCCTTTTCGAAAAGGGTGTATGCCTTAAGCAGCTGGTTTACAGTGTGCACACGGTCGCTTTGGGCGGCAAAGTCCTTCAGTATTTCGTCCTTGCGGGCCAGTTTTTCCTCTTTGGTGAGGTTTTCTTTCTCCAGCTCAGCCATTTGCGAACCCACGTCGGGCAGCTGGTAGAACTTGGGGTCTTCGCCCATGGAGGCAAGGAAAGCCATGCCCTTTTCGGTGATGTCGTTGGTATGCTGTTTCTCATCGATAACGAAATAAAGCTCGTCATCGATGATGTGCATGTTTTTGTTTTGCTCCTGCATGTAGAAATTTTCGGTTTTGAGCAGGATAGCTTTCATGCCCTGTTCGCTGAGGAACTTGATAAGGGCTTTGTTTTTGGGCAGTCCGCGGTGGGCGCGCAGCAGCTGTTCGCCGCCCAGTTTTTCGTCAGCGGGGTTGCCCGAGGTGAGCAGGCGTTTGGCTTCGGCCAGATATTGTGTAACGAGAGTGCGCTGTGCATTGTACAGGCGTTCGATGATAGGTTTGTAGCGGTCGAACTCTTGGTCGTCGCCTTTGGGTGTGGGGCCGCTGATGATAAGAGGGGTACGTGCGTCGTCGATAAGCACGGAGTCCACCTCGTCGACGATGGCGTAGTTGTGGGAGCGTTGCACCAGCTCTTCGGGGTTTCGGCTCATGTTGTCGCGCAGGTAGTCGAAACCGAACTCGTTGTTGGTGCCGTAGGTGATGTCGGCAAGGTAGGCGTTTTTACGCTCTTCGGAGTGCGGCTCGTATTTGTCGATGCAGTCCACTTTCAGTCCGTGGAATTCGAAAAGCATGCCCATCCATTCGGAGTCACGTTTGGCCAGGTAGTCGTTCACGGTAACCACGTGCACACCTTTGCCAGGCAGGGCGTTGAGGTAAACGGGCAGCGTTGCCACGAGGGTTTTTCCCTCGCCAGTGGCCATTTCGGCAATTTTTCCGTTGTGCAGCACTATGCCGCCGATGAGCTGCACGTCGTAGTGCACCATGTCCCAAGTTATCATGTTGCCACCTGCCGACCATGTGTTTTTGTAATAGGCCTTGTCGCCGCGTATGTTCACGCTGTCGCGGTAGGCGGATATGTCGCGGTCGCGGTCGGTGGCGGTAACTTCCACTTCCTCGTTTTCGGCAAAACGGCGGGCGGTGTCTTTCACCACCGCAAAGGCCTCGGGCAGTATTTCAAGGAGTATTTCCTGAGTTTTGTCGTAGGATGTTTTTTCCAGCTCTTCGATACGTTTGTACAGCTGTTCTTTTTCATCAACAGGCATGTCGTATTCGTCCTCGATACGCCGGCGGAGCTGCGAGAGCTCGGTTTCCTCGTTGGCCACTGCTGCTTGTATTTTGGCGCGGAACTCGATGGTTTTGGCGCGGAGCTCGTCGTTGGAGAGCAGTTTTATTTTTTCGTATGCTTCTTTTGTTTTATTTACCAGCGGCACCACCTCTTTAAGGTCGCGCTGGCTTTTGTTTCCAAAAATCTTTGATAAAAAGTTTGCCATTATTTATATCTATATTTCTAATTTACAATAATTTAACTTTGCATTTCAGCGCCTGTCCGCGCAAAAATACAAACTACAAATATACGTTTTTTATTCCGTTTCTGCAAATGTTTTTTACGCATTACAAATATGCAATAGCAAAAAGTGTGCCATTTGTTACAGCTATGGCAAAAAATGGCACGGCGATGCAATAGTGTCCAAAACGTTTTTTCTAAAATATAGTTGATAAAATAAAATGGGAGT
>CALGGY010000069.1 GCA_937915785.1 uncultured Bacteroidales bacterium
AATGGCATCCGTCTAAGCGGCTCAAATACATCGAGGATCTGTGTCTGGCCTTGGGTATATAGTGTACAAAATGGGGAATTCTTTATTATACTATGCAAGCTGTCGAAAAAAGAACCACATAAGAACTCCTGCGTTTGTGTGCAATTTGTTATCTTTGCAGAAATTTTATTTTTTTGCAAAAATGATGGAACTGGAACATATTCAGAAACTTAAGGCGTTGGTAGAGGAGTCGGCCATGCACCCTTTGAAATCGCCTAGAGATTTTGAGTCGCTGCATTGGCAGATGCAGGAGCGCATACGCGAAACGTTGAGTGTAAGCACGCTGAAACGCATTTGGGGTTATGTGGATGGATATGACACCACACGCGAGGATACACTGTGCTTGCTCTGTCGGTTTGTGGGTTATCCCGACTGGCACACTTTTGTGGCCGACTATTGCCAAGTGCCGTCGGAGCAGACGAGCCACCGCATTGTTTCGGCTACCTTGACGGCCGACGAGTTGCCGAAGTCTGCCTTTGTGTCGATAGAATGGAATCCCAACCGCCGTTTGCTGCTTCGCCACAGGGGGAGTGGCAATTTCGAGGTTGTGGAAGCGCAGAATTCAAAGATAAGTGCGGGCGACACCTTTCACTGCAACCGTTTTATCATGCACCAGCCGCTTTATATAGACAACCTTGTACACGGCGACAATGCTCCGACACTTTTTGTGGTTGGCAAAAAAGGCGGTCTTACCAAGGTTGAGGTAGAGAAAGAAACTTTTTGACAGATGGTGGAGTTCAAAAAAAACAGGCCGATTTCTCGGCAGTTACATCTGTGTTTATTCTGAAAACCCACAAAGACTTTCCACCGCCATTTGGTAACCATTAAGCCCGAAACCGCTGATGCAGCCACGGCAAACGGGAGCCAGCAGCAGGGTATGGCGGAAATCCTCGCGGGCAAACACATTGCTGATATGCACTTCCACCGCCGGTGCCGGCACAGCGGCAATGGCGTCGCGTATGGCCACCGAGGTGTGGGAGTAGCCTCCGGCGTTGATAACTATGCCGTTGCAGCTGTAGCCAAGCTCTTGAATCTTGTCCACAATCTCGCCCTCGATATTGCTTTGGAAATACGTCAGCTCCACGTTGGGGAACATCGCTTTCAGTTTGTCGAAATAGCTTTCGAACGGCTCGTTGCCGTACACCTCGGGTTCACGTCTGCCCAGCAGGTTCAGGTTAGGTCCGTTTATTATTGCAATTTTCATGATGGATTAGCACATTGGTTTGCCGTTGTTTGGCCGGTGGGGTCAAATTCTTTTCACGTTCTCTATCCCGTCCACGGCCTGCAGTTTCTGCATCAGGCTGTTTAGGTCGTCGAGGTTGGAAACATAAACCATTATCAGACCTTTGCCCACGCCCTCGCTGCCTTCTATGGTTATGCCGCGGATGTTGAGGTCCATCTCTTCGGAAATGACGCGTGTGAGGTCTTGCAGCAGTCCGCGACGGTCCATGGCTGTGATTTCGATGGCTGCAAGGAACGACACTGCTTCGCCTTTGCGCCATTTGGCCTTTACGATGCGGTTTTTGTGAGTGGCCATCTCCTCAATGGCGGCGCGGCAGTTGGTGCGGTGCACCACAATGCGGTCGTCCTCCACAAAGCCTATCACGTCGTCGCCGGGCACAGGGTTGCAGCAGGTGGCGGGTTCGGGTATAAGGTTGCCGTATTTGGCGTCGAGCAGTATGTTGCCAAAATCGTACTGGTATTGTTCTTTGAGCGATGTGTCGGCAGGGGTTTCGCCAGTGGTTTTGTCGTTGGCACCAAATAGCGATTTGAAAGGCGAGAGCAGCATCAGCCATGGCGATTTTTCGTTTTGCAGGCTGCGTTCCACATCCTCTTTGGTTATTTTGCCGCGGGCTATTTTGTAGTACAGGTCGAGGTTGTCGTCGATGTCGAAATAGCGTTTTATCTTTTCGATATTGGCAGGGCTGTCTTTCTTCATCATCGAGGCAAGTATGCTTTTCAGCTTTTTCTGGCCATCGTCCTTGTACATTTTTTTCTGCTCGCGCAGGTTTTTCTTTATCTCCAATTTGGCGTGGGTGGTTTTAACAAACGACAGCCATTCGTCGGTGGGCTGCACTTTTTTCGACGAAAGTATCTGCACCTGTGCGCCGCTGCGCAGCTCGTAGTTGTTTGGCACCACTTTGGAGTTTACCTTGGCGCCCATGCTACTGAGTCCCAGCTCGGTATGTATGGCAAAGGCGAAATCGAGCACGGTGGAGCCTGCCGGCATGGTTATCATCTGTCCCTTGGGAGTGAAAAGGTAAATCTCTTTGGTGTAGAGGCTTTGTTTGAAATCCTCCACAAAATCGAGGGCGTTTTTGTCGCTGTTGTCGAGGTTTTCGCGTATCTGGTGCAGCCAGTTTTCCACAATGTCGTTGTGCACATCCTCTTCGGGGTGGTTTTCTTTGTACAGGAAATGTGCTGCCATGCCTTTTTCGGCAATTTCGTCCATGCGTTTGCTGCGAATCTGTATTTCGAGCCATTTGCCGCCGTGTCCCATCACCGTGGTGTGTAGCGACTCGTAGCCGTTGGCCTTGGGGTTGGTAATCCAGTCGCGGGTGCGTTCGGGATTTTGGCGGAACATGGATGTGATGATGGAGTACACGCGCCAGCACTCTTCTTTCTCCACTTCTACCGGCACGTCGAGTATTATGCGTATGGCGAACACGTCGTACACCTCGTTGAAAGGCACGCCCTTGCGCACCATTTTGTTCCAGATGGAGAAGATGGATTTCACGCGTCCGTTCATGGTGTATTTGAACCCGCGGGCGTCGAGCACCTCGCGCAGGGGGCGGCTCACCTCGTCGATGTAGCGGTCGCGGTCCACCTGCGAGTTGTCTATCAGGTCTTTGATGCGGTAATACTCCTTGGGGTTGGTGTATTTCATGCACAGGTCTTCGAGCTCGCTTTTTATGGAGTAGAGTCCCAGACGGTGTGCCAGCGGTATGTACAGGAACTGTGTTTCCGACGATATGGCCAGCTGTTTGGTGTTTTCCATGCTGTCGAGGGTGCGCATGTTGTGCAGTCGGTCGCAGAGCTTGAGCAGTATCACATAAACGTCGTCGGCCATGGCAAGGAGTATTTTTTTGAAATTTTCGGCCTGTATGGACTGTATCTGCATGTCGAAGACCGAAATTTTTGTCAGTCCGTCGATGATTTTGGCCACGCGGTCGCCAAAGACGGTGCGCAGTTCGTCGAGGGTTATCTCGGTGTCCTCCACCACATCGTGCAGCAGAGCGCACACCACTCCCACAGGCCCAATGCCTATCTCTTTCACGGCGATGATGGCCACTTCCAACGGGTGGAAAATGTACGGTTCGCCCGATTTGCGGCGCACGTTGGAGTGTGCCTTTCGGGCTATGGAGAAAGCTCTGAAAATGGTGTCCTCGTCATCGCTCGACAGGGGGGTCACATTGTTGCAAAGGTCAATAAGCTGGTGGTATTTGTCGTCTATCTCTTTGGCTTCGCGTATCTCGTCTATTTCGTACATGGGTGGGTGGTTTAATGTGTTGTGTGCGGAAGTGGGGTGAGGGATTGGGCGTCAGTCGGTGTCGTCATCGGAGTCGAAATCCTCTGGATTCCAGCGCACAGGGAAAACGTTGTCCTTGATGATGGAACATGAGTATGTGCCTTTTATCTTTTGCATAAAATAAAAAGCGTCCATGCGGCTCATAAAATCGCCCACTTTCACTTTGAAGTTAGGTTCGTCGAAAACTATGTACGCCGTAACGTCGGGGTACTGTTCCATAAACTGCTGTTTTTTGGCGAAAGCCTGCGCTTTTGAGTTTACCCCCGAAAGCGAGGCTATCTGTAAGCGGTACCCGGGCACGGTTTTCGACTTTTCGTTGAATTGTACATGCTTTTCCACCAAGTTGGTAACCTTGGTGTCGCCGGTTATCTGCACCGAGCCGCGCGACTGTGCATTGAGCGCAACGCACATTGCCATAGCCAAAAACAATGGTATCAATCTTTTCATATTGCGATAGATAAGGACTTACTGACAGTTTTTTGTAGTTTCAAAAACAAACTGCAAATATACGAAATCTTTTCAATAGTTCGGACAGTTTTTTTTTGAAAAAACATTCATTACGAACAATTACCGCCCTGAGCAAGCATCGTAGGCTGTCCGAAAAACATGATAAATGGCAGTGGAAAAAAACATCTGGACTGCCATGAAAAGCAGGCTGTTAAAAATAGTGTCGAAAAACTGCTTTTTTTTTCGTATCTTTGCAACGTTTTTCAGGGTGCGGGCAAGGGGTGTCCAATCCTAAAACATGGTTATAGACTTATTGTAGTAACTTGTTGAATAATAATTTATTATAGATTCGACCCGATGGATACAAACAACTATTGCATAATAATGGCCGGCGGAACGGGCAGCCGTTTCTGGCCTATGAGCACCGCCGACCACCCAAAACAGTTCATCGACATTTTCGGCACCGGCGATAGCTTGTTGCAAAGCACTTTCCGACGATTCGAGAACGTGTGCCCGCGCGAAAACATCATCATCGTAACCAGTAGTGCCTACCGCGGTCTTGCCGAGCAGCAGATTGGCGGGCTGCAACGCTATCAGGTAATTTACGAGCCCATGCGCCGCAACACCGCTCCCTGCGTGGCCTACGCCGCCGCCATAATAAAACAGCTCAACCCGCAGGCCAACATCATTGTTTCTCCCTCCGACCACGCCATTTTCGACAACGAGCAGTTCACACGTACCATAGAGGAGAGCGTGCGTGCCGCTCAAAGCCACGACTGGATTATCACCCTCGGCATAAAACCTTTAAACCCCAACACCAAATACGGATACATACAGTACAATGAAAACAGCGTGGAGGGCAACGGCAAGTTGCACGAGGTGATAACCTACACCGAAAAACCGCCATACGACATGGCGGTGCAGTTCCTCAACAGCGGCGATTTTCTGTGGAACGCCGGTATCTTCATCTGGAGCCTGCCCACTCTCGAAAAGGCCTACCGCCGCTACCTGCCCGACGTGGCTGTGTTTTTCGACAAGATAAACATGAACACCCCCTACGACGACATCGAAAAACTGTACGCCACCTGCCAGCCCATCTCCACCGACTACGGCATAATGGAAAAAACCGACAACGTGCACGTTATGGAGGCAGATTTCCGCTGGTCCGACGTGGAGACATGGCAGTCGCTATACGAGTCGGTGGAAAAGGACAACCGACACAACGCCATCGTCGGCAGCAACGTGTTCACCTACGACGTCAGCAACTGCATAATAAACCTGCCAAACAGCAAAACCGTGGTGCTGCAGGGCCTCGACGACTATATTGTGGCCGGCGACGAAAGCACCATCCTTATCTGCAAACGTAGCGAGGAACACCGCATTTTCAAGTTCGAAAGCGACATTGAGGTGCATAAAAACAAACAGGAAAAATAAAACACTCACACACAACATTTTACCATCATGACAAAAAGAGTTGAAATAGCTTATCTGCTAAAAAACGACGTAAAAGCCCTGCTGGGCACCACAATAACCGTTAAAGGCTGGGTCCGCACCAAACGCGGCAACAAAAACGTGGCCTTTATAGCCATCAACGACGGAAGCATTATTCACAACATACAGGTGGTGGCCGACCCCGCCAAATTTGAGGAGGAGCTCCGCCGCATCACCACAGGCGCCTGCATTGGCGTGGAAGGCAAACTGGTGGAAAGTCAGGGCTCTGGTCAAGCCGTTGAAATTCAGGCCGAAAGCATGGTAATCTACGGCGAAGCCGACCCCGACAGCTACCCATTGCAGAAAAAAGGCCACTCCATGGAGTTCCTGCGCGAGATAGGCCATCTGCGCCTGCGCACCAACACCTTCGGCGCCGTAATGCGTATGCGCCACGAGATGGCTTACGCCATACACACTTTCTTCCACGAACGCGGTTTCTTCTATTTCCACACCCCGCTTATCACCGCCAGCGACTGCGAAGGTGCCGGCGAAATGTTCCATGTGTCCACCCTCGACCCCGAAAATCCGCCTCGCGACAAGGATGGAAAGATAGACTGGGAGAAAGATTTCTTCGGCAAGTTCACCGCCCTCACCGTCAGCGGACAGCTCGAAGGTGAGCTCGGTGCCACAGCCCTTGGCAAGATATACACTTTCGGTCCCACTTTCCGTGCCGAAAACAGCAACACCCCGCGTCACTTGGCCGAGTTCTGGATGATAGAGCCCGAAATGGCTTTCTACGACCTCGACAGCCTCACACAGCTCGAAGAGGAGTTTATAAAATACCTGGTGCGCTGGGCTCTGGACCGCTGCTACGACGACCTCGAGTTCCTCAACAAAATGATAGACCATGGTCTGATAGAACGCCTCAAAAGCGTGGTGGACACCGATTTCGTGCGCCTTCCCTACACCGAAGGCATACGCATACTGGAAGAGGCCGTTGCCAATGGCCACAAATTCGAGTTCCCCGTAAGCTGGGGTGTGGACCTGGCCTCCGAACACGAACGGTTCCTTGTGGAACACCATTTCAAAAAACCTGTCATCATGGTGGATTACCCCAAGGAGATAAAGGCTTTCTACATGAAACAGAACGACGACTGCCGCACCGTTCAGGGCACCGACGTGCTGTTTCCGCAGATAGGCGAAATTATCGGTGGCTCGGTGCGTGAGGAGAACTACGACAAGCTGCTTACACGTATCAACGAGCTCAACATACCCATGAAAGACATGTGGTGGTATCTTGACACCCGCCGCTATGGCTCGTGCCCGCACGCCGGTTTCGGCCTCGGTTTCGAACGCCTGATGCTTTTTGTTACCGGCATGGCCAACATCCGCGACGTGATACCCTTCCCGCGCACTCCGGGCAACGCAAACTTCTAAACATTTCCGCCCTTAGCAATGAAAAGGATAAAAGTATCTTTTGTGTCGCTGTGGATAGCCGTGGCCGCCGCCGCAGGCATAATCATTGGCGTATGCCTGGCTCCCGTAAGCCGCAACAGCAATATTATGGTGTCGTCGGGCAATGGCGGCTACTCAGCCAGCTCCAAAATATCCGACCTGCTGTATCTTGTCAGCACCAAGTATGTGGACACCGTTTCGTTCGACACGCTTGTGGATGAGGCACTTACGTCGATGCTCGCCAACCTCGACCCACACTCGGTTTACATACCGGCTTCCACTCTGTCGTCGGAGATGGAGTCGCTCGAGGGCAATTTCGAGGGCATAGGCGTGATGTTTCGCCTGCAGGACGACACAATCCTTGTAATACAGGCGCTAAATGGCGGCCCGTCGGAGAAAGTGGGCATCATGGCCGGCGACCGTATCATCACCGTAAACGACAGCACCGTGGCGGGCAAAGGTATCTCCAACAACGACGTGATACGTTTGCTGAAAGGCAAAAAAGGTACCAAAGTGCAGCTTGGCGTAAAACGTGCCAGCGTGCCCAATTTGTTGAAATTCAACGTTAAACGTGATGTAATTGTTACCAATAGCGTGTCGTACAAAGGTATTGTGGCGCCTGGCGTGGGATACATCAAACTGGAGGAGTTCTCGTCCGACTCATATTCCGAGTTTATCGATGCCCTCTATCACCTTCAGGAGAAAGGCGCCAAAAAGCTGATTCTCGACCTGCGCAACAACGCCGGCGGATACCTCGACCAGGCTGTGAGCATTGTTGACGAGTTCCTTTCGGACAAAAACGACCTCATTGTATATACCGAGGACCGCAACCGCCGCAAACACAAGTCGTTTGCCACCGCCAACGGGGAGTTCACCAAGGGTGCCCTTGTGGTGATGATCGACGAGTTTTCGGCTTCGGCAAGCGAAATTGTGGCCGGTGCCATTCAAGACAACGACCGTGGCACCATTGTAGGCCGACGCTCCTTTGGCAAGGGCCTTGTGCAAGAACAGTTCTCCTTGGCCGACGGCTCGGCGCTGCGGCTCACCGTGGCACGTTACTACACCCCTTCGGGACGATGCATACAGCGTCCTTACGAAAAAGGCTCCGACGAGTATTATCAGGATTTCCTGATGCGGCTCACCGCCGAACTTTCCGACTCCATGAACTACACCCCCAAGGACGACACCGTTAAGTATTACACCAAAAAACATCGTGTGGTTTACGGCGGCGGCGGCATACTGCCCGACATTATTCTTCCATACGAGAAAGACAATACCTACGTGTATTACAACACTTTGATACGCAAGGGATTGGTGCAGAAATACACTTTCGAGTATGTGGAGCATCACGGCAAGGAGCTGAAAAAGCAATATCCCGCCTCCAGCGATTTTATCGGGCGTTTTTCGGTGGACAATGCCGCTTTCGAAACTTTTGTGCTATACGCAGAAAAACAAGGTGTGAAACGCGACAACGCTTCCATCGCCGCACATGGCAAAGAGCTGAAAACCAGTCTTAAGGCCTACATCGCCGAACTGCTCTACGGGCAAGATGCTTTCTACGAAATTTACCTCACCACCGACCCGGAGCTGGCAAAAGCTCTGAAAGTGGTGCAATCTATCAAATAACCGATGAAAAGGATTTTTCTTTCTGTGCTGTTGCTGATGGCGCTTGTGCCGGCATTACAACTGACGGCCCAAACTGCCGACTCGGTGGATGTGTTGCATTACAACATCTGCCTCGACATAAACCATGCTGTGCCACAGGCTTTTGTAGGGTATACCGATGTGGACGTGCGTCTGCTGCGTGTGGTGCCCAGTTTTACCCTCGACTTGCAGGCCGCGACGGTGGATTCCGTAAAGGTGAACGGCATTGGCCAGACCGTGGCCTACAACAACAGCCGCTACGTTTCGCTGAACGTCCCTTCCACGGCACAAGCGGGCGACACCCTTAAAGTCTGTGTCTTTTATCATAGCACTGGCTACGTGGAAAACTATGGCATGGGCGGTTTTCATTTCAACGGCAACATAATATACAACCTTGGTGCCGTTTTCGACGAGTCGCCGCATAGCTTTGGCCGTGCGTGGTTCCCGTGCAGGGACAATTTCTACGACAAGTCCACCTACCGCTACGCCATCACCGTGGAGCGCGGATGGGAGGCCACCTGCAGCGGTGTGTTCGATTCGGTGAGCGCATACGCCGCCGATAGCAGCCGCACTTTCCACTACAGTGTAAACCAGCCCATATCCAGCTACCTTTCGTCGGTAACGGTGGGCAATTTCCAGTTGGTTTCCAAACAGTTGCGCAGTGTTTACGGCACCTATCCTCTGAGTGTGCGCTACCTTTCGGGCGACAGTACAACGGTGGCCAACACCTTTGCCCTGCTCGACACCGTGGTGCCTATGTTTGAGCGCTGTTTCGGCCCCTACCGCTGGCAGCGTGTGGGATATGTGGGCACTCCGCGTGGCTCCATGGAGCATGTGGCAAACATATCGCTGATAGGACAATGCATCTCCGACCGCAGCACCACCTGCCAGATGGTGGTTTGCCACGAATTGGCGCACTCGTGGTTCGGCAACCTTGTTACTTGCTCGTCGCAGAAGGACATGTGGTTCAACGAGGGAGGGGCATCGTTTTGCGAGGAGGTGGCCATGCAAGCCGCTTTTGGCCGCGATGCCGCAAATGATTACTATCAGGCCAATCTTGAAAAGGTGATACGCACAATGCACCATACCGACGGCAGCTATCTTCCGGTGGCCAACATTCCCGACAATCTTACCTACTCCGGCACGGTGTACAACAAAGGTGCTACAGTATGGCACTCGTTGCGCGGATATATGGGCGACTCGCTGTTCTACGCCTCCGTTAGGCGACTGTTTGCAAGCAACGCTTTCGGCAGCCTCAGCTCGGTGCAGATACGCGACTCGCTGAGCCTTTACTCCGGCGTCAACCTCGATGATTTCTTTGCTTTTCATGTGCTGGGCCCAGGTTTCACCCATTTCTCCATTGACTCGCTGCGCACCAACGGCAACAGTGCCACGGTGTACGTGCGCCAACGGCTGCTGGGGGCTTCGCAATATGCCAACGGCAACCGTGTGCCGGTAACCTTTTTCTCGAGCACATGGGACAGCGTTACCAAAATAGTGGCTTTCAACGGACAATACGCAAGGCAGACTTTTGCCCTGCCTTTCGAGGCAAAATTTGCCATCGTGGATTTCCACAACACCCTCTCCGATGCCGTTACCACTGGCTGCGACATCATTGCCACCCCCGGCCAGCGACAATATGCAAGTGCCTATTTCTACGAACAAAACCTGTCGGTACGCGACAGCAATTTCCTCCATGTGTCGCACCATTGGGTGAGCCCCGATGCCATGAAAGACCCCGACACCGCTGTAAAACGCATGGCACACCGCTATTGGACTGTTTCGGGCGACATCCGCAACCGCCTTACAGGAAAGTTTTTCTTCAGCCGTCATATCTCAGCCACAGCGGCCTATGCTTTCCTCGATGACAATTTCTTCGAGAACACCGCTTCCGTCGATTCCATTGTGCTGCTTTACCGCACCGATCCGAGCGATGACTGGCACTATCTGCCGTCGAATAGGGAAGGCTCGCGCACCCAGGGCTACCTCTCCGTTTATCCGCTGAAAACTGGCGAATACACCCTTGCCATTGCTGACACGGCAAACATACGTGTGGGTATGGCAAGTCCCACTGCCGGCACTGATGCAAAAATAAGGCTTATGCCAAATCCCACTAGCGGAAAAGTGGTTGTGCAACTGCCCGAAAACATTTCTGGCGGCACCCTTTATGTGATTGACGCTACTGGAAAAACTGCGCTGAAAATCAGTAATATAAAAACCGTTGAAACGATAAGCACCACACGTTTGCCCAAAGGGACATACACTGTGCGGGTGCAGGCTGGCGGACAGCTGTTTTCCGACAAACTTATTGTAAAATAACAAATTATGAACGTTTTTAAATTTGGTGGAGCCTCTGTAAATAGCGCCCAAGCCGTGGAAAACATGGCCGGCATTGTGCAAAAGCACTACGGAGAGCCCCTGCTGGTGGTGGTCTCTGCTATGGGCAAAACCACCAACCTGTTGGAAAAACTTGTGCCGCACAACAACGAGCCACCGGACGGATTTAATGACAATTTAGGACAGCTGGTGCAATACCACACCCAAATTGTGAACCAGCTTTTTGGCGATGCCTCGAAACCGGTGCTGGCCAAGCTCAACCGCATTTTCGACCAGATAAACGACCGCATTCGAAACGCCTCGTTCGACTACAATTTCAACTACGACCAGATTGTGTCGTTCGGCGAACTGATGTCCACCACCATTGTAAGCGAATACCTTAATTTTAAAAACATGAAAAACAGATGGTTGGATGTGCGAACGGTGATCAAGACCGACGACCATTACCGCGAAGGGAAAATAGACTGGCCGCTGACGCTAAGTGCCGCCGACCGCCTGCTGAAACCCTTGTTCAACGAATATAAGATGGTAGTAACGCAGGGGTTTATTGCTGGTTCGGCAATGGGTGCCACCACCACGCTGGGACGTGAAGGTTCCGATTATTCCGCCTCGGTGCTGTCGTTCTGCCTCGACGCCGAACGGATGACCATCTGGAAAGACGTGCCGGGGTTCCTCAACGCTGACCCAAAATTCTTCAGCCAGACGGTGAAAATAGAACGCATACCCTACAACGAAGCCATCGAGCTCACTTACTTCGGGGCATCGGTGATACACCCAAAAACCCTTAAACCGCTGCAAAACAAACATATACCGCTACTTGTAAAATCTTTCATCACACCCGACGAGGATGGCTCCACCATCGGCGATTTCAAAACCATCAAGCCGCGAACTCCTCTTTACATCTTCAAAAACAACCAGATACTGCTTTCCATACTGCCCAAAGATTTTTCGTTTATTGCCGAGGACAACCTTCAGTCCATTTTTGGATCATTTGCACAAACGGGATTGAAAATCAATATGATGCAGAATTCGGCCTTGAGTTTCTCCGTATGTCTCGACAACAACGACATGATTTTTGAAAAACTGATACCCTTGCTGAAAAAGTCGTTTAAAGTTAGGTACAATATTGGTTTACAGCTTATTACCATACGTTATTACAACAGCTACATAATAAATTCCATTGTTTGCCAACGCCGCATATTGCTCGAGCAACGCAGTCGCTCCACAGTGCAGATTCTTGTCGAAAATGCCGATTAAACCTTTGTGCCAATGATTTACAAAAGTAGCGAAATACAGATAGGCACCCTTGCCCTTGGCGGTGACAACCCGGTGCGAATACAGAGCATGACCAACACCGACACCATGGACACCCGTGCCACCGTGGATCAGACCATGGCTTTGGCCGACGCCGGTTGCGAGATGGTGCGTATCACCGCCCCCGATGTGCGGGCCGCCGAAAATCTATACAACATAAAAAACGAGCTCGTCCGCCGCGGCTACACTCTCCCTCTTGTGGCCGACATACATTTCACACCCCGTGCCGCCGAAGTGGCCGCCACCATTGTGGAAAAGGTGCGCATAAACCCCGGCAACTACGTGGACCGCAACACCGGCAAGACCTCTTTCACCGACCAAGAGTACGCCGACGAGCTGAGCCGCATTCAGGAACGTATGGCCGCACTGGTGGAGATTTGCAAACGCTACGGCACAGCCATGCGCATTGGCGTAAACCACGGCTCCCTTTCGGAACGCATAATGAGCCGCTTTGGCGACACCCCGTTTGGCATGGCTACCTCGGCAGTGGAGTTTGCACAGATTTGCCGCAATTTGGACTTTCACAAGCTGGTGTTTTCCATGAAAGCCAGCAACGTTAAGGTGATGGTATATTCCACCCGTCTGCTGGTGCAGAAAATGTTGCAAAACGGCATGAGCTACCCCGTTCATTTAGGCGTTACCGAGGCCGGCGACGCCGAGCAGGGACGCATAAAATCGGCAGCGGGCATTGGCACACTGCTTTTGGACGGCATTGGCGACACATTGAGGGTTTCGCTTACCGAAAGTCCCGTGGCGGAAATACCTGTGGCTAAGGATATTGTAGAGCGTCTTCCGCGCAAAAGCGTTGACGAAGATGCTATTATGGCACTGAAGACATCATTCGAGCCTTGTGGCTATAACCGCAAAATGGCACCGCATTACGCCAACGACAAGGAATACAGCATATTCGGTGCCGCCGAGCTGGGACGCATGCTCATCGACGGACAGATAGCCGAAATCGACGACAATTCGGCCATAGCACAGGATATAATGCAGAGCGTGGGCGCCAAAATTTTTAAGGCTGAATATATTTCGTGCCCTTCGTGCGGACGCACACAGTACGACATTCAGCAGGCTTTGCAGGAGATAAAACGGCATACCGCGCACCTTAAAGGCATCAAAATTGGTGTGATGGGATGTATTGTTAACGGTCCTGGCGAGATGGCCGACGCACACTATGGCTACGTGGGTAGCGGCAAAGGCAAGATAACGCTATACAAAGGCCGCGAGGTGGTGTGTCGTAACATAGACCAGCGCGATGCCGTGGAACGCCTTGTGCAGCTTATCAAAGACAATGGCGACTGGATTGACAATTAGTAATTTGTTTGCAATTTGTTAGTATCAGCTATAATTCAATACTGACTAAAGACTTTCGACTAATGAAATGGCCTCCGGCCGACTACACTCCTCTCAATGTGCGGTAATGGCACAGGGTTATCTCACCAGAGTCGGGGTGGTGCAGGTGCATGGCGCCGCCAAGACAGTTTTTGTACTTCTTGCATTGGGCACATTGTCCCATCTTGGTCCAACTGCGGTCGCGGAAAGGCTCGAAACGGTTTTCCCACACATCCAGCAGGTTATCCGTGTAGATATTGCCTTGCACAAAACCGCGGTCGATGTTGGGGCAGGCCGATATAGAGCCGTCTATCAGTACCGAGCCTATGGTGATGCCGGCGCGGCAGAAAAAGTACCAGTCTCGCACCTTGCGTTCGTAGGGTCCCGTGTATGCCTCGCAGCTGAAAGTGGCGTTGATACGTCCTTCCTTGCGTGTGGCTACGATAAAATCCATGAGCTGCCGCATCTCGTTGCCGTTGAGTTGAAGGGCGTTGTCGGTGGCGGCACGGCCAATGGGTGCTATGGTGAAAAAACGCCATTGCTTCACGCCGTGTTCGATAAGCATCTGTTTCATTTCGGGCAGCTGGTCAAGGTTCATAGGGCTAACGCAGGTAACCACATCGTAGGTTAGGTTGCGTTTTTCGTTGGCTATCAGCGTAATGGCATTTATGGCGTGGTCGAAACTGCCTTGCCGTTTGCGGAACTGGTCGTGGGTTTGGCGCAGTCCGTCAAGGCTTATGGTTATGGTACACATGCCAGTATCCATAAGGCGGCGGTGCATTGCTTCGTTGTAGGCGAAGCCGTTGCTTACAATGCCCCATGGAAAACCGTGCTGGCGCAACGTTCGGCCGCATTCGGCGAGGTCGGGACGTAACAACGGCTCGCCGCCGGTGATGACAACGAGTATTGAATTGCGTTTGAAACGTTTTTCGAGAGGCTCTATTGCTTTCAGGAAATCGCCGAATGGCATGTCGGGCTGCAGGGCCGAGGCTGTGCAGTCGGAGCCGCAGTGCCGGCAATTGAGGTTGCAGCGCTGGGTGCATTCCCAAAACAGGTAGTTCAGCTCGTGCAGCTGCGTTTCCTTGCGGCGGAAATAGTTGTGAAAACGCTGCAACATGGCCTTTTGTTATTCGGCCACGGCTACTGTTTCCGTAGCTTCGATGTTTTCGGCAGTTTCTGCGTTTTCGGCCACGGCGTTTTCGTCTTCCGCCACAGCCTCAAGGTCGACAAGGGTGTCGTCGTCGCAACGGTTCTGCACTGGGGTTCCGTAGCAGGCCTGCATCATAAACATGGCACTGGTTATGGCCGATGCGGCCAGCACTTTGCGTAAAATTTTGTAGGTTTTCATTTTTCGATTAGTGTTCTTTTCTATGTTGTGATATAATTCTTTTTTTCTGGAAAAAGTTGGTGATGTTCTCCTTGCGTCCGTCGGCAAGTATTTTCAACATTCGTTGGTTGGTTGTTGGCGAGCTCAGGGGACCGCATTTTTCATCGTAGCGGCCTGTTTTCACGTAGTCGAAGTTGCAGATGTCGATAACCGGCGGTATCTCTTCTTTGCCGGAGTACCATGCCACTTTCAGTTTTGGGAAGGCGTTTTTTACGTGCTTTGCCAGTTTTTCCACTTCGGCAGGGGCTTGGTCGCCGCCCATGAAACATACGCAGGTTATGCCGTCGTTTTTGTGAATGAGTTTATCTAATATATTGTTGTTGAGTTCGTTGCCCACATCGTTCCATAGGTAGGGGCTATGGCATCCCAAGCAGTGGTTGGGACAGTTGGAGATGTTGATGGCCAGTGTTACGTGGTCGGGCACCTCCTGAAAAACTACGTCGTGGTTGGCAAATTTCAGCATTTTTCGGGTTGTTTGGCGTAGTAGCGGCGAGCGGCCTCTTGCTGGCGTGGTTCGGAGAAATTGGATACGCGTTTCAGGTATCCGATGATGCGGGTAAGGTAGTCCACATCGGTGCTGCCGCACACGGGGCATTGTTTCAGGTGGTGCTTGTCGATGTGTCCGCATTTGTTGCACACGGTGTTGGGTATGTTGAAGGTGAAATAGTTGCATCCTTCTTTAGCGGCCACGCGCAGCAGCTGGCGGTATTGTGTCTGTGAGAGATGTTCGTCGAGGTTGAGGTGCAGTGCCGAGCCGCCAGTGAGGTGGCTGATGTATTTTTCGCCGTGCAGGCGGAATTTCTCTATGGGGTCGATGTTGGGGTCTTCTACCACGTAGAAATAGCTGTTGTAGCAGTCGCGGTGCACTTCGTAGCCGTCTTCGCGGTCCCATTTGGCATGTTTCACTCCCACGTTTTCGGCGGGTATCATCTCGCAGTTGAACATCAACTCGTCGGTGCGGTATTTCTTGTTGTAGCGCTCTATCAGCCCCAGTATGTCCTGCACAAAGGCGGCGTATTGGGGGTTGTCGTTTATCTTTATTTTCATAAATTCGGCGGCTTCCACAATACCGTTAACGCCGATGGTTAGGTATTGGCGTGCAATGTTGATGAAACCGGCGTCGAACAGTGGCAGCATTCCTTTGCGCTGCAGTTCCTTGAGGTTTTCGTTGTAGGCGGTCTGCACTTTGTGGCAGAGGTCAACCATATCTTCGAGGAAAGTTAGGAAGTGCATGTTGTTTTTAACGGCGTACTGCACACAGCGGTTTATGTTTATGGTGAGCACACTTTTGGAGCCTGTGGACACACCGCCGGCACCGAGGGTATAGCTGAAACCGTTGTTCTGTATTTCGTTGCGCAGGCGGCAGCACGAGGCTAACGAGTCGGCGTTGTCGCTGATGTATGTGAAGAACGAGTGTCCTTCGGCGTACATCTCGGCGGTGAAATCGCCCCATTCTTTGTCCATCACGTCGCCGTCCTTGCTGAGTAGCGCCATGGTTTCCACGGGGAAGGTGAGCACGCAGCGTTGGCGTTCGGCGTTGAACCATTTCATGAAACGTTTCTGCAGCCAAGAAAGTCCGTCCCAGTCGGGCTGTGAGCCGTCGGGGAAGTAAAATTCGCCGAAAATGGATTGGAAATAGTAGCGGTCGTAGTACGACACGTTCCAGAACACCGACTGGAAGTTGCGTGCGCCGGTGGGCTGGTTTATGGAGTAAACTATTTGTTCGAAACAGTCGGTAATGACCTTGTCGATGGAGCGTTTTTTGATGGAGAGGTCCACAATCTCGTCGGCGCGTTTGTAGTAGTCCTTGCCGTATTCCTTGCCGATGAAATAGTTCATGTACATCAGGAATTCGGGGGTGGCGCATGCGCCGGAGAGCATGCTCGACACAATGAACACAAGGTTGATAAACCCGCCGCAGAACGAGCGCAGGTTGGTGGGGGCTATGGAGTTGCCGCCTATGGGTTTGGTGCCTTCGAGCAGCCACGGGTACATGGTTATGGAGGCGCAGTAGTTGGCAAGCGAGGTTTCGTCGTTTTTGTAGATAAAATGGTTGAGCAGGTAGTACATGTATTTGTCGCTCAGCTCTTTGCCGTACATTTCTTTGATACGGTCGGTGAGCAGGCGGCGGTTTATGCGTATAAAGCTCGACTTTGGCAACTCGCCGATAAGGGTGGCAATGTTTTTGCGCTCCACGTTGGCGTTGGCGTCGTATTTGGAGCCGGTGGCGGCGTTGGAGGCGTCGCAGTAGTTGGTAAGGAACTCAATTTTTTCGCGGGTTTCGCGGTCCTCGGTGTGGCGCTGGCGGTACAGGATGTAGTTTTTGGCAACAATGAAATATCGCTCGGCCATGAGGGCGGTTTCCACTTGGTCCTGAATTTCTTCCACGGTCATGTCGTTGTTCACGCGCACACGGCCCAGAATGGCGGCAAGCTCCTCCTCCGTGGCGAAACCGCCGGCGGCCAGAAATGCCTTGCGTATTGCCGTTTTTATCTTTTCGATGGAAAAAGCTTCGCGCCTACCGTCTCTCTTTTTGATGAATAACTCTGTTGTTGCCATAAAAATGTGTGTTCTATAAAAGTTTTCGTGTCTCTGTTTATGCTAATTTGCGTGTTTTCAATGTATTAGTTGATATGAAACGTAGCCGTGCCGGTCCGAAAAACGACTGCTGTTTATGTATCAACAAATTACGCTAGATACCCGTAAATTATGTGTTATTGCAAAGATACGATTTATTGTTTTTTGCAAAAAATGTACCTCTCCATAAGTTTTCAACAAGGGCGGTTTAATTAAATGCAACTCTCCCATTATTAGGGTGAAAAGATGTTTATTTTTTGCTGTTTTTTTATCGATAATCCTTTCCGTTTTCCATAACTGTTTAATTGCTAATGTATTGCGTTCGTTGGTTGAAATCCAACAAATTACAAATCGTCCCATTTTTTCAGCTTTTTTTTGTTGGAGATAATGGTATAATCTTACTTTTTTCTCAAAATGGCGGGAATCTGTCAGTATGTTAAAATCAAGCGGTATTGTGTTATGTTATTTTTTTATGCAATAAGCTGTAAAATAGGTAGAAATAATGTTGTTTTGTGCCTATCCATCGTTGATTTGGTATATTTGATCGGCAGATGGTCTCAGCGTAAGTTTCGGACTGGGTAGCAATATGTCATTTTTTTTGTGTATTTTTGCAAAACTTTTTTCAGTACAACAATAAACAAAATAACTTTATGAGAAAACTTTTTTTAGCATTGTCGGTAGTTGCCATGTCGGCAATTTTCGCCTCGTGCTGCAACAGCGAAACCGCTGCCGCTGATCCCTCGTCGGACCTCTATCCCACCTGCAAGCCCTACACCCGCTGGTGGTGGTTTTCGTCGGATATAGATACCAACGACGTTCGCAACCAGCTGATATGGCTCAAAGAGCACGAGTTTGGCGGCGTTGAGATAGCATGGATTTATCCCATGTTCCTTGATTCCAACACTGTGCACCCCGATTTTCTGTCGCCCGAATGGGCCAAGTCTGTGATTTTGGCCAAGCGTGTGGCCGACTCGTTAGGCATGGGCTGCGATTTCACTTATGGCACCCTGTGGCCTTTCAGTGATGTGGACCTGCCTGCCGGCGACCAGACCCGCGACTATTTCGACACCGTTGAACCCGCCCGCCGCGGCTACACATGGGATTTCCCCCGCGAAGCCCGCATCATCAGCCACCTCGACAGCAACGCCTTTTACCGTTATGCCGAAAAGATGAACCGTGGCTTGGCCGAAGCCTACAAAGGTTCCAAGTCGGGTCTTTTTGTGGACTCGTGGGAGGTGGAAACGCAATATGTGTGGACACCCGGCTTTGGCCAAACTTTCCAAAAGGAACACGGCTATGACATAGAGCCCTACATGAAAAACCGCACCCTGCTCGACACTGCCAACGCCGAAGTTTTCTACGACTATATGCATACCCTTTCGGGATACGTGCTGCGTGAGTTCTACGCACCTTTCGCCGCCAATGCCCGCAAGGTGGGAGCATTCTCTCGCGCGCAGTGCGGCGGCGCCCCCACCGACCTGCTCACAGCTTTCTCGCTTGTAGATGTGCCAGAGTCCGAAGCCATACTCTACGAACCCTCGTTCAGCCGTATAGTGGCCTCGGCAGCAACATTGGCCGGCAAACCGGTGGTAACTTCCGAAACCTTCACCTGTGCCTACGGCTGGACAAGCCTGCGTTACCAGAACGGCCGCGGACACAGCCCACATCAGGGCAAGGAGCAGATTGCCGACCTAAAACTGATATGCGACGCCCTGTTTGCCAACGGCACCAACCAGATTATTTGGCACGGGTTCCCGTTCAACAAAGTGGGCGACACAAGCAATTTCTTCTACACCACCTGCCAAATTAGCACCAGCCCGCTCAACAACCTCACAGGCGACAACCTCACCAATTTCAACCGCTATATGACCACCGTTTCGCAGTACATGCGCAAAGGGCAGAACTACAGCGATTTGGCTGTGTATATGCCTTTGGAGGACGCTTGGATGGGCGGCTTCTACCCCGACTCGGTGCGCAAGGTGAAAGCCTTTTTCTGGGGGGAGTACGAGATGCGTTTCATCAAAACTCCCGAAGCCCAAAAAGGTCTGCAGCCCACTTGGGTTAACGAGCATTTCCTGAAAACAGCCTCTTTTGCCAACGGCACCATGCAGTGCGGCAAGGCACAGTTCAAGGCTCTTTACAGCGATGTGGAATATATGGAATTAGGTGCCTTGAAAGAAATTCTGCGTCTGGCCAAGCAAGGGCTGCCCGTTTGTCTTGTCCGCGACCCGAAGGAGCCCGGCAAGGTGAAACACCCCGAATACGCCGCCGTTTTGGCCGACCTGCACAAATTGGTCAATGTTAAAACCGACGCCTCGGCCATCGATGCCAAACCGCTGATAGAGGGTGCCGATCTGCCCGATTTCTGGTGCCGCAAGGATGACGACACATATTACGTGTTTGTGGCCAATCCCATGACTCAGACCATCGAATACCCCATCCAATACTGCTATGCCTTTTCCGACAAGGGCAGCAAACGCCAGATAACGGTGAACCACCACGGCAAAAGCGAGTCAGTTACTCTTACTTTCAAGCCTATGGAGTCGCTGATGATGAAAATAGGGAAAAAAGGTGTGGAGTTTGTAGATTTGGGATTCACGCCGGTGAAAATGAACGGCTTCGCCGAATGGCAGGGCGGTGCCAGTCGTTGAAATCCATATAGTCGGAGTGTTTGCCACTCGGGCATTTGAATAGTTGCAAGTCCCGATGCCGAAACGGCATCGGGACTTGTTTTTTTTTGTGCTTATGTGCCTTGGTGCGTATTTGGACAGTAGTCCTGTCAGCTGTTTTCCAACGTGTGTGCTATTTTGTCCACATTCATGCTGCGGGCGCTGGCATCGAGTATTTCTTTGTAAAGTCCGCCCTGCTGATATACTTGTTCCGACTGCCCGTGCTGTTCCACATGTCCTTTTTGCAGCACATAGATGTAGTCGGAGTCGATAATCTGTCCGATGTTGTGTGAAATCACTATCACCGTCCGTCCCTGTTTCACGGCGTCGATGGAGGCTTTTATCTGCTCTGTGGCAATGGCATCGAGGCTGGCGGTGGGTTCGTCGAGGAAAATTATTGGGGGGTTTTTAAGGAACATGCGTGCAATGGCTATGCGTTGCTGCTGTCCGCCGCTAAGCTGCAGGGCGTTCGACTGGAACTTTTCGGGTAGCTCCATTATCTGGTCGTAGATATATGCTTTTTTGGCGGCATCCACCACCTCGCCATACGAGGCTTTCGGGTTGCCGTACCTGATATTTTCCTCAATGGTGCCGCTGAAGATATGGTTTTTTTGTAGCACCAGTCCTATGTTGTCGCGCAACGTCTGGGTGTTCCATTGGTCGAGTGGCACACCGTCGAGGGTTATGGTGCCGCTGTCGGGGGAGTAGAATTTGTCGAGCAGTTTCACCACGGTGCTTTTGCCGGCACCGCTCAGTCCTACAAGGGCCGTAGTTTGCCCGGGGCGTATGTCCATAGATAGGTTGCGTATGGCGTGAGTGCCGTTGCCGTAGGTGAATTCCACGTTTTTCAGCTCAAAATGGCCATGCACCTTGTCGGGATTATGCTTGCCGCTCTGTTCCACTTCGCTGTCGGCATCGAGTATGCCAAAGAAACTCTCGGCATAGATAAGGGCATCGTTGAGGTCGTCGTATATGCGGTGCAGCTGCCGTATTGGGGCACTTACGTTGCTGAAAAGCATCACGTGGTACATTATCTTTCCGATGGTCATTCCCGGATAGTCTGTGAGCACAAGGTAGGCGGTAAGGATTATTATAAGCACGGTTCCAATCTGTTCCACAAACGTTTTCCCGCCTTCGAAAAGGAACGAGGTCTTGCGTGTTTGCATCTGCTGCTGGGTGGACTGCTCCTGTAGTGCGGCCTGACGGTTTGCCTCCACCTCCTCACGGTTGAAGGATTTTATCACCATGATGCTTTCCAAGATGTTCATTATGCCGTTGTTCAGTGCTTGGTGCGTGCCAAACACCTGATGGCGCCAGCCTTTGAGCTTGCGTGCCTGCCATGAAGTGATTACGAAATAAAGCGGCACTATGCACAGGGCCACAAGTCCCACGTACACGTTGGCGGCAAACATAAGGCAAAGTGCCAGAACGGCGCTGGTAAAGAGCGGGAGTATGTCGATAAAGAAGTTTTTCACGGTGTTGCTTAGGCTCATCACCCCGCGGTCGATACGCGACTGCAGTTTGCCTGTTTCGTTGCCTTCGGCCGAGAAGAAAGCCATGCGGAACGACAAAATGCGGTCCACCACCCGTAGCGAGAGGTCGCGACTTACGTTGATGCGTATTTTTTCGCCAAAAAAGCGTTGTCCGAAGGTGAACACCGCCGAAAGCAGTTCTTTGCCAAGCAAAACGGCGCTGACGGCCAGTAGAACTTTGGCGGCGGCGCTCCATGCAAATCCGCCGGGCAGGTGCAACAGCTCGTTTATTTTATCCACGGTGCGGTCGAGCACTATGGCGTTTACCTGCGCCATTAGCGATCCAACAAAGGTTAGCACAAGGGTGCCTGCCAATAGCCATCGGTATGGCAAAACAAAAGGTATCAGCTTTTTTATAAGGCCGCCAATGCCCATTTTCGAGGTGGTGGGTGAGGGTGTTGTGTTTTTTTTCATAAAATGTTGTTTGCCCGCTGTTTTTTTACAAAAAACAGCGGGGTAGGAATTGCTTCCACCCCGCTGCTTTGGTTTGCATACGGTTATTTGCGATGTATCACAAATGTCCTTACAGATTTTTGGTAGCTGGTGTTTGTTACCTGAAGAGTGTAAATGCCTTCGGGCAGGTCGGCAACAGAGATTTCGTTTTTGCCGGTCGAGGCTTTGTAGTTGGCCACGCGCTGTCCCAGCATGTTGTATATCACAATTTCGTTAAGGGTTTCGCCTTCCACGGTGATGAAACTGCTTGCGGGGTTGGGATACACGTCGAGTTTGAATTCGTCGGCGGTGTTGATGCCGGCGTTCACTGTTATTATTAGCGATGCGGTGTCCATGCAGTTGGGGCTGTTGGCGTTGATGCCTATCACCGAGTATTCTGTTGTGGCGTTTGGTGTTTCCACAATGGGGTTGTTGGTGCTGCCGGTGGACCACAGGTAGCTGATGGCGCCCGAAGCGGTCAGGGTTACGCTCTCGCCTTGGTCTATGGTGGTACGGTCGGCGGTGAGTGTAAGGGCTGTGGGTTTGTGTTTTATTGTAAGTTTCAGGCGTACAATGCTGTCGCAGCCCATGGCGTTGACAATGGTGCAGCGCGGCATGGTGGTGGAAATGGTGTAGGTTACGCCATTTATCCACGTAAGCGAGTCGCAAGCTACCACGCTGTCCACCCCGTAGGTTGCGGTGGCAAAGGTGAGGTGCAGGTGTATGATGCTGTCGCATCCGGTTTCGGTGGTAATCACGTATGTCGGGGTATTTGTCGGCGAGGTGTATGTTACGCTGTCGATCCATGTGTATGAGTTGCCGCAACAAACCACGGTGTCTATCACGTTGGTATCGTGCTTGATGGTAAGGTTGAGGTGCACTATGCTGTCGCAACCATACATGTTTACAAGGTGGCAGGTGTCGGTGTTGTTGCTTGCTGTGTATGTGCGTCCGTTTATCCACGTGTAGCTGTTGCATGCCACAATGCTGTCGGTGGTTATGGAGATTTGGCGGAAGGTGAGGTTGAGGTAAACCAAGCTGTCGCAGCCTGTTGCCGAGCCGCCCGAAATGCGTACCACATCTATGGTGTCGGAACTGTAGGTAACACCGTTTTCAGGCCATGTGTATGTGGGTCCGCAGGTGAACACATTCTGCTGCGACGAGCTTTCGCACGATGACAGTTGCACATCGTCGATGCCGCACGAGTAATTACTTGACCCCGAAGTCCTTGTTGTCATCCAGCGGAAAGCCAAGCGGGCTGTGTCGGGTATGTTGTAGTTGTTCAGCGATACCATCTGTTGGTTGGCGGCACCGTTGGCTGTGGTTATGTTTGCTATGGTGGTGAGCGGGGTGAATACGGTGTCGGTGGCTATGGAGCCGGTGTAGTTGGCCACGTATCCCAGCTGCAATTTTTCGGTATTAGCCAAATTGGTTCCGCCCATTCTCACTTTGAATGAAATTTTGCATTTCGACAGGGTGTCGGCAAAGCCAGGCAGTATGGCGTAGGTGCGTGTGGAAGAGGTGGCGCGTTTAACAACCATAACAAGGTACTGGTTTGATTGCGATGCGTATGGCGAGAAACTGGACGAGGAGCATACATGTGGTATGTAGTCGTTCAGAGTGGTTGCCGAAGTGTTGGATGTGTAAGTTGTCCAGCAGGTTGGTACGTCGCCACCGGCAGTGGTAGCTGTCGACGGGGTATAGTTGGCAAAGTCCTCGATGTATGGTATATGCCGGGTATCGCAGGGTGTGGTGTCGATGCAAGAGACCATCAGGTCGATGCCTGTAGCGGCAACGTATGGGTCGGAGATGAGGCAGATAGTAAGGGCTCCGCTTAGCGAGGTGTCGTTTACGGTGTCGGTAACCACGGCGCCGCTTGCCGACGGGGTGTAGTATCTGTGGAGCAGGGTGCCGTTGGTGTCCTCACCGTCGAAAATACGCACTTCGTCCCAATCTTCGCGAGTGATGGTGCTGCTCACGCTAACCTTCGAATATGGTGTGGCTGGGCGTATCACAAGAGTTGAAATGGTGTTTTCGGAGTAATTGTTGGCGGGGCCGCCGTCATCGTAGATATGCACACCGCAGGCACGTATCGAGTCGGTCCCTACAGCGGGCATTCTAACAATGGAGGAGGCACAGCCTAAGCTCCAAGCGCTGGTATCGCCGGCACTGCATACCGACCGCACGTAGAAATTGTAGAAAGTGTCGTTCACATGAAGTCCTGTCAAACGATAGTTGGTGTTTGGCACGTTGCGTACAATGCGCATGTTTCCGTGTATGTTGGGGTCGCGGCCCTCGGGGCCGTAGGCTATTTCCCACTGTGTGGCGCTGCTGTTGTTGGTCCAGCTTATTTCTGCCCATTCTTCGCCAATGGCATCGAGGCGAACATTGGTTGGACTCAAGCAGGTTGGGCTCGATTGGTTGCCGTAGATGAAGCTAACGGTTTGGTTAGTTGTGTTTTCTGTTATGTTGCGTATGGGCATGCCGCTGTTTTGTCCGGCCCACGACCATGAGCGGGGGGTGGTGAAGTCGGTGAACGATGTGTTGTTTGAAGTGCCTGGGAAGGGACATCCGTGGCTGTTTACGTTGCCATACGAAGCCGAGTCCACGGGTATCGGGGCTGTGGCCGAAGCACATACGGGATATAGTTTTTGAGGGTGGGTGGAATTTACGTTGTTGATGCCGAATGCGCTGGTTATGGCGCTGTGCACATGGTATATCATAAGGCCGTGTCCGGGTATAGCGGTGTCGAAACCGTGTTGTTGGCGGTTGTCGATAAGATAGAATTCGTCGGTGGTGGTGGTGTTCAGCCGATAAACGGAATTGGAGTCGCGGCTAAGCGATTGCAGTGTTACGGTACCGTAGCCCGACAGGGTGGTTACGTTTATCCAGTTGTATGTGTAGGCTTTGGTGTAGGCGTTGTGGTGTGCCGGCGAGTTGCCGCCTTCGCCCGGTGTGCCGTTCCAGCTGCCGCCGGCCATTATGTCCCAGTTGCCCATGGCGGGATATTGTCCGTTGGCGGCATAGTCAACATCGTAGTAGTCGGGGGCGCCAAGCACGTGTCCTATCTCGTGGCAGGCCACGCCTATGTGCGAGCTTTTGGTGCCCGAATTGCCCGACAGCTCGGGCGAGCAGGAGTACACCTGTGCATATTTGTTGTTGTTTACCACACGTTCGGAGGCACGCGACTTGTGCGACCATATCACGCTGTCGCCGCCGCCGGCTTCCTGGCCATATCCTGCAAATATGATATGCACACAGTCCACTGCGCCGTTGTTGTCGCTGTCGTAGCGGCTGAAATCGGCTCCTCCAGCCACGGCTTTGCGCAGTGCCTCGGTGGCAAATTCGCTGCCCGAAGACGCCGTGCCTTGTCCGTGCCGGCCGTAGTAGCGCGAGTTGTGGTCGCAGGTGTAGGGACCTACCACATCGGCCACAAGGTTCAGCTTGCCGTACGATGCTTCGTTGTAGTAGTCGTGCACGCTGCCGCGAGCGTTTTCGGCGGAGTAGCCCACTTGGTTGAACATGTTGTTTATCTGCTGTTGTGTTTTAACAAACGAGCGGTTGGGGTATTGCATCAATATCACCAATATACGTACTGTTCCGGTGGTGTTGCTCTTTTCCATCGATTTGGCTTTGCTGTCTAACGTCTCCCACAACGACAGCATGTATTGTATCTGCGACCGGCTGTAGCGCAGACGTTTTGGGGTACGGGCAAGAAAGTCGTTCACCTCGGCGCTGCGTGCCGATATTTCGGTGGCCATAAAAGGTGAGGGTACAAGGTCGCCTGTCGGGTCAAGTGTGCCGTAAACAAAGTATCCCAAACTGTCGTAAACAAGGGTGTAGCCGTCCTCGGTCTCGGCCCAGTTCACACGCTCGTCGCCACGCATGGTGAGCGTTACTACGGTTTTTCCGTCGGGTTGTGGATATTTTATCTTGTATGGATAGGCTTCCACGGCAGAGAGTTTCCCTGCAAAAAACAGCATTGTAAGCAAAATTGCGGCTAATAATTTTTTCATCTTTGTGTATTTTTTTGAAAGTGCAAAGATACGTTTTTTTTATTTTTTTTCAAAATATAATGTAACTTTATTGCGAAAAAATAGTTAAATAGTAAAGGATTAAAATTCTCTGTTATGGAAAAAATTATTGTAGGAATAGACTTCTCCAAAGGATCCGACTGTGCCATCGACCTTGCCATCGATCTTGCCAACAAGTGGAGTAACGAGCTTAAGCTGGTTTATGTCATGTCCACCAAATACGACTCCGCCCTTATGTCGGACAATGAAATTCAAGGGAAGATAGACGATGTTATAAAACGTCACGAAAGCAAGCTGCAAACTGGCAAACTTGAGTGCCTTATCCGTCATGGCCGCGTGTACCGCGAGCTAAACGCCGTGGCCGAAGAGGAGAAAGCATGGCTTATAGTGGTGGGTTCGCACGGAACGTCGGGCTACGAGCGCAACTGGATTGGCAAAAACGCCTACCGTACAATAACCGAAGCCACGCTGCCGGTGCTTACAATCCGCGAAAATTTCAATTTCAACAAGTCTTTGGAAAAAATCGTGCTTCCGCTCGACAGCTCGATGGAGACCCGTCAGAAAGTAACTCAGGCCATAAAATTTGCACGGGCTTTCGGCTCGCAAGTGTATGTGCTGGGACTTTACAGCTCCGATGTGGCCGATGTGCGCAGCATTGTGGACAAATACGTGGAGCAGACCGAAAAAGTGCTCGTAAGCTCGGGCATTAAATGCATAGTGGCCAAAATGGAAACCGAAAACGTGACGCAAACAACCATAGAGTTTGCCGAAAAAATTTCCGCCGACCTTATCATGATAATGGCCGAACAGGAAAAAACGGTGTCGAACATACTGCTTGGCTCCTACGCCCAGCAGATGATACACCACTCGCAAACGCCGGTGCTTACCATACACTCTGAGGAGCTGCACTCCGCCGCCCGCTAACGGCATGTTGAACAGCGATAGTGATAAAACCCAACAGCTTGGCCCACAACCGAGCGGTGGTTTTCTTTTTTTTCATGCAAAGGGCTGGCAGTTTTTTGGGAAGTGGTGGTGGAACATTGTGGAAAGTACAGCTCCCATACACGGCGGTTTCCCGAAGCCATAGCGGATACACAGGCAGGGCAAACACACTTATATTGCACTTGGCGGAGGAGCTCAGAAAAAGCATTTTGTGATTTACATTTTTTTTTGTAACTTTACCATTTGTTTAACACCTTACGAAAATGAACTTAAGTGCTTATTTTGAACAAGTTGACCTTGAAGACTTGTGGTCGTTTCACGATGATTTTTTTCCGCATATCGGCGATCGTATAGTGGCATACACCAAAGACAGCGGGTTTCCGGAGATAAAAAAGCAGCATCTTGCCATTGTGGGAGTGTGCGAAGGACGCAAGGCGGTGAACAACGGCGGCTGCCAAAATGCCCCGAACGAAATCCGAAAAAAATTGTATGGACTTTCGCTGCCAAGCTACGACATAAAAATTGTGGACCTTGGCAACATAGTTATGGGAGCCACCGTGGACGACACATATTACGCACTTGCCGACACCGTGGCCACGCTGCTGCGTCACAATGTGGTGCCAATAGTTTTGGGAGGTGGCAACGATTTGGCCTACGCCATTTACAAAGCCTACGAAAAACTCGGGCAGATTATAAATATCTGCGCCATAGACCCGCGCTTCGACCTTGGCCCCGACAACGCCGACACCAACTCGCAGTCGTACCTGACAAAGATAATAACCTCGCAGCCCAATTTTCTGTTCAATTTCACCAATGTGGGATACCAGAGCTATATGGTGGACCGCCAGTATGTAAAACTGATGGACGACCTGCATTTCGACGTGTTCCGTTTGGGAGTGGTGCAAAGCAATATCAACGATTCCGAACCGCTTTTGCGCAATGCCGATTTTGTAAGCGTGGATGTGTCGGCAGTGCGGCAGAGCGATGCCCCGGCCAACGGCAACCCCTCGCCCCATGGCTTTTACGGCGAGCAGCTTTGCGCCATGACCCGTTTTGCCGGACTTAGCGACAAACTTTCGTGCATCGGATTTTTCGAGATGAACCCCTCTTTCGACATCAACGGGCAGACGGCCCACATGATTGCCCATGCCATCTGGTATTTTATAGAGGGATATTACGACCGCAAGTCCGATTTTCCATACAAGGACAAGCAGAACTATCGCCGCTACATAGTGCCCATGGTGGGCGACAATACTATGGAGCTGGTGTTTTACAAAAGCAAAAAAACCGACCGCTGGTGGATGGAGATACCATGCCCCGAAGACCGGCGCGGAAAATATGCTCGACACTTGCTGCTGCCTTGCTCGTACAACGACTACCAGAAAGCACTGAACAACGAAATCCCCGAACGCTGGTGGATATACAGCGACAGGATTATGGGTTAGCCGATGACGCCCCCTGTGGTGATGCGACAGAACAAAAAAAAATCCGTCTGACTTTGTGCCGGACGGATTTTTCGTTTTTCAAGAACCAGTTTTTTTTTACAGGTGGACGGCTTTGCCGTAGGCCTGCTCAATGGCTTCCATTATGGATTCCGACATGGTGGGGTGGGGGTGTATGGCCGAGGCCACCTGCTTGGCGGTGAGGCCGTTCTGACGTGCCGCCACAATGCCCGAAATCATCTCTGTAACGTTGTCGCCGCAGAAATGGGCGCCCAAAATCTGGTCGGTCTTGGCGTCGATAACCATTTTTATGAACCCGTCGCGGTTGCCGGCGGCAGTGGCTTTGCCCGAAGCGGTGAAGGGGAATTTGCCCACAAGCACTTCGTATCCGGCTTCGCGGGCTTTCTTTTCGCTCATGCCCACGCTGGCCACCTCGGGGGTGGTGTAGGTGCAGCCGGGTATGTTGCTGTAGTTCACCGGCTGGGGGTCGAGACCGGCAATTTTCTCCACACACACAAGGGCTTCGGCCGAAGCCACGTGGGCCAGGGCGGGACCGTGAACCACATCGCCAATGGCGTAGTAGCCTTCCACGTTGGTGCGGTAGTAGTCGTCCACAACTATTTTGGTGCGCTCGGTGGTAATGCCCACCTCCTCAAGGCCTATGCCTTCGAGGTTGGTAACCACGCCCACGGCCGAAAGCACTATGTCGGCATCCACTACTTCGGTGCCTTTTTTCGACTGTATGGTAACGTGGCAGATGTCGCCGTCGATGTCCACTTTCTCCACCGAGGCGGAGGTCATCACTTTCATTCCCATTTTGCGGAACGAGCGGCTTATCTGTGCCGACACGTCCTCGTCCTCGTTGGGCACCACGTTGGGCATAAACTCAACCAAGGTGACCTGCACGCCTATGGACTGGTAGAAGAAAGCAAATTCGCTGCCTATGGCTCCGGAGCCCACCACCACCATGGTGTTTGGTTTTTCGGGCAGTGTCATGGCCTGGCGGTAGCCTATTATTTTTTTGCCGTCCTGCGGAAGGTTGGGCAGGTTGCGCGAACGGGCGCCGGTGGCTATTATGATGTGGTTGGCTTCATAAACGGTGGCAACACCTTCGGCGTTGGTAACCTCCACTTTTTTGCCAGGAAGCACTTTGCCGGTGCCGGAAATCACATCAACGTTGTTTTTCTTTAGCAGGAACTGTACGCCTTTGCTCATGGTTTCGGCCACTCCGCGGCTGCGGGCCACCATGGCCGCAAGGTCGGCTTCGGCGGGCTGGGCCGACACGCCGTAGGTTGCGGCGTGGTTTATGTAGTTATAAACTTGGGCGCTCTTGAGCAGGGCTTTGGTGGGTATGCAGCCCCAGTTGAGGCATATCCCGCCAAGGTTCTCGCGTTCCACAACGGCAGTTTTCATGCCAAGCTGCGCCGATTTTATTGCGGCAACATATCCTCCGGGACCGCTACCAATTACTATTACATCGTAGTTCATATCTGTCGGTGTTGTGTTAAATATTTGATTGTTAGAATGATGTGTTAATTGCCGAGGCAATATGCTATCTACAAATATACGAAAAAGTTTTGATTTGCACCCGGAATTATCTTCCGGAGAAATGAAAAATGAGCAGGAGATGCGGGGAGTTTTGTCTCGCAGAAAGCGCAGGAATGAATCCTCCATTTCTATTCTCCGCACTTCGTGCTATCAAAAGGTCCTCTGGACCTTTCTTCACCCGCCTTTGGAATGGGGAACTGGACACGCAAAAAAAAGAGACGCGGCGTAGCCGCGTCTCAATTAACTTTCAAATATTAATTACTAACTAACTACTAATTCTTAACTCTTAATTCTTAACTATCTTCTGTGTTGCCACGATGCTGCCGGCGTTGCGGAGCTGTACAAAATACATTCCGTTGGCAAGCTCGGTTACGTCTATGGTGTTCTGCCCATCGGCAACGTTGGCGGTGACAACGGTTTTGCCGTAAACGTCGATGATGGTTACTTGGGTGGCGTCGGTGCCCTCAAGGGTTATGTTAAGCACGTTGGTGGCGGGGTTGGGGTAGAGGCTGATGGTGCCTTTGGTGGCGGTGTTGATGCCAACAGGTTCTTCGGTGGTGTATATCTTGCCATCGCTGTGGAGGTACCACATCGAGCTGTTGTCGGCCTGCGCCACGCCGAACTTGCGGTAGTTGGCGGCCACGGCCGAACCGCTGAGCAGCTGGCGGCCTTCGTAGTAGTTGGCTACATATTTTCCGGCAGATTCATCCCATTTCATTGGATATACGGTTGCCACTTGTGAGGCTGTGAGGTTTTGGTTTACATTGATGATGGACGTGGAATCCAAGCAGATGTAGTTGTTGGCATCCATGCTGAAACCGGCGCCTATATTAACTGTGGAGTTGTTGAACCAAATGCCTGCGGAAGTTTGGGCGGATATGTTGGGGTTGTTGTTATAGCTGTAGTCGGTGGACAATCTGTTGTTGCTCCATGTACCGCTGGTAAGGTTGGCAATGGCGCCACTCCATATAAGATTAACCCAGCTAAAGGTGTTGCCCGAAACTGTGGTGTTTTCGAAGGTTACTTTAGCGGAGTCGTAGTCGAAATAGAAGAGCTGAAAGATAATATTCTGCGAAATGTTGCAGTTTATAAATTTAACGGAGTTGCCGTAATCTGTTTCCAAAGCAATAAAGGCATCTTCGCTGGTGTCGTTGGTAAACTCGCAGTTGCGCAGTATTATCTGGTCGCCCCAAAATGCGGTGGAGGGGAAGTGTGTGTTGCGCACTTTCAGATTGTTCACCTCAAGGTAGCTACCCGAAGCATCGGCATTAAGGAAATTGTTGTAGTTTTGGTTGTTGTTGCTGTCCAGAATAAAATAGTAGCTACTGCCCTGCTCGCCAAAAACAAGGTGGCCCGGCCAAGCGCCGATGATATCATAGCCGTCAGTTGAGGCTATTTTCAGTTTTATGTCCTTTTGGTAGGGGTATATCTCGGCGTAGTTTATCGTCAAAGGGAGTTGGTTGCGGAAAGTGTAGTCGTCGGTGATGTAGTATTTGCCTATGCCGCCTGTGCGTGCTATGGCGGTGTCGAGGGTGAACACTGCCGTTTGCGGAGTGAGGCCGTTGCGGCTGTCGCTGCCGTTCACTCCGTCCACATATACCGTGGGTATGTTTTGTGTGTTTATCTCCTTTATATATGTATCGCAATGATAATTCTCCTTATCCAATATTGCAAGGTAGTATGTACCTGTATTGGGCAGGGCATAAAATAAATAATTATTTTGGGCTATTATATTCCTGTTGTTGTCCATAAGAATGTACTTGGCATTGTAATAGCCGTCATATACAAACAAGATATTGCCTTGTGTGCCTTGGAAAGAATAACCTTTGGCTTTGTAGAAATCATTATTGCCATTGCCCAGCACGTTAGGGTACGATGTATGGAAGGTGTCCAGCAATGTGTCGGGGAGGGTTATAGGTGTGTAGGTGAGTTGGTTGATGGGGGTTATGGTGATTTGGTCTATCGTCAGCGTGTATGGGCAAGAGGTTGTGTTGCGGGAGTATTCCGAAACAAGTACGTAGTACTGTCCGGCATTCACCTGAGTAGTGATGCGGCTGCCGTGTGAGGATCCGTTCCAGTCGTCGTTGGAAGTTACCTCGCTGAAGTTGGCGTCGAGCAGGTATAGGTATGAGTCCCATCCGCTGCTACCGCCGGAGAGCAGCTGTATGTCGAGAGCGGTGTTTTGGGTTACCGTAATGGCATAGCCTATTGCCCTTTTTCCAATGCGGACATCCTTCAGTATCTTGCTGCCTGTGGAAAGGTCGCCGGTGACGGAGTTTGGCAGGCTGCTCATGTTGAAAAAGGTGTAACTAAGGTCGCGGGCGTACGATGAGTCGCTCGAACTTTGCGCTTTGGCGGAGAATATTCCGGCCACACACAGCGCCAGTAAAACTAATAATGTTTTTTTCATGGTTTTGTGTTTTGGTGATTATTACTTTTTGTTTCAGCCTGCAAAGTTACGATTTTTTTCCGATAATGTGTGAAAAAGTTGTTTTTTTAACAAAAAATTTTTTTCTCGCGGCAACTTGAAATTCCCCTGACCCTCCCTTGGAAGGGGGGAACAGTGCGAGGTGTCAAAGTGCCGAGTCCATTATGATTTTTCTCATCTGCCAGCGGTCGGCCACCAGTCCGGCGGCTTTGGCCTGCACCATGATGTTGCCTATGGCGGTGGCTTCGGTGGGGCCGGGCACCACGGGCAGGCCTGTGGCTTGGGCGGTCCAGCGGTTGAGCAGGGTGTTGGCGGAGCCGCCGCCTATCACATGCAGCCGCTGTATGTCGAAGGGTGCAAACTGTCGGAGCATCAGCAGCACCTGTGCGTAGCGCTGTGCCAGGCTGTGGTATATGCAGCTAAGCATGTCGCCGTGGGTGGTGGGGGCGGGGAAGTTGTTTTCCGTCAGGTCGGCACGTATTTCGGTATCCATGTCGGCGGGGTTGGCAAACCGCGGGTTGTCGGGGTTTATGGTGCCGGCATAGTCTGCCGATTGTTCGGCCATGGCCACCATCTGGGGGTAGGTGTAGGTGTGTCCCTGCCGTGCCCATGTTTTCCGGCATTGCTCCACAAGCCACATTCCTGTGATGTTTTTCAGAAACCGTGTGGTGCCTTCGATGCCGCCTTCGTTGGTGAAATTGCAGCGTTGCGATTCGGCGTTGATTATGGGCTGCGAGGTTTCTATCCCCATCAGGCTCCACGTGCCGGAGCTCAGATATGCGAAATTAGGACTGGTGGCGGGCACGGCGGCAATGGCCGATGCAGTGTCGTGTCCGGCCACGGCTATCACTGGTATAGAGCCAAGACCAGTGCTGGAGGCTATGTCGCCGCGCAGTGTGCCAACCACGGTGCCTGGCTGTACCACGTGTGGAAACAATGTTCCGTCGATGCCTATCCGCGAGAGCAGGGCCGTGTCAATGGTGCGTGTGCGCTGGTCCATCATGCCCGAGGTTGAGGCCACGGTGTATTCGCAAACCATCTGTCCGGTGAGCATGTACGACAGCAGGTCGGGCATAAACAGCAGGTGGCGGGCTTGGGCGAGCTGCGGCGAGTGCTCCTGCCGCTGTGCGTAGAGCTGGAAAATGGTGTTGAAATTCATGGTTTGTATTCCGGTGGCGGCGTAGAGCTCGTTGCGCGGAATGGTTTGGAACACCTGTTCGGGAATGCCGTCGGTGTAGGGGTCGCGGTAGGCGCGCGGCAGGCCGAGCAGTGTGCCGTCGGCGGCGATGTGCCCGAAATCCACACCCCATGTGTCAATGCCTATTGAGGTGATTTTCAGCCGTTTTGCGCCGAGGTCGGAGAGGCATTGCAGAAAATGGCTGTAAATGGAGTTCACGTCCCAGAAAAATTTCCCATCTTTTTCCACAGTAGTGTTCGGAAAACGGCAAACCTCCTCCATCCGGAATTTGTTGTTGCCGAATGTTGCGAGTACGGCGCGGCAGCTGGTGGCCCCGCAGTCGAAGGCAAGAAAACGGTGTTCGGTCATAATTTAATGTGTAATGAAAAAACAGCGGAAACATTGTTGCTAATATTTCCGCTGTAGATACTGTTTGATAATAAAAGTGTTATTTCACAAGGTTGTAGGTGTCGCTGGCAATAACGTACTCCTCATCGGTGGTAACCACGATGGCGGTAACCGGAGAGTCGGGTGTGGAGACGATACCGTCTTCGCCTGCGGTTTTGTCGTTGAGTTCCATGTCCACTTTGATGCCGAGGCACTCCATGTTTTCGAGAATGGGGTGGCGCATAAACCAAGCGTTTTCGCCAATGCCGCCAGTGAAAAGCACAATGTCGCATCCGCCCATTTCGGCGATGTAGGCACCGATGTATTTTTTCACTTTCTGAGCAAACATGTCGAAAGCGTAGGTGCAGCGTTCGTCGCCGGCGTCGCGTCCGGCACGAATGTCGCGCATGTCCTGTTTGCCGCCGCTGATGCCCACGAGTCCGCATTTTTTGTTCAGCATGGTAACGATGTCCTTCCAAGTTTTGCCTGCTGCCATTTCCTTTTCAAAGAGGAACTGCAGTGCGCCGGGGTCCACGTCGCCCGGGCGGGAGCCCATGATGAGACCTTCGAGCGGAGTCATGCCCATGGATGTGTCGACGGATTTGCCGTGGTCGATGGCACAGATGGAGGCGCCGCTTCCGAGGTGGCAGCTCACTATCTTGAGGTCTTTCCAGTCCTTGCCAACCATTTTGGCGGCTTTTTCGGCCACGTATTTGTGGCTGGTGCCGTGGAAACCATAGCGGCGTATGCCGTATTTTTCGTAGTACTCGTAGGGCAGGCCATAGAGGTACGATTTTGGGGGCAGTGTGCTGTGGAAAGCGGTGTCGAAAACAACGGCCTGTTTCACGTTGGGCAGCACTTTCTGCATGGCGAAGATACCCGCAAGGTTGCCGGGGGTGTGCAGCGGTGCCAGGTCGGTGAGCGATTTTATTTTTTCTATCACCTCGTCGGTAACGAGGCAGCTGCCTTTGAAAAGCTCGCCGCCGTGAGCCACGCGGTTGCCAACGGCGCCAATCTCGTTAAGGTCTTTTATAACGCCAATCTTGGGGTCGGTGAGGGCGTTGAGCACGATTTTGATGCCGGCTGTATGGTCGGGTATGGGCAGCTGTTCGTAGTGCTTCTCGCCATGGTATTTATGGGTGAATTCGCCCATCTCGAGGCCGATGCGTTCCAATAATCCTTTTGCCATTACGGCAGCGTTGTTTGCCATATCTATCAGCTGATATTTGATAGATGAGCTTCCGCAGTTTAAAACTAATATTTTCATTGTTTGTATCTAATTATTAAGTATTAACAATGTTGCGCGTGGCAACTTTATTTCCGCAAATATACATTTTTTATTCAAAACGTACAAATAAAAAATTTTAATAGTTTTCCACATTGTAGTTTTTTTGTTGTTTGAAATGTTTTTTTTGTTTCTGGCAATAGGGCTAAGCTGTTTATAAATAGGCGTTTGCGCGTGGCTGATGATGGGGCTTGCGGTGTATTTGAAAAAAAATGCCAAAAAAAATGTATTTTTGCAAAATAGTTCTAAATAGTGTAAAAAATGTTTGACTGGATTGTTTTGCTGCTTGCAGTTTTGCCGGCGATACTGCTTGTGGTTTACATATACCGCAAGGACAAATTTGAAAAAGAACCTTTCGGCATGTTGTTGAAAGCGTTTTTTTTCGGATGTCTCACCACAATACCTGCGTCGTTGCTGGAAGGTGTGCTGCAAACGGTATATGCTGCATTGCTCGGCAATGGAGGCGGATTGTTGGGTTATAGTTTGTACACAGGATTTGTGGTGGCGGGATTCAGCGAGGAGCTTTTCAAACTGCTGTTTTTGGCATGGGCAGTGTGGCGCAGCCGCCATTTCACCGAGTATTTCGACGGCATTGTGTATGCCGCCAGTGTGTCGTTGGGCTTTGCCTGTGTCGAAAATATATTGTATGTTTTTGGCGGCACCACATATTCCGAAATGATACACACCGGAATTGTCAGGGCCGTGCTTTCGGTGCCGGCACATTTCCTTTTCGGGGTAACTATGGGATACTTTTTTTCCATGGCCAAATTCGAGCCCGCCAAACGTGGGCAAAATCTGCGCAAGGCATTGTTTGTACCATTGGCGCTGCACGGCACTTTCGACGCGCTGATATTTATGTACTCGGAGCTGTTGAACGATGTGCCTGTGGTAGGTGTGGCCCTGATGGTGGGGTTTTTTGCTTTCGATGTGTGGATGTGGCGGTTCTGTGTGCGCAAACTGCGATATATGCAGATGAAAAGTGAGGTGCAGTATTGGGAGAAAAACTCTTTCGACGAGACGGAAAACGGTGAAACACTGTAACGACTCCCCGGCCAGTTTTTTTTCGCTGTTGAGAAATTGCAAAAACCTGTTTGATAACGTTTCCACACGAAACCAAACTTTATAAGCTGCATATCGGCTATATGGCAATGTGTGCCATAAACGGTTGGCAACAAGCTGATAGTTATGCAAATAAGGCTGTTTTGCAAAAAAACACGAAAAAAAAAGCCAAAAATCGGGAAAAAAGTCGTAAATTTGCAGCTTGTTTTAAAACGAAAAAAAACTATATAAAATGGCAATAATTGGTACAATCAGAAAACACTCTGGAATAGCTGTGGCCGTAGTGGGTATAGCTATCGTCGCTTTCATTATTGGCGACGTTTTCAAACGCCAGTCGAACATACCCGATTTGGCAAAAATCGACGGCGAAACCGTTATGAACACCACTTTTGAGAACAAAGTGAAACAGATGGAAGACCGCTACAAAAGGCAGAGTGGTGTGGATCAGCTCAGCAACGACGAATTGTTCCAGCTGCGAGAACAGGTGTGGAACGAAATGCTCGAAGAGAAAATTTTCGGTAAACAGTACGAAAAACTCGGCATCAAAACATTGTCGGAAGCCGAGATGAACGACATGTTTGTTGGCGAATTCATACACCCCTATCTCCGCCAGATTTTCACCGACCCCAATACTGGTATCTACAGCACCCAGGCAGTGGCACAGACCATACGTAATTTGGACCAGATGAAAGAAGAGGATAAACTGCAATGGCTCGATATCGAGGATTATGTACGCCGCTCGCGCATAGTGGAGAAATACAACACCCTGCTCAGCCGCAGTTTCTACTTCCCCAAAGCCATGGCAGCACAGATGGCCGAATTTGCCGGCAACGATGTTGACGCGCGTGTCGCGTTGCTGAGCGCACAAACGGTGAAAGACGAAGAAGTGCAGGTTACCGACGCCGACCTCAAAAAATATTACGACGAACACAAAAACATGTTCAAACAGGACGATGCCCGCGACATTGACTACGTACAGTTCCCGGTGATACCCACCCAGCGCGACATAGCCGACATAGCCGACAACGTGGGGAAAGTGTGGACTGAGTTCCAAACCGTTGAAGACGCCTTCATTGGCAGTTTTGTTATCCAAGTGTCCGACGGCGACTGGTACGACTCTACCTACGTGAAAGCCTCGTCGTTTTCAGGCAAATACGTGGGTCTCGACAGCCTTGTGGAACGCACTGCGGTTGGAGGATTTATCGAACCTGTTCTCATCAACCAGACATGGGTTATGGCCAAAGTGCTGAAAACCGACGTGCGCCCCGACAGCCTCAGAGCATCGATTATCTACATACTGAACAAAAATGCCGGTGGCGAGATAAACCGTAGCGAGAGCGAAGCCAAAGCCCTTGCCGACAGCGTGGAAATCCTTGTGAAGGGAGGCATGCCTTTCGAAGATGCCGTTGAACAATTCTCCGACGACCCGCAAAAAAGCGAGACAAAAGGTGACATAGACTGGGTTGCCGACGGCGCCATGATGAGTTCGCTCAACGACAAAATACTTGAAACCCCCGTTGACGGAGTGTTCAGCTACGAACGTCCCGACAAAGTGGGCTATATGATTGTGAAAGTAACTGGCAAAACCACCCCCAACAAAAAATACCGTGTGGCACTTATCACACGTAAGATAGAAGCCAGCAAAGGCACCTACGAGGCAGCCTACGAAAAAGCAAACAAATTCCTGTCGTCGTGCACAGACCACCATAAATTCATCGACCTTGCAAAAAATGAGAACTACATGGTGCAGAACGCCGATTTTACCCCGTCGAACGTAAAATCGCTGCAGGGCATTTCGGAAGCACGTGAGATAGTGCGCTGGGCTTTCAACGAAGACCGTAAAGAAGGCGACGTTTCGGAAACCATTTACGAATCGGACAACAACTACATAGTGGCATCGCTGAAAACCATACGCAAAAAAGGCATCGCCACTTTCGAACAGGTGCGTCAGTACATGGAACCGCAGGTGCGCAACGACAAAAAAATAGCCAAGCTTGTCGAAAAAGCTGAAAAAGTGATGGCCTCCAACAAGGACATTACCAGCATTGCCGCACAGCTCAACGCTACAGTTGACAGCGTGAACGGCGTTAATTTCAATGGCTACTCCTTTGGCATGTACGGCCCCGAAATGGAAGCCATAGGCAGAACCTCGGCAGCCAAAAAAAACGGTCTGCTGAAACCCATCAAAGGCTCGTACGGAGTGTTTGTGGTTAACGTGGACAACGTTAGTGCCCGTGCCGAGAAAGCCGACGCTGCCGTTCTGGCACAGCAAATGGAGATGGAAAGCACCCAGAAACTGCGTAACATTTTCCAAGTACTCAAAGACCGTGTGAAGATTGTTGACAATAGAATTGTTTTTTATTGATTTTGTTAGTTTAAACAAACAAATAGGGCAGGCCGTTGATAGCAACGACCTGCTTTTTTTGACACAAAAAACCACAATATGGAAAAAACTCGACAACAAAAGATATCACGCCTGTTGCAACACGAGCTTGGCAATATTTTCCAGCAGGAGACCCGCAACATCTTCGGCAGCTCGATGATTACCGTTACCGAGGTGCGCATCAGTCCCGACCTTTCGGTGGCCAAAGCATGGGTGAGCATTTTTCCCATCGGCGGTGCCAAAAAAGACGACGTGATGGCCGCCATACAGGAAAACACCTCCGACCTGCGCCGACGCCTTGGACTGCGCATTGGCAAACAGGTGCGCATAATACCGCAACTGACCTTTTTCCTCGACGACTCCCTCGACCAGATGCAGAATATCGAAAACCTGCTTAAACAATGAACCTGCCTTTCTTTGTAGCCCGAAGGTATCTGTTTGCGCGCAAACGCAAGACAATAATCAACGTGATTTCATGGATTTCGCTGATAGGCATTGCCGTAGGCTCCATGGCGCTGATAGTGGTGCTTTCGGTTTACAACGGTATTGGCGAGCTTACACAGTCGCTGTTCAACGTTTTCGACCCCGAGCTGATGATAGAGGCACGCGAGGGCAAGAGTTTCGGCACCGGCACCGGTTTTCCCATGCAGCGGCTTGAGCAAACGCCCGGGGTGGCATCGGTTACTCCCATAGTGGAGGAGAACGCATGGGTTTTATACAAACAAAACGAGCAGATACTGATGCTGCGCGGCGTTGGCAAGGACTACCTTACGCATAGCGGATTGATAAACAACCTGTCGGAGCGCCTGAATTACGACCTTGGCGACGACAACGGCAACTACGGAATACTGCTTGGCGGCAACCTGTATTTTGCCTTGGGCATCAACTATTTGGACCAAAACACGCCGCTGGTGGTGCACATACCCAAACGCAAAGCGGGCATTGGCCTGACGGTGAATGACGCTTTCAACACCCGCTACGCCATGGTGCTCGACTTTTTTTCGGTGCAAAACGACATCGACTCCAAATACGCCGTGGCCGACATAGGTTTTGTGCGTTCCTTGCTGGACTACGCCCCCGACGAGGTCTCGTTTCTTGCCCTGAGGGTGGATTCGTCGTACTCGGCAGGTAAGGTGAAACAGCAGGTGCAGTCCCTTGTTGGCGACAAATACCGTGTGAAGGACCGTTTTGAGCAGCAGCCGCTGTATTACAAGATTTACTCCACCGAGCGGCTGGGCATTTTCCTCATACTATCTATAATAATACTGATAGCGTCGTTCAACCTGATAGCGTCGCTGTCGCTGCTGATAATAGACAAGCGCGACGACAACCGGCTGATGCTCTGTCTTGGCGCCGAAAAGCGCACCTTGCGCCGTATTTTTTTTGCCGAGGGCGTCATGATTTCGGTGGTGGGTGTAGTGATAGGCCTTGCCGTGGGCTTTGTGGTGTGCTTCTTGCAACAGCAGTTCGGCATTGTGAAGATGGGCGACGGCAATTTTATAGTCGACGCTTTTCCGGTGGCCATGCGTTTTATGGATTTTGTAACGGTATTCGTACTGGTAATAGCGTTGTCGTTGCTGTCGGTGTGGTTCACCGTAAGGCGTGCCAAATTCTGAAGGCTTTTGGTGTGCGGCTATTCTATTGTTACGGTACTTGCCGTGTTGTTTTTCCGTTCTACATGTATTTTAGCGGCAATGCGTTCGCGCAGCTGCTCCACATGGCTGATGATGCCCACTTTGCGTCCGCCAATCTGATTGAGGCGCTCAAGGGTGTCCATAACGTTTGAAACGTAGTTGCTGTCGAGGGTGCCGAATCCTTCGTCTATAAACAGGGTGTTGGGGGCGTTGTTGGTGGTGTTGAACGACGACAGCCCCAGTGCCAGTGAGAGCGAAATCATAAAACTTTCGCCGCCCGAGAGCGAAGTAACGGGACGTATTTGTCCGCCTTCGTAAAGGTCTTTTACAATAATAACGAGCGAGCCGCCTTGAGTGGCAAGCAAATACCTAGGGTTGAACTGTTTAAGGTAGTGGTTGGCAGTTTGCAGTATTTGGTCCAAGAGGAAACTTTGGGCAACGCGTTGGAATTTGGCATCACTGGTGCCGAATTCCCTGTTGAGCCTATCCCACAAATCGCATTCGGCACGCAGTTTGTCTCGATCCGATATTTGTTGTTTCAGGTTGTTGGCTGCTTTTTTGTTGTTTTCCAATTGTGTCTTCAGCTGACCTATGTTTTGGTTGGCTGTGTTGTTTTGTTCGGCGAGCTGTTGGTTTTGTTGGGTTAGGGTTTCCTCGGTGTCGGTATCGGCCATGGCAGGTTTGTTGGCGGTGTGTTGCGTTATTTCTTGCTGTTTCTGCTCAACAAGGGCATTGCAGGCACTATGTTCGTTGTTTTTTTGTGTCAGCTCTTGTTCAATGGTGTCTATGGCAGGTTGTGTGTAGTTCCCGGCAAGCTTTTCCAGCATTTCGCGAGTGATAGTAGGGTTGCTTTGGTAAAATGTGTTGACGGCTTTTTTGAGTTCATCGACCTTGTCTTTGTTTTCCTTTTGTTGCTGAATCAGAGTGCGGCATTCGGCGAAAAGTTTGTTCCATCTGGCTTGGTCGGTGGAAGTGGTGGCTTGAGGCTCGGAACTTTCCTGCCAGGTGGGGAACAGCTGTTTCACTTGCTCATAGCAGTCGTTGATAGCCGTTAGTTGTGGTGATAAACTATCTTTCGTCTGTTTATTTTCGTCAAGTTTTTTCTTATTTTCGGAATAATACTTTGATTGCTTTTGCAGAGTGTTTTTGGTTTGTTCCAAATTGCTGTTCCAGTCTGCGATAGCAATCAAATTGTTCAGTTCGGAGTTCAGTGTTGCCTGCTTGTCTTGCAATTCGGACATGGTATTTTTTAAGTCCGAAATCTTTTGTTTGCATTTTTCCACATTGCCATAGGCTTTAGTTTTTTCCACAAGCAATTTTTTAAGTTCTTCGTTCAAAATGTTTTGCTCTTTTTGCAGTTCGTTTGCTTGTTGTTGCAGTCGGTTGGCGGCTTGGAGGTCGGTTTCGCAATTTTGTTTTTGTGCGGTGGCAAGTTCATGTTGGTTTTGCAGGTCGTCGGTCCAAGTTAGCTTGAGCTGGGAGCAAAGTTGTTGTGCTTTGTCGAGTTTGAGGTTTTGGTCTTCGGTTTTTACGTTGAGATCGGTTTGCAAGGTCTGCAGGGCTGTTTGTTTTTTGGAAATATCTTTGTTTAGGGTGTCGAGTTGTCGCTGAAGCTCGTTTTTTTGTTGTTCGGCACTCTCTTTCTGTTGTTTCAGGAAATTGACTATTTTTTGAACTTCATCGTTTGAGGTCAGTTTTTCTATTGTTTGTCCGCACACGGGGCATGTGTCGCCCTCGTTCAGGGTGCTGCGCAGGCGCACTACGTAATCCTGTATGCTTTCGATTTGCTGCTTGTACAATTTGTCGGCATTTTCGAAAGCGGTGTTGGCCTGTTGTTGTTCTTTTTGTTTTTTGGGTAGTTGCTTGCGGAGTTTGTCCAACTCGGTATTTGCGTTTTGTTGGTTGCCTGTTATTTCTTCGATGGCTTTTGCATTGGTAATCAGTGCGTCCAAGATTGAAAGATATTCCACCAAACCGTTGTGTGTTGTTTGCAGTTGGTCGATATGGGCGTTGGCCAATTGCTGTTGTGCGACGTTGAGCTCTTTGGCTTTGTCATTCACTTTGTTTTGTGCCTCGGTAGCATTATTCGAGGCTTTTGCGCTCTCTTTTTCAAGGCTTTCGAGGTTGTTTTTTTCGTTTTGGAGGTTCGTATTGTTGGAGGCAATATCCTTGTCAAGAGCTTGCAGTTGAGAGAGTTTTGCCAAAATAGTTTGGGCGTTGTCGAACATTGTGCGGTCGCTATCGGAGTAACTGTTCAACATATTGGTTAGTTGGGCAATGCGTTGGTCCAGAATTTCCAGATTTTTAACGAGTCCCAGTCGGCTGCCTGTAAGTGATGCGAAGTTTTCTTTCAGATTTTCCTCACTTTCGCTCAAGCCAACCTGCTTTTGTTTTTCGTCGTTCAGCTCCTTGGCATTGCGGCGGACTTCATCAGTTTGTTTCCAGAGTTCTGCAGCTTGTTTTTTCTGCTTGTGCTCGTCGGAATTAAGGATTGTTTCGAGTTGTTGCAGCTTTTGCCGGTTGGCCGACAGGGCGTTTTGCAGTTCTTTTTCCTTTTGCAGCCACAACAGTTTGGCGTTGGTTTCGGCAATTTGTTTGTCCAAAGCGGTTATTGTAGTTTCGAGGTTTGAAATTTTCTCGTTCTTCTGCTGTATTTCGTCGTCGGTCAAGAGTGTGATGTTATTCAGTTGGGTTTCAACAGCTTTGAGCTCGGCGTTTTTTTTGCTGTTTATTTCGGCAATTTTTGTGCCTATTTTTGTATAGATTTCTGTACCTGTCAGTTTTTCAAGAATGGCTGCCTTGTCCTTCTCTTCGCTTTTCAGGAATTTGGTGAATTCGCCCTGGGCAAGCATTGTTGTGCGGCAGAACTGATTGAAGTCGAGTCCCACGCAACAAGGGTCTTTCACGCGGGCATCTATTTCGCCGACCTTGTTTAGAGGCTCTTCGTTGCCGCATTGCAGCGTGCGTTTTGGAGTGGGTTTCAGCTTGCCTTTATTTTCGCCCCTTGAGTTGGTTTCCACCTCCCATGTTGCCACGTATGTTTTTCTGTCGTTGCCTTCAAATTCGAACACTACCTTTGCCGAAGTGGTGCCGCGCCGCACCAGCACGATAGGGCTGTTGGTATTAGTGGAACCACTCACTTCGGAATCGCTGTACTCCTCCGTATGGCTGTTTGTCAGACGAGGGGCTTTGTTGTAAAGTGCCAGACAAATGGCATCAAGGATTGTGGTTTTGCCGCTGCCTGTTGTGCCATATATCAGAAAAATAGGCTGTTTGCCGATGGAACCCTTGGTAAAATCGATTTCGGCATTTTCGATAGAGGCTATGTTTTTTATTGTTATTTTCTTGAATTTCATGATGTTATTCTCTGTTTTGGTTGATGGTTTGGTCTATTGCAGATTGGAGCAATTGCGTAAGCTCATCACCCATTTCCACATTGTATTTTTGTTTGTAGTAGGCTTTTGCTATGGCCATTGGGTCGTCGTTGATGTTTGCAACGCTGATTTGTGTCTGTGGTTGGGCGTCGTCAGTGTTTTCGGTGTCAATTCGCGACACCGTAGTTCCGCAGTAGCGCGCTCGTTTTCCGGCCAAGGCTTCGGAGGCTCTTGCCGAGGCACTGCCCTCAACGGTGTCGGCAATTAGCAGGTTCAGTCGTACGTAGCAGTCCTCGTCGGGATTGAGTAGTTTCATCTCGGCAATGGCGTCGGACAGAGGTTTTGGTTCGGCGGGGATGGTTAGCATTCGGCGCATGGCAGGAATTTCCATCGTTTCGATTTGGGGTTCTGCTCCATGTTGCGATATATCCACAATGGAGACACTGCGTGGCGAGGTTTCGTCGAAACTTAGGGGAATGGGACTTCCGCAATAGCGCAAACGTTTGTTCTGCATGTTGGAGGGGCGGTGTATGTGTCCCAATGCCAGGTAGTCCCATCCCTGCCCCATGCTTTGAGTGCTGCAGAATTCCATATTGGCGGAACGCTCGCTGTACTCCGTTTTTGCGATGTTTTCGGTAACGGCAAGGTGAGCCATCATAACTACGGGCAAGTTGTTTGTGTTGCGCTCGGCCACGCGTTGCAGCAAAAGGTTGTGGAAATGTTCCATCCTTTCTTCCGCGGTGGCGTCGGGGCGGCCGGAAATTTCGGGGTAGAAGTTTTTGTAAATGTAAGGCAGAGCCACAACAAAGCCCTTGCCGGCAATTTCAACAATATGCTTGTCGGGACATAGTGTGCCGTCGTCGTTGAAGTGTATTTTTCCCACCACCGTGAGGTTGAATTTTTGCCAAAGCGGGCTGTTTACCTCAAGGCGCGAGGCACTGTCGTGGTTGCCGGCGGTTACCACTATTGGAATGCCCAGTTGCGAAAGGCGTATCATTTGGGTGTTGTACAGCTCCTGTGCCGCTACAGAAGGGGTAGGGGTGTCGAAAATGTCGCCGCTCACCACTATTACGTCGAGGCTTTTCTCGTAGGCAATCTGGTGGAGCTTTTCCAGAAATGCCTTGTGCTCGTCGGTGCGGTCATAGTTGTTGAAATTTTGGCCCAAATGCCAGTCGCTTGTGTGTAAAATCCTCATAAGATATTTATTATTAACTAATTATAGAAATCGATGCGATATTGTACATGCTGTTGTTATTGCAAATATAATCACATTTTATAATATAGCAAAATTTTTAGCAAAAAAAGATGATAAACTAAAAAAAATCGCTGTTCTTTTTCTCCGAGCATGGGATGATGTGGTGTGGTTTACCCAAAATCTGCGGCAATTGCTGATTTTCAGCACACTATTCTTCGAAGTCGGGCTCCAGAATTTTGAATATCTCCGACAAAATCTTGGCGTCCACTTTCTTGGCCAGTATTTTGTGGTTTTTGTCGAGCAGATAGATTACGGGGGTGGAGATGACGTCGTAAAGGTCTTTCCAGTCCACATTGGCCACGCCGCCGTTGTAGTTGTTCCAGTCGTATAGGTTTTTGTCCTTGATAAACTCCTGCCATTTGTCCTCCTCGTGTATGTCGGTGTTTATGGCAAAGGTACCGATGTCGTATTTTTTTGCGTGTTTCTGGTAAAAATCGTGCAGTGCGGGTATCATGGTGGCGCAGTGTCCGCACGAAGGCGACCAGAAAATGAGCAGTGTGTATTTGTTTTTTATGTCGCTCAGGTGGTGCCAATGTTCTTTGTACAGTACGCCGAAATCGGGAGCCGTTTCGCCAACCAGCAGGCGTTTCCACCTTGTGGCGCGTTCCACCTCTGAGTCTATATCCGATGGCGATGCCCAGAAAGCTTCGCCGGTGGCGTAGTATTTCTCTATCATGTGCACGTACACGGCGTCGTGGGTCATAACGTGGCTTTGCAGGTATTTCTCGGCAAGGTAGTTCACAAGGAATTGGAACACATCCTTGGCGGGACGAGCCTTTTCTATCACATTGTCGGCGTATTGGCAAATGACGTCGGGCGATGCTTGTCCCAGATATCCGTTGAAAAAGCCTTCCACACGGTCGAAGAACACCGCCGGCGGGGTGCGCAGCATGGCGTTGCAGTCGAGCGACATGTTGTCGAAATAGTGGTCGCCGTAGTATTCGGCACGTTGCTGGCGTGAGAGGGTGTCGCCTTTCTCGTCGGTTTGCGGCACGTCGATGGGTTTCACGGCTTTCAGCATGCGGCAGAAAAGGTATTCGGGGTGCTGTTTTATCATGTCTTCCTGAATGCCGTCGAGTTCGCCACGCAGCTCGCGGGCACGTTTTTTGCCAAGTTCCTTGTCGGGAGTGTTTTTCAGTGTGGAGTCGCTAAGGTTGTAGTATCGGTGGTTTATTTTCTGATATTCGTAGAAAGCTTGGTTTTCGGGCGAGCCTTTCACCTGCATGTTGGTAATCCAATTCATCTCGTCGGTGGAGAGGGTGAAAACGGGGCGGTCGAGATTTACGATGAACTCGGCGTAGCGTCCCTGCGGATTGGAGAAGAAATAAACGCCGGGTTTGAGCGTGGCGGTGTCGTTGGAAAAAACAAACTGCCCTTTTTTGTTAGGGTAGGCCGTGTCCATGGCGGGTGTGTATTTGCCAAGGTAGTATCCCATATACAGCACTGTGTCCGTGGCGTTTTTTATCTGAACGGTAATCTTATAACCTTTTTTGGTGGCTGCGCAGATGGCTCCCGATATCAATATCATGGCGGCTATGGCCAAAATTTGTTTTTTCATAGATGTTTCTCTGTAGAATGTGTTAGACAATTTAAAACTGAAAAAAGTCAAAATTATTGTATAGACACGTTGAAAGGCATTTTTTTTACAATGTTCGATGTTTTTTTTCAATGATTGATTTCCGAGTGCCATCACAAAATGCTTTCTGTGTTGGAAAAACGGTGTTCGGTGCAAGTTGTCGGGGTCAAACCATGTAATCTCTGTGCTCGTTGCGGTTCCAGCGGCCGGCAACTATTCATTCGGTGAGTGTTACGGGGTAGAATATGCCGTTTTTTTGTGTGTGCCAAATGTTCTTTTTCCGGAGGCAGCGCTATTTGTCGCGATTTGTATCCAATAAAATATTCGTCGTAGGCCGGCAGGAGTATGGTGCTGTTTTTCAGCGCTGTGCTGGTGCGTGTGGTGCTGTGCAGAAAGTAGGTGTCGGTATGGTTTTTGATGGTGGTGGAGGGCTGCACAACTGCTGTGAGATTGTCGGCAATCATCCGCATGGCTTTGCGACATTCTGTAGTGGAAAGTCCCGACCACCACACAAAATCCTGCTCCGTGGCCGGGGCGTGGCTGCGGAAATAGGCATGTGCAAGACGTTGCAGGGCTTCGTCGTACGAAAGGGTGGGGGTACAGCCCACTTTTTCTGCCAGCAGTGCGTAGGTCATCTCCTTTCCCGAATGGTTGCCGTTGCACACAAGACTGGCGGTTTCGGCGTAGTGTATAAGGTAGCGCGCCTGCTGCCTGTTGGCGCCCAAGTGTGCTTTTTTTGCAGTGCATCGGTCAAAGTGCCGAGGGGTAGGCTTTTGCCGCCGCAAAGACATTCGTTGAGTATGGTGTTGGTGTTTTGCTGGGTTTCGTCGTCGGGGTCGAAGCCGAAATAGTTGGTCCATCCTCGCAGGGTGCGCAGGGTGCGTACGGTGCACAGCTTGAGTATTGGCAGCGCCAAGTCCTTCGGCATCAGCTGCCAAGTCATGCGCGGGGTGTGCATACGTATTATCTGCCCTTGGTCGAAAGCCTCGGTGAGCATTTGTGCGGCTTTGTGGTGCGCGCCGTTTTTCATGCGTACTGCCACGGCAAGGCGCATCATGGCGTAGTACTGTGCCTGCATGGCGTTCATCCGTTCCACCACGCCGGTGGGGTGGCCGAACTGTGACCAGAGCAACTGCTGCGACAGAAGGTGTGTGCATACGTGGTTCATTTTGCGGCAGGCATATCAAAAAAAAAGAGATTTGTATCTCGTTGTGAAGGTACAAATCTCTTTTTTGTGGGTGTTTGTAAAAGTTTATCGGATGTCTTTTTCGTCGAGAGGTTGAGCCAGCAGGCCGGTGAATTTGCCCACGTTGTCGAAAGTCATGCGGGTGTATTTTTTGCCCTTTTTGCCTTTTTGTTTCTGGCTTATCACCACGTAGAAGTATTGTTTGGGTTTTTTTCCGTCTTCGTTGCGGTATTTGGAGTCGTAGTCGTAGCGCACCACTTTTTCGATGTCGTATTTCTCGCCTTTCAGTTTTTCGGCAAGGTATTTCTGTATTGGACGGGGGTAGCGTTCGGGGGCGAGGGTGGTACCTACCATTATCATGGTGCCTGTTTCGGCCAGCACTGCGTCGAAATTCACTTTTTGGTTGTTGGTGAAATAGGCCACATAGTATTCACCGTCGCGCATCACCCATTCGGGACCTTCTTTTATGCGGGTGGCTGGGTAGCGTTTTTCGAAGTTTTTCTTCACGGCGTCGGGAGGAGTTACTGTCTCTATTTCGGCGTCTATTTCCATCTGGCGTTTTTTGCGCGAGGTGCGACCGTCCTTGGCAGCCTCGGCGGCGGCTTCACGTTCTTTGAGGTCGGCTTCGGGGTTGTTGCGTGCTATAAAGTCGCGGCGCACCACCTCGGGGTCGGGGGCGTTGGTTTTGGTAAGTTTTCCGCGGGTGTCGAAAATCAGCTCAAAGTCGTCGGAGCCGATGCCCTTGCGGGTTATTATCATGCGGTAGTAGTTGTCGCCGCTCATCTCTTCGATGTATTCTGTGGAGCGTATTTTGAACCCAGGGTAGTTGTCCACAAAATAGGTGTTCATGATGGTGGGGCATTCTGACACGTCCACCACAAAGGCGCTGTATTGCCATTCGCCGTCGTCGGTGAAATAGGCTTTGCCGTTCTGTCCTTCGGTGCTGAAGTCGGCCACGTACTGTCCGGGCTGTTCGAACCATGCTTTGACGGTGTAGGTAGTGTAGGTGTTTTCCATTGCCAGAAGCACTTGGCGGGGCACCTGCGACTCTTTAACCTTGGTTTGGGCGTTGAGGCCTGCACTTATCGTTATCATTGCCAATACGGCCAAAACTAATCTTTTCATTGTATGTGTTTTTTTGAATTTTTTTTATTTGGTAACTTTTTTGATGAATTCTTTTGTGGTAACGTTATTTTTTATTGTTTATTGTATAATTTTGTAATATGTTTTTTTTCCGTTATTGTCTGATAAGTACTTTGCTGTGGCAAACGGCATTGTCGCACATTAGCACAACCGTGTAGCTTCCGGCAGGATAATTGGCAACTTCAACATTCACACTTCCGGCATTGTCGAGGTTGCTCAAATCGTAGTTGCCCACAAGCGTAGCTGTAGCAGTGTTGTAAACAAGCAGTTGAGCCGATGTTACCGTGGCGGCATACTCGTAGCTTACAACAACCCAATTGCTCCCAACGGGATTTGGAGTTATAGAGCGTATGCAACCTGGCACCACGTTTACTTTCACGGTGTCCAAATCGCGATAGCCGTCGCTTTCTGCGGTTACTTCAAGAATATACTCGTTTGTTTCGGACGGTGTTACGGTATAATTAAGACCTTCGTATTTGAAATTACGCTGCTTGTCGTACCAACGGCAGGTGGCATCCTCGTTTATCTGGGCTGCGTGGAGTGTTGCAGTGGTGTTGAGCAGTACGGATGTGTCATTGCCGGCATTGGCATGGAAAGTACGACCCGCAGTATAAATACTATTAAATCCTTGACCACTAGCAATTTCGTAAAAATCTTCATCGGTGAATGCAACTATATCGAAGTGAGTTGTGTCGTTTTGGGGATACTTGTTGGTAAAGAAATTTACCGACGTGCTTAAAGTAGAATACTGCCCTGCTGCGAGTTGAAGTGGCAATACAAAGTCATCGTCTGTAATCAGCAACGTGTTGTCGTTTACAAATTTTGCCCCAGTAAGCAAATCATAGTTTATTGAGGAAATCAAATCCGCATCAAGTTTGAGCGAAATTTCTGCAAAGTTTGTGATTTTTTCTTCAAAAATGTTATTGCGTTTAATCAAACGTAGAAATCGAGTAATGTGGTTTGATGTAGGATTGCTAATAGATACCACAGACTTATAACTAACACTTTTGCTTAAATAGACATTACGTTGTGCCACGTTATTGTGGTCACGCACAAGCCAATAAACACCTGTTTGTTGTTCGTTTTCATGAGCAATTGTATCGTCATCGTGCACACGGGCGAGCAAACAGAAATGCCATGGATCCTCAGTAAAAGAATGGCAATCTTCATAATCCTCCCCTCTCGGTGTCCACCAAGAAACTTTTAATACTTTACTGCCATTTGCTGGGATTACTGGTAATAGAATCCCGTTTGGAGACCCAATAGTACCACCTTTATACTGGTTGCAAGACAAAAAATTGTAACTCGTCCAGTTCTCATACCAATAGTCGTTAATACCTGCTTTTGCCCAATTGATAAACAGACGTTCGTTTCCACTTGAAGCATGCTTGCTCTTATTTCGTATTCTGACACAAACTTTGTATTCTGTATTACCAGCTGGATTTTCAACTCTATTACCACTCAAATCTTCAATCCATATATCAGGACTATTCCAATTCTCAGCCACAGTGCTGGGCATTGAGCCGTCATCGTCCACGGCATCCCGTATATACAAGTCTGTGTAAACTCCAACTGCATACCATGCGTCTCTTACTGCTTTAACTTCATCACTACTTATACCGTACAAATCTTTTGCTGCTTCAATTGTGTACTCTTTTGCTTTTAAGAAATCCGTGTTTGATGTCATATATGCTGTTTCAGCACGATAGACAATTTGAGAAGCATGGTCTATTCCTATGCCTGTTACAGTATAATAGTTCCCATTATCATTTGTGCCATTTCCACCTGTAGTTAAAAGGTAAAACCAGTAATTAATAACACCGCTATTGTGGTGTACGCCACCAAAATCCGAATTTGAATTAGTCGGTATCCAATAATTGCCTTTATATGTGTTCGGACAAGAATACAAATTTGGATCAGACATACTTCTGATTGGGGAGCCAAGGTCTTCACCCACCAACCAAGTCTGTTTGCCTGTTGTAGCCCATTCTTCTATACAAGCAGCCCAAATGTCACTCAATGCCTCATTAATAGCTCCTGACTCTCCTTGATATAAAAGATCTGCAGAATATTGACAAACTCCATGTGCTATTTCATGGCCGATAACATCAAGACTTGTGAAAATATCATAATTATTATAGCCATCACCATAAAACATCGAATTTAAAGATTGAGACCAAAAGGCGTTTTCATAATCAGTACCATAATGCACATAATTTGTTATGGCTGAATTATTATTATCGTAACTATTTCTGCCATGTACCTGCTTAAAATAATCATACGTCATCATAGCACCCCAGTGAGCATCCAAAGCCCCATCATCTTTGTTTGAATTGTGAAATTCGGCAGAAGTCCAATTATTGTCATAATCTGTAAAATCGACCGCTGACGATAGCGAAGTGCTGTGGTTCAAATTGTATGTCCTTATTCCATTTCCTCGCGTTGTATCGTGCAAAATATTATATGATGAATTTAACTTGGTAGCAATTGTTCTGTCTCCACTGTATCGAGTTGAAGCAATCCCATTATCGTTCATTATCAGTGACAAATGATTCAAGATTTCTCCTGTTTTACCATCAACAAATATAAACTCATGGAACAATTGCCCAGTCGAATATAAATCTATTTTATAAGCAATATGCAATAATGTGTCATCATCTATCATTTGATTTGTACAAATAACAATTTCAGGAGAAGCGTAATACGATTTTAAAGTCTTTGAATCTATAGAATAATAATAATCCACAAAAAACTTTGCTCTATTAATGGCTGACGTTTTAGATATAAAAATAGATGTGTCAATTAGGGAACAATCAGCATATTCTCCATTCAGAGCATAACACTTGTTATTAGAAAAATGGACTCTGATATCTGAATTTTCTATTTTAATTCCCTTATAATATTGAACATATCTTTCGTGGGAGTGTCCTAACATATCTTTTTGCACTTTTAGATTTTGTCCCGTCTCCTTTTTTTTGAATGTATAGTTTTCAGATAAATTCAGATATTTCCTAATTGACAAATTCACATTCTCTTTTTGGATGTTGATTGCTGCAACTTTTGATGAATGGAGATGCAAAGACCTCAATTCTTGAGAATAGGAATTAATAGTCGTTATTACAGCTATTATAGCAAATATAATCTTGATTATTCTTTTCATTAGTAATTTTTATATAAAAAGCTAATGCTATTGGTGTCTATTTGATATTGCTCGTATCCGATTCCTGCTAGTCCAAATAACAAACCAACCCTTAAGCCATTGCAACTAAACAACTCAACGCCCATATCCGGACATTCTTCACAAGATACTACTAGAAAACCATCTTTATCTGTAGAATATTTACAAGAACATATACTGGAATGTTGTGCTCTGTTAGTTTCAAATTCAGCCACTTTTTCTTTTAACCAGTTTAGTCCAGTAAGAGGGTCTTCCACTCCACATATTTTACAATTATTTTTTTCTTTTTCGCAGGATGTAGCCAAAGCCACTCCCACCAAAACTACCGCAACTTGCGGCAAAACTTTGCTAAATATTTTACTTTTCATATTATTTTGATTTTAACCCTAAATTCCGCAAGTAACCATGCAATTGGCTTGTTGATAAATGGACAAGTGATTGTTAATAAATAAATT
>CALGGY010000070.1 GCA_937915785.1 uncultured Bacteroidales bacterium
ACGTGTGCTCTTCCGATCTCTCCCGAACCCGCTGCACCAACCAACGATTTCGAAATTGTTGCAGATGACAAGGTTATCGAAAACGAAGCTCTGCCTATCGACGCCAGCGACAATGCCAACGCTGCCCAAGAGGCTTATGTAGCTCCGGTTATTGAAGACAAAGAGGAAGAAAAAAAAGAGGAAGAAATTTTTATAGTTGTGGAAGACGCTCCCGAATACCCCGGTGGCGAAGCCGAACTATACAAATACCTCCAGAAAAGTATCAACTACCCCGAATTGGCCAAACAGCAGAACATAACGGGACGTGTGTTTGTAACTTTCGTGGTCGAAAAAGACGGCTCCATAGCCAATCCCAAGATTCTCCGCGACATCGGCGGCGGCTGCGGCGACGAGGCTATCCGCGTAGTGCGCAACATGCCAAAATGGAAACCCGGCAAACAGCGCGGCAAACCCGTTCGTGTACAGTTCAACCTGCCTGTAATGTTCGAACTTGAGTAGTTAACAACTGAACAAAAAGATATGCGAAAGAGCCTCTGCGGCTCTTTCGCTTTTTATGTACAACACAAAATGATAGCTGTAAACAACGTTTCGGTGCAATTTACCGGCACCGACCTTTTCAACAATGTTACCTTCAACATCGCTGACCGCGACCGCATTGGCCTCGTGGGCAAAAACGGCGCCGGCAAATCCACTCTGATGAAAATCATTGCCGCACAACAGCCCCCCGAAACCGGTACCATCACCATTGCCAAAGACCAGTCTGTAGGCTACCTGCCTCAAGAGATGATTCCCAACGGCACCATGAGCGTGCTGACCGAGGCTTTGACAGCTTTTGCACATATCGACCAACTGGAAAATGAGCTACAACACCTTACCCAACAGATAGCCGACCGCTCCGACTACGAAAGCTCCGACTACGAAAAACTGCTCAACCGCCACCACGAGTGTATGGAACGTATTGCCATGCTCGGAGGCAACAACCGCAGGGAGCTGGCCGAAAAAGTACTGCTGGGACTCGGCTTCCGCCACAGCGATTTCGACAGGGCAATAACCGAATTCAGCAGCGGATGGCAAATGCGCGTGGAATTGGCCAAAATACTTCTGCGCCACCCCGATTTCCTTCTCCTCGACGAACCCACAAACCACCTCGACATAGAATCCATACAGTGGCTCGAAAGCCAGCTTGCCACATACAAAGGGGCAGTTCTGCTGGTGTCGCACGACAGAGCTTTTTTGGACAACATCACCACCCGCACAATAGAAATAACGGCTGGCCGTATATACGACTACAAAGCCTCTTACTCGGGTTACGTGGAGCTGATGCAGGAACGCCGTGCCTCGCAGATGGCGGCACTCACCAACCAGCAACGCGAAATAATGCAGATACAGAGCTTTATAGACCGTTTCCGCTACAAAGCCACAAAAGCCAAGCAGGTGCAGAGCCGCATAAAACAGCTGGAACACATGGACCGCATAACCATCGACGATGTGAGCACCGAAAGCATACGGTTCCAGTTTCCGCCCGCACCCCATTCCGGAAAAATTGTGGTGGAGATGCAACACTTGAGCAAAGCCTACGGCAACAACCACGTGCTCAACAACATAGATCTTACCATACTGAAAGGCACCAAAACCGCCTTTGTGGGACGCAACGGCGAAGGCAAATCCACCCTTGCCAAGATAATTGTTGGCGAAATAACCAACTATAGCGGCATATACAAGCCCGGCCACCAAGTTACGATAGGATATTTTGCCCAAAACCAAGCCGCCCTGCTCGACGGCGAAGCCACCGTATTCGAAACCATAGACCGCGTGGCGGTGGGCGACATACGTCCCAAAATGCGCAAAATTCTCGGCGGTTTTCTGTTTGGCGACGACGACATCGACAAAAAGGTGAAAGTTCTCTCTGGTGGCGAAAAAGCCCGTCTGGCATTGGCCAAACTGCTGCTTACGCCCACCAACCTGCTTGTGCTCGACGAACCTACCAACCATCTGGACATGGACTCGAAGGACGTGCTCAAAAACGCCCTGATGCAATACACCGGCACCCTTGTTGTGGTTTCGCACGACCGCGATTTTCTGGAAGGACTTACCGACACCATTTACGAGTTCCGCGACCACCAAATACACGAGTTCCGCGGCGACATATACGAGTTTCTTGAACATCGCAAGATAGAGAGCCTCAAAGTCTTGGAAACTGCCCAAACGGAAGCTAAGACAACTCAAAAAGAGGTGTCGGCCAACAAGCTGAGCTACGAGCAGGCCAAAGAAAGAGAACGCGAACTGCGCAAAATAAGAAACGCCGTCGGAAAAGCCGAAACGGAAATTGGCACGCTGGAGGCCGAAATAAAATCCATGGACAACCGATTGGCACAAGAACCTGAGATAATGGTTTCGGAGCCGGATTTCTACACCAAATACCAAAAGCTGCAAAAATCTTTGGAAGAAAAAATGTCCGAATGGGAAGAGCTTTCGGTAAGGCTCGAGGAGGCCGAACAACAGTAGCCTACTCCACGCGCAACAACGTGAGTTTCACTCCTTTAAGTTTTAGAAAAGCATCGCAAACCCGCACACTTTCGGCCTGACGCACCGAGAAATCCAGCGAGCAGTCCAAATCAAATTTCTGGTTGCTCTGCGCAAGATTCTCGTCCTTAAGTATTTTCATCACACTGTTCATGTTTTCGTAGGCAAACTGCAGGTTGTACACCTCGGTGATGTTTTTTTGCAGAATAATGGCGTTGTCGAGGGCGTCGCGAGCAGCAGTGCGATAGGCGTTTATCAAACCCGGCACGCCAAGCTTTATGCCGCCGAAATAACGCACCACCACCACAAGTATGTTGGTTAGGTCGAGCGACTGTAGTTGCCCGAAAATTGGGCGTCCGGCGGTGCTGGAAGGTTCACCGTCGTCGTTGATGCGGTAGGCGGCTTTGTCGTGGCCGAGGATATAGGCGTAGCAGTGGTGCCGTGCGTCGAAATATTGCTTGCGCAGGGTGTCCAGATGCGCCTTAACCTCTGCCTCGGTAGTTACGGGGAAAGCAAAGGCCATAAATTTGCTGCCTTTCTCCTTGTAGATGCCCTGCGAGGGTGCTTTTATGGTTCGGTAAGTGTCCTCGAACATGGATTGAAATAATATTTTATTGTGTTGTCGCCAAAAGTTTGGGTCTGGTTTGGCTGCAAACCCATGGTTGGAGCCTGCAAACCCTTGCCAAATGTTGTGCTGCCTTGCAACATGCGGGCCTCGTCCCAAAGGTTTTGTTCCAAAAAACTGTTTATCAACTGTTTGCCACCCTCCACTATAATGGACTGCACCTTGTTTTGGTAGAGGTATGCCATAATTTGTGGCAGCAGGTTTTCAAAATCAGCATCGACATAAGTCAGGTTACGGGCGCTTTGCAGACTTTGGTTTTGGGTGAACACCACCGTCGGCACCGAACGGTCGAACAGGTGGCAATGCTGTGGCAGACGACCATGGCGGTCTATGGTTATGCGCAGCGGATTGTGCCCAGCCCAAAGACGCGAGGTGAGCTGCGGGTTGTCGTTGGCCACGGTGTTGGTGCCAACCATAATGGCATCCTCCCGTGTGCGCCATTTGTGCGAAAGGGTTTTCAGCGCGTTGTTGGTAATCCAGTAGCTGCCGTTTGGGTTGGCGTGGCGGTCGATGTCCATAAAACCGTCGGCGGTTTGAGCCCATTTCAGCATCACGTATGGACGATGCTTTTCCATAAAGGTGAAAAAACGGCGGTTCAGATGCCTGCCCTCATCGAAAAGCACGTTTTGCACCACTTCGATGCCGGCATTGCGGAGCTTTTCCAATCCATGTCCGGCCACAAGGGGATTGGGGTCGGGAGTGGAAATTACCACACGTTTGACATGTTTTTCAACGATAAGGTCAGCACAGGGCGGAGTTTTGCCAAAATGCGAGCAGGGTTCGAGGTTTACATACAGCGTGCAGCCGTCGAAAGTGCGGCCCTCGGGCAAGGCTCGCAGCAGGGCGTTGCGCTCGGCGTGGTTGTGTCCGTATTGCTGATGATAGCCCTCCGAAACGATGCTGCCATCCCTTGCCGCAACCACGCAGCCCACCATGGGGTTGGGGCTTACCCTACCCTGCCCCAAGCGTGCAAGCTCAAAGCAACGGCGCATGAAACGCTGGTCGTCTGTCATATCACTGATAAAGGTGTCAGTTTTGCGGTTTGCGCACATAATGCGGCATTTCGAACGGTATTTCCATGCTCAGCTCCACCAGTCCGCCAAACTTGCCGTTGTCGTACCAAGGGGTTTGGTAGATAAGTTTCTTTACGCCGTTTTTTTCGATGGTGTAGGCGTTGGTGCGAGGGTTGTTGAGCATGTCGATAAGCTTCGAGCGCGCCGGTTCGGGGTGGCAATTGAGCAGGTTGCCGCCAACAAGGTCCTTGCCGCCCGACTTTTCGAAAGTCTTGGCCGATTTGCCGTTCATATCCAATATGTTGCCTTCGGTGTCGCATACCGTTATGGCCACGTTCAGTTCTTCAAGGTAATTCATAATTATACTGTTTTTCCCATTTGCAAAAATACAAAAAACTTTGCCAATTACCAAAAAAAAGATGACAACACTTTGCTGTTGGCAAGGTTGTATATGGCTTTAAAAAGGAGAGAGCCAAAACCAATGACCCACCATGGCGTTTACAAAAAAACTAAATATCAACAACTTAAAACAAGCAGTACTAACCTTTTTAGTGCCATGTGAGAATCTTGTGGTTCCAAATTTCGTTTTTTTTCCGTACTTTTGCAAAGCTAATAATGCAACTAACAAATCACCAGTCTGAAAAAAATGAAAAGAACAATCGCGCCACTCACCATCATTGCCGTTATAATGCTCTCGTTTTTTTACAGCTGCTCCGACGGCACATCGGAATACATCGGCACATGGCGCCGCATGCCTGAGGGCGACAGCCTTTACCGCGGATTCACCCTTGGCGGCAACGGCATCGCTGCATCGCTGAACCAAACCGAAACGCAATACAATGCGTGGCACCGCAAACGCGACACCCTCTGGCTCTCGGGCAAACATTTCTGCGACACAGCCGTAACGCCTTTCACCGACACCCTGATTGTGAAGAAAAAAAACGACCGGTGGCTTGTGGTGATCCACAACGGCACAACATTGAAATACGAACGAGAATAATAATGCCTCCTGCACAATAAAACAACACTTCGAACGTTGATATAAACTGGCATTCAAAGGAAAAAACATCAAAACTATATGAAAAAAATAATAATTTTGTTAGTATCGCTGCTGTCTGTATCGGCCATGGCCCAACAACGGCAAGTGTCGGCAATGTTCACCCATTCCACTTTCAACATTCCGGGCGAGATGCCCTACGTGGAGACATACCTCTGGTTCGATGCATGGAGCCTTGAGTTTGTGCCATCGGGGAACAAATATCAGGCCACGGTGGAGATAGAAATTTCTGCCCGCCAAGGCGACTCCATCCGCTATGCGAAAAAATACAGCCTCAACAGCCCTGCCATAGACAACCCCTCCAACGACCAGTTCCACTTCCTCGACCTGCAACGCTTCTCGCTCGGCAACGGCATTTACGAGCTCCAAGTTACGGTGAACGACAAAAACACCTCCACCAAACCGCAAACCATCTCCGACACCCTGTACATAGCCTACCCCGCCACGTCGCCATCACTTTCGTCGATACAACTGATGTCGGACGCCACCCCCACTAAAACAGAAAACATGCTCTCACGCGGCGGATACGACATGGTGCCATACACCAACAGCTTTGTGCCCGAAAGCATGAAAAGCCTGAGCTACTATTTTGAAATTTACAACATACAAAACGAAATAAAAAACGACATATTTGCCACCCACGCATACCTTGAGACCTTGGAAACCGGACGCAAAGTGGCAGGCACCGACCAATATACCCGCCACACTGCCGCCGCCATAGTGCCGGAATACAGCACCATGGACATCAGCACCATATCCTCCGGCAACTACAACCTTGTGGTGGAAGTGGTGAACAAAAACAACGAACTGCTGCTGTTCCGCAAATTCCCGTTCCAGCGCAGCAACCCCAGCGTGGCCTACAATCCCGAAGCCTACCGCACCATAGAATATACCGACAGCAACTTTGCAACACACATAACCGACAACGAAAAACTCACCTACTACGTGAAAGGACTGTGGCCCATAGCCAACACCGAGGAGCGCCGCTTCATATCCAACTGCTCGAAGCATTCGCTCGAAGAAAAGCAATATTTTATGTTCATGTTTTGGGCAAAACGCAACGACCACGACCCCGAGAGCGAATGGGAGAACTACCGCCAGAAACTGCAACTGGTGGAAAAAGAATTCGGATACGGCAAAACCCCGGGCTATGCCACCGACCGCGGACGGGTGTACCTGCAATACGGCCCCCCAAACCACATTATCGACGAACGCCACAAAGTTAGCGTACGCAACTACGAAACACAGGGACAGGTTTTCTATTTCCCCTACCAGATGTGGCGCTACGACATGCTTCCCGCCGACGAGCCAAAACGCATGTTCGTTTTCTTCGACGAATTCCAGTCGGGCGATTTCAAACTGCTACACTCCAACGCCAGAGGCGAAGTGCAGGACATGCTGTGGGAACGCCGCCTGAGCCGCAACATGCTCGAAGAATATGTTCAGGGCGAAGCCGGACAGCAATTCGAACGAGGCTACTAACACAATGTTCAGCAAACTGCTTTTCTACCTTGTGTTGCTCCCTTTGGCATACCTGCCGATAAGGGTGCTGTACGCTTTGTCGGACTGCATCTATTTCCTGCTATACCACATCTTTGGCTACCGCAAAAAAGTGGTTTTCAACAATTTAAAAGAATCATTCCCCGAAAAGAACGACCAATGGATTATGCAAACGGCAAAAAAATACTACCGCCACCTGGCCGACATTGCCGTGGAAATGGTTCTAAACCTGCGACTACAGCCAAACAAACTCTTTGCCCGCTACCACATCACCAACCCCAAAATGACCGTGAAATACTTCGAACACGGGCAAAGCGTGATTCTGATGTCCGCACACTACAACAACTGGGAGTATATGATAACCTCCCTCGAACACCAAGTGCTGCACCACGGCGTTGGCGTAGGCAAACAGCTGTCGGACAAAGCTTTGGACAAATGCCTGAACAAATACCGCACGCGCTACGGCACCGAAGTGGTCTTTGCCGACCATGTGCGCCAAACTTTCGAATACTACCACAAACACAAAGTACCCACTGCATATATGATGCTGTGCGACCAGTCGCCAAACGACATACACAAATGCTGGTGGACATCATTCCTGAACCACGACACAGGAGTGATATACGGCGCCGAGTATTTTGCCCGAAAATACAACATACCAGTACTTTACTACGACGTACAGAAAGTTAGGCGCGGATACTACGAAATTACCTTCCACCACATAACCGACACTCCTCAACAAACCGAACGCGGCGAAATTGTGGAAAAATACGTGCGTATGCTGGAACAGACAATAACCCGCCAACCCGAATACTGGCTCTGGTCGCACCGGCGCTGGAAACACAAACGCCCAACCTCAATAGCATGACAAACAAAAAAATATCCATAGTTATACTAAACTGGAACGGACGCAAAATGCTGGAACAGTTCCTTCCCTCGGTGATGCAATACAGCTCCCACGTGGCACATGTTGTGGTGGCCGACAACGCCTCCACCGACGACTCCGCAACGTTTCTGCGCACCAACTATCCACAAATAAACCTCATACAGAACGACAAAAACTACGGTTTCGCCGAAGGCTACAACAAAGCCCTTGCTCATGTTGACGCCGACTACTACGTGATACTGAACTCCGACGTGGAGGTAACCCCCAACTGGATTGAGCCTGTGGTGGAGCTGATGGAAAACGACGAAAAAATAGCCATCTGCCAGCCCAAGCTGCTCTCGCACATCAACCGCGATAATTTCGAATATGCGGGCGGCGCCGGCGGTTTCATCGACCGTTTCGGATACCCTTTCTGCCGCGGACGGATGTTCAGCACTTTGGAGAAAGACCTCGGCCAATACGACGACATACGCGAGGTGTTCTGGGCCTCAGGAGCTGCAATGTTCGTAAAAGCGCCTATATTCCACCAACTTGGCGGTTTTGACGGCAATTTCTTCGCACATATGGAAGAGATAGACTTTTGCTGGCGTGCCAAAAACCACGGCTACAAAGTCATGTACTGTCCCAGTTCTAAGATTTTCCACGTGGGCGGCGGCACATTGCCACCCAGTTCGCCGTTCAAGACGTTTCTCAATTTTCGCAACAATTTCGCACTGCTATACAAAAACCTGCGCCGGCACAGCCTTGCCTACGTGTTCCCAACACGCATTGTGCTCGACTACGTGGCGGCATTGCGCTTCCTCACCGAAGGCAAGCCTAAAGAATTCTGGGCTGTGGTAAAGGCGCACTTGGCCTTTTACCGCATGGTGCCCAACCTCACCAAAAAACGCCGCCGCATGGAACATCGCAAAGTGAGCGATATATACCGCGGGAGCGTGGTGTTTGACTACTATCTTTTCAAAAAAACTAGATTTTCGGCTCTCAGCACAAAGAGGTTCAGCAAATAAGCCGACCCACATTTTACAACAATTGCCCTATTTTTTCAGAATCTCCACCGGAAATTTGAAATAGGTGTCGGGATACGGTTCATCCTTGAGGGTGAAATGCCACCACTCACAATCGTACGGCTTGAATCCGTGGCGCAACATGGCGGCACGCAGTATCATGCGGTTGGCAAACTGCGTGGCGGTGATGGTGTCGTTGGTGCGATACTCCATAGTTTCGGAGTTGCCGCCACAGTCGGGATGGCTCTCGTGTCCGAACCAGTCGAAAGTGCCGCCCATGTCGAGTTCCTTTTCGGTATTCATGTCGAAAAGCGTGAGGTCAACCGTGGAGCCGCGTGAGTGGCCGCTTTGCTCGGCAATATATCCCAGCTCGAACAGCCGGCTTTTGTCCACATTGGGATAGAAATAAGGCCTCATAGCAGTGTCGGCAAGGTCGGCGCCCCAGCGCATAAAATGGTCCACAGCCATCTGAGGACGGTAAGCATCGTAGATTTTCAAACGGTAGCCCATTGCCTTGACGTCGTCGCTTACGGCGCGCAGACTGTCGGCGGCACGCTTGGTGAGCAGCGCCACAGGTGCCAGATAGCCGTCGATACGGGCCCCGACAAAATTGTAAGTGCTGTAGTAGCGTATTTCCAAAATAGCGTCGGGCACACGGTCGGTAACCAAGACAAAATCGCTGGAATTATTCTCTGCTACAGTCTGTTCGGGCGCCGGCGAGCTGCTGCAAGAGTATTGGAACACGGCAAACGTCATGGCCAATAAAACAAAGATAAAGTTTTTTTGATGCATCACAAATACTTTATTGTTAGGTTATATGAATACTATAACAGCCGTCAGTTGCTTTTCACGAGGCAGTCGTCGAGCTGGCGGATAAGTTCGTCGCGGTCCATTTTCTGGCCTATGAACACCAGTTTCTGCATACGGTCGCCGTAAAGGTCGTCCCAATCGTTGAGAATCTGCGGATTGGCTATCATAAACTGCTGAAGGTCTTCGGGCGGCATGGAGGCGTACCACTGTCCGGCATCGCGCAGCGACACCTGTTTGCCCACTTGGTCGAAAACGTAACAGGTATCGTACTCCTCGCGGAAATAGCACACGCCCTTGGCACGTATCACGTTCTTTGGCAGACGGCTTACAAGCTCGTCGAAACGGCGCAGGTAGAAAGGCTTGCGTGAATGATAAACAAAAGTGCTGATGCCATATTCCTCGGCCTCGCCCTCGTCGTGGTGATGATGGTCGTGGCCGTGGCCGTGGTCATGGTCGTCGTCATCATCGTCATCGTGTTCGTGGTGATGATGTTCATCATGTTCGTGGCCATCGTGGTCGTCATCATCATCATGGTCATCGTCATCGTGGTGGTGGTGGTGTATGTGCAGGTCGTCGTCATCGTCGTCGTGAATATCCTCCACCACACGCACCCAAGTGGCGGAAGTGGCAGTTTTTTCGAAATCGAACATGTGCGTGTGCAGTATCTGGTCGAACTCCACATTGCCGTAGTCGCAGGTTATGATGCGTGCCTTGGGGTTGAGGGTGTGCACCAGCTGACGTATGCGTCCCAGCTCCTGTTCGGGCACTTCGGAGGCTTTGTTTATCAGCACTATGTTGCAGAACTCAATTTGTTGGATGATAAGGTTTTCGAGGTCGTCTTCCTCAAATTTGCCTTTCACAAGGTCCTTGCCGCTAAAGTCGCTCTGCATACGCAGGGCGTCCACCACGGTTACCACGCAGTCGAGGCTCGGCAGGCCGTGTCGTGTGTATTTCTCTTCGATGTTGGGCATGGAGCAGATGGTCTGTGCAATGGGTTCGGGCTCGCAGATGCCGCTGGCTTCGATAACTATGTAGTCGAACTTGCGCTGGGCAATGATTTCGCTCAGTTGCTCGATAAGGTCCATTTTCAGCGTGCAGCAGATGCAGCCGTTTTGCAGGGCCACAAGACTTTCGTCCTTTTGCCCCACCACACCGCCTTGCTGTATAAGGTCGGCGTCGATGTTCACTTCGCCCAAATCGTTCACTATCACTGCAAAACGCAGTCCTTTACGGTTGTTGAGTATGTTGTTTACAAGAGTGGTTTTGCCGCTTCCCAAATAGCCTGTGAGCAGCAGGACGGGGATATTGTATTGTTCCATAATTAGTTATAAGTTTAAGTATCTGTTATTTAATCTGTATCAATGTTTTATAGATAAGCTCGGCGGTGCCAATGCGGTATCCCTCGCTTTTGAAAACCAGATTTCCGCCCTTGTCGACGATGAAAATCAGCGGATAGTTGTCGCGGAAATACTGTTTGGATTCTGTAAGCACTTGGTTCTGTAAGCCATTGCAGTCCACTGTAACGATGGTGTTTTTCGGCAGGTTCCAACGCTGTTTGTCGAAAGGCTGTGTGTTCCGGTCGCAGGGTATCACCAAAAGTATGTTGCCGCCACATTTGTCGAAGGTGCCGCGCATTGCCCCCAACTCCTTGAGGGTGTGTTTGGCAGGTTCGCGATTGGCATCAATGAAGCAGAGCACCAGCGGTTTTTCCTTTGCCAAATCCAAGAGTTTAATATCTCCGTCAGAAGTTTCAAAGGCGATATCGGAAGAAATTTTGCCGTAATTCTCGCCGGGACGTGCCTCCAGTGGACGAATTACAATCTCTTTGACGATGGTTTTCCCTTCGGGGATGTTGAAAAACTCCAGCCGAGAGAGGGCGGCTCCGTCGCTGTAGCGGTTGCCGGTGGAAAGCATATAATAGCCCGCCTCCAGCTCCAGCGTGGCAGGGAACGAGGCCACACGCGGGTCGTTCTCATAGTCGAAGGAGGTGAAATCGCCGTCCTTGAACTTGGCGATGGTGAAATGGCTCCAGTACTGCACTGGCATTTTGGCAGCGCCCATGTAATCAAGGCGCAGCTTGCCAGTCTTGGCTGGTTCCTGTCTTTCGGCGAAGGATACAATCTGCCAATTATAATTTTTGTCGTCGTACACAAACAGCTGCTCTGTGGCGTTGTCCATATAGGCAGGGATGCCAGCGGCGCGGCAGGCGGCGATGAAAAAAATGTCGCGGCTGTGCGGGTCGGCGTGGCGGAGCTTGTAAACACCCACGGGCGAGATAGGGCAGCGGTAGTAGTTGCCGGTGTCGTCCACCGCGATGTTCTGCTCCGTCCAACGGCGGAGGCTGTCGACGGTATAGCCACGGAAAACTTTCCCGAGTTCCTCGCGGTAAGACCGCACCATCTCGTTGCTTATGCGGGCGGGAAGAAGACCCTTTTCAAACCCTCCATATCCTTCAAATAATCCAGGAGCAAAATGAGCTTCGAGTACATCACTTGTGATGTCGCGCAGGTCTTTGTCGCTGTACGTTCTAAGATATTCATATATCAGCGGTTTATAGTATTCTTCTTGATGACAGTCTTTATTCCAAACAATATAAATAGGGGCAATGCCCTTCCATATATCAATGCTATCCGTATTATTATTAAGGAATTTAATAATCTCCGCAAAATTGCCTTCGCTCTTGTGGATAATTTTCCATGCCTGTTCATTAGTCAGGTTGGGGTTGGCTTTTATCATCTGTTTAAAATTCTCCTTTGTCGGGAACGTCTGCCAATAGGTGTTGCGGATGCTGTCCTCGTAGGCCAGCCGGCGGGCGTTGGCGGTCAGCTCCTCGTCGGAAACGTAGTCGGTGCGGTAATTGCCTTCGGGCGGTGCCATTTCCAGATTTTCCACATATTCGCCACCTTCGGAGCGGGTAAGTTTAAGGGTTACAGTATCGGTTTTACGCACATCAATTTTGGCGTAGCCGTATTTTCCATCCTTGCAGGCCCATATTAGCAGGTCGCCCAAGCCGGTGGTGAGCGAGGCTTGGCCGTTGGCATCGGCGGTCATGGTGGCAAGGGTGTAGTATTCGGAGTAGTTGTACAGCTTGAACTTTACCTGTGCTCCTTGCAGGGGTTTGCCGTCGGCGTCTTGCACAATGGCGGTGATATGGCGGGTTTCGGCATAGTGGCTGAGCAGGTTCAGCTCGCTGTAGAGCGATGTGCGGCGCACCACCTCCTCATCGCCTTTGTATCGGCCAAAAGCCTTGGTGTGCACCATCATGCAGCGCGTGGAGGGTATGGTAAACCACGCCATGTTGAGTTTGGCGTCGGGTTCGCAGGCTCCGAGGTAGTACCATTGTCCGTCCACCCACACCTCAACCCATGCGTGGTTGTCGTCGGTATGTGCCCAGCGTGGGGTGTAGCACTGTCGGGCGGGTATGCCCACGGCGCGCAATGCCGTAACGGCCAAGGTGGATTCCTCGCCACAGCGTCCGTAGCCAGTGCGTATGGTGGCAAGAGGTGCGGAGGTGCGTATGTCGCTCGGACGGTAAGTAACTTTTTCGTGGCACCAATGGTTCACCTCCAAGGCGGCATCGTACATGGCCATACCTTTCACCCGGTCTTTCAACTCACTGAAAATGAACATTCGCGCGGTGTCGAGGTTTTCGTTGTTCACACGATAAACCAGCACGAAATGGCGGAACACGTCCTCCGGCACCGTACGCCCCCACGCAAAAGTGTCGCGGGCAGCGAAGGAGGAACGCACCTGCTGAAGGAAGAAACTGCCGTCGTAGTCGGCAAGGTCGCTGTAGGGCATGTAGGCGTAGAGAAATTTCAAGGCTTCCTGCTCCTCCATAGTCAAGGCACTGTCCAAAACCGAGAACAGCTCTTCGGCACGTCCTGCGGCAAGGGTTTTGCGGGCTTCGAAATCCTGTTCCACCTGTGCGCGATAGTCGGCATCGGTTATAAAATGCTGTTCCCTCTGGCACGATGTGGAGCAGAAAAGCATCGCTACAAAAGCGGCAAAAGCCATTAAAAGTGCGAAAGGTGATTTTTTCATATTATCAATTGTTTACAGCCATTATCTTTAAGATATGCTTTACACACCCTTGATACGGGCAAAGAGCTCCGGAAACCGCGTTGCCAACGACACCGGACGGCCGTTCTCCAAAAAACAGTGTGTGCTTTGTGCCGTGCACACAACCTCGCTGCCAACGCGCATGGTGTACACAAAAACAATCTTGAGCGGTGTGGTTTTTTCCACTTCCACAATTATCTCTATCCGGTCTTTGAACGTGGTGGTGCGTTTATACACGCAGTCCACCGAAACCACGGGCGAAACCACGCCTTCGGCCTCCATGCGGTCGAACCCGAAACCCATCTGGTCCATCCAGTCCACACGAGCCTCTTCCATAAACCGTATGTAGTTGCTGTGGTGCGTTATGCCCATGCGGTCGCACTCGTAGTACTTAACCTCGTGTATGTAGGGTTTCACATGCATATCCAACAGTTTTACACTTCCACTCCGTAGTCGCGGAGGGCGGTGTTGAGCGAGGTCTTGAGGTCGGTGGAGGGTTTACGCTGACCAATGATAAGGGCGCAGGGCACATTGTAGATGCCGGCAGGGAACTGTTTTGGAATGTTGCCGGGGATAACCACCGAGCGGGGCGGTACAAATCCTTTGTATACTTTTGGTTCGGAGCCGGTTACGTCGATAATCTTGGTGGAGCCGGTTATCACCACGCCGGCACCAATCACTGCTTCGGTAGCGATATGTGCACCTTCCACAATAATGCAGCGCGAGCCGATAAAACAGTGGTCCTCAATAATTACGGGTGCGGCCTGCACGGGTTCCAGCACTCCGCCGATGCCCACGCCGCCGCTCAGGTGCACGTTTTTGCCTATCTGTGCGCACGAGCCCACGGTGGCCCACGTGTCCACCATGGTACCGCTGTCCACGTAGGCACCGATGTTTACGTAAGAGGGCATCATCACCACACCTTTGGCAAGGTAGGAGCCGTAGCGGGCAATGGCATGAGGCACCACACGCACGCCCTGCGAGGCGAAGTCGTGTTTCAGGGCTATCTTGTCGTGGAATTCGAAAGGCGGCAACTCCATGGTCCGCATCTCGCAGATGGGGAAATAGAGTATTACGGCTTTCTTAACCCACTCGTTCACAACCCATTGACCATCATTTTTGGGCTCGGCAATGCGGATGAGGCCTTTGTCCAGCTTTTCGATGGTGGAGCGTATAGCATTACGCACATCTTCGTTTTTCAGAAGGTCGCGGTTGTGCCACGCCTGTTCTATAAGTTGTTGTTCCATATTTATTTGGCAATGTCGAGTTCGCTGATAAGGTTTTTGGCACCGGCGTATTTGTCAATGATAAACAGGCAGTAACGTATGTCGAGGGTTATGTTGCGGCAGTATTCGGGGTCGAACAGGATGTCGCTCATAGTGCCTTCCCAGCAGCGGTCGAAATTGAGGCCTATCAGCTGGCCGTCGGCGTTGAGCACCGGGCTACCGGAGTTGCCGCCTGTGGTGTGGTTGGTGGCAATGAAACACACTGGAAGCTCGCCTTTGGCATTGGCGTACTGACCGTAGTCCTTGTTGTTGTAAAGCTCTTTTAAACGGGGTTCAACCACGTAGTCGTAGATGTCGGGATTCTCTTTCTGCATAATGCCTTCGATAGTGGTGTATGGCTTGTACGACACACCGTCCTTGGGGCGGAAACCGTCCACATGACCGTAGGCCACGCGCAGGGTGAGGTTGGCGTCGGGGAAGAAATTCACGTCGGGCTGCATCTCCATCATGCCTTTCACGTAGGTACGCATCAGCCGGCTTATATTCTGTTGTGCAGTGCGGTAAGGGTCATCGGCTTTGTTGCTGGAGTAACCAAAACCACCGCTTCCGGTCTCGTAGCCAAAGGCGTAAATATATGCAATATTGAACAAATCCATGGCAGGGTCTTTCAACAGTTTGCCGCTTTTTGAGGCGGTGTAGCCTTTCAAAAAGTCGATAACCTTGTCCTTGTGTGTGAGCATGGATTTTTCGTAAACTTTGCTCAAAAGATTTTCCACATCGGCTTTGGAGTGGCATTTTTTGTCGAGATAAGGGGCGAAACCTTTCTGCCACATATAGGTGAAAGTTTCGATGAAAATGGCTTTATCGACAATGGTATGTTTTTCGAAATCGGCAAAAAACTTTTCGTTGGATTTAACCAGCTGTTCGCACTGGGCTTTGGCTTTTTCGTCGTCCATATTACGCAGTTGCCACATTGCGTAGGCGCGTTTCATAAAGTCGCTTGCCATCACAGCCTCGTTGAAATAGGTGCGTTTCAGTTCGATGGGTTTTATGGTGGCGTAGTTCTGTGCAAGCTGCGGCAGAACGTCGCGGTATTCGGCTTTGTCGTTGGCCCAATGCTGGAATTTCTGTTCAAAGGAGCGTTTCATTTCCGGCACCTGCAGACGGTTTACGCCTATGGTCTCGCCTTGCCATTTTTTCCAGCCGTTGGCAATGCCGGCCACAGTGGAGGAGTATTTCAGACGTTGGGCGGCGTCTTGGTTCATGGCGTTGTTGTAGTGGTTCAGACGGATGGTGCGCAGGGCTATACGCACGGGGTTGGTAACGTTAGCAACCAGCTCCACGGCGTCTGAAGTGATGTAGCGCTGTGTGCTGCCCGGATAGCCGAAAACGAAAGTGAAGTCGTTCTGTTCGGCGCCTTTCAGCAATATAGTGAGATGTTTCAGCGGTTTGTAGGGCTTGTTCCCGGCAGAGTAGGGAGCAGGTTTGTTGTCCTTGCCGGCATACACGCGGAACACCGAGAAATCGCCGGTATGGCGCGGCCACATCCAGTTGTCGGTATCGCCGCCGAATTTGCCTATGTTCGAGGGGGGGGTGCCTACCAAACGCACGTCGGTGAACACCTCGTTTACATACATAAAATACTGATTGCCATAGTAGAAAGGCTTGATGACGGCTTTGTAGTGGGTGCCTTCCACGGCCTCGTCGGTTACTTTTTTTATGTTTTCGGCAATGATGGAGTTGCGGTCGGCCTCGCCCATATCGTTGTCTACACCTTCAAGTACCTGATTGGTAACGTCTTCCATACGCACCAAGCGGGTAACGGTAAGTCCCGGACAGGGAATTTCCTCGTCGAAACTCTTGGTCCAGAAACCGTTGGCCAAATAGTTGTGTTCCAGTGTGCTACGGGCGGCAATCTGGCCATAGCCACAGTGGTGGTTGGTAAACAGCAGTCCTTGGCTCGACACATATTCGCCGGTGCAACCGCCGCCAAACTGCACTACGGCATCTTTAAGACAGGCGTTGTTTATGTCGTATATGTCCTTGGCGGTGATACGCATGCCCTGCCGCTGCATGTCGGCCTCGTTTTTGCCCAAAAGCATGGGAATCCACATGCCTTCGTCGGCTAAAGCCGTGGCGGTGGCAGTGATAATTGCAAAAGCTATGACAAGTATTTTTTTCATAAAATAAAAGTGTTAAAAAAGGTTATCAATCAATCTTTAAAGGAGTGTTTTTCAGCTGGTTAACATTACGTTTGGAGCGGTCCACGTCACGTCCGAAACTCTTGTTGGCCAATTTGCGGTCGCGCGGGCGGTATGTGCCGTCTTCCATTTCGCGGAGCATCACTTGGGTGAATAGTTTGAACATCTTTTCTTCCTGAGTTTCATCGTGGTAGAAGCTCTCCCAAGCGTAGTTGTAGAGCTCCTGCAGACGTTCGGCGGACATGTGTTTGGGGTGGTACACTACCTGTCCGGCGTTGTAGTGGTCCCAGTCGTGGTCGAAGATACGTCCTTGACGCATAAGGTCGTCGTAGGCCTTGGTGTGGGGGAATGGGGCCAGCACGGTGAATTCGGCAAGGTCGAGGTCTATGTTCAGCAGAAAATCTATCAGGCGTTTGATGTCGTCCTCGGTCTGGTTGTCGAGTCCTAAAAGTATAGTACCCTCAACGCCAATGCCGTGGTCGTGGTAGCGTTTCACACGTTCTTTGATATAGTCGGAGGTGTCGTAAACAGCCTGATACACGTACCAAGCGCCGGCCTGCGCGGCGAGGTCGAGCACCTGTGGGTCGTCCTCGATGGTGTGGCTTATCCATTTCTTTTTCAAAGGAATCATCTCGCGGAAAAGGTCGAGTTCCCATTGTTTGTCCTGCGCCAGCGAGTTGTCCACAATAAACAGGCGGTTGTTGTCGATGCTTTCGAGGTCGGCGATGGTTTTGTCGATGGGTCGAGGGCGGAAACAGCGTCCGCCGAGGTACGACACAGCGCAGGGGTAGCAGCTGAAACGGCATCCGCGCGAGGCGTGGAAGAGGTCCACCATCTGCACGCCCTTGTGGTTGTACAGTTCGCGTTTGTATAGGTCGCGGCGGGCGGGGCCAACGGTAGCTATGTCGGGCATCTTGCCCATGTAGTTGTACACTTTTTTCAGTTTGCCGTTGCGCCAGTCGTTGAGGATGGCCTCCTGCCGGCCTTCGGCTTCGCCGAGAAACACGCTGTCGGCGTGGGGAATGGTCTCTTCGGCGTGGAGCATGGTGGAGATTCCGCCGAACATAACGGTAACGCCTCGGGCGCGGAAACGGTCGGCAATGGCCCAGCCACGTTTCACTTGAGTGGAGAGCATCATCGAGATGTAAACAATTTCCACATCTTCGTCAAAATCGATGTCTTCCACGTTTTCGTCGGTGAATTTCACATCCACATATTCCGGCAGGGTGGCAGCAAAAACCACGGCGCCGTGGGGCGGCAAAGTGAAGGTAGTCTGCCCCGGAAGCTTGTTCCAGCGCGGGTATATAAGTCGGGCTTTGATAGTGTTCATTGTTGTCTTTAGCTTTTTATGTTATTACAATTGTGCAAAGATACTATTTTTTTTGCAGTTTTTGGGACTTTTTTTGGCGAAGGCATTGCATGTGATGCAAAGGCATATGGTTATCCATGTTTGCTACTCGGCAATAGCAGCCCCGTCGAGAGCTTGGTTTATGCTGCTGCCGAAGTCCAAAACGGTGCAATGTTCGTATTTGCTATGCGGACTGATGGCCACTCCTATTGCTTTATTCGACTTGGAGAGCAATATCTGCCGGTTGGGATGCTGTGAATAGGAGCTGTCGAGCAGCAGTTTCATCAATATATCGATGGCATCGCTGTTCCCCACATCCAATGTTTCGGAATAAGACCCTGCCTGATATCCCATATTTTTCATTCTTTGGTATGAGTCGGTGCCGTCGGCCGATTTGTGGCTTACAACGCCCCTGTTGCCAATATCGTTGGCATGATTTTTTGCTACACGGCAAAGCAGCGCATCGGGGGCAAGCATGGGATAATCTGCCATTTTTGTCAAATCGGCACAAAGCGATTCGATAGCATCGCCAGTTTCTTCCATAAAATAGGGTTTCACAAAAGAGTCGGCAAATTTAGTTCCGTTGAGCCGTGCCAGGTTAAGCAGCAAAATCAGCTCCCGCTCCTCTTGCGACAGTGTTCTGCAGTTTTTTGCAGTGTTTGCTTTTTGCAGTTCGGCCTCGGTCCATGCCGCCAAGCCTTTGTTGATGGCATTTTGTGTAGTCATCGTCTTCTCCGCTCCCACCACCTGATGTCCATCTGTAGGCGAGGTCATCGGGGCCACTACCCTGTTGCCAAAATCCTGCACGCATGTGTACTTATACATACGGTGGGTACTGATGGAAACACCAATGGCCTTGTAGTGGGGTGAAAAAATATTAAGCCGGTGACCAAGACTGGGAACACCCTCATCAACAAGTAGTTGCATCACAATGCCCACTGCATCGGAAAAGCCATAGCTGCAATTTTCGGCCATATAGGTGTTCGATGGGTAGCCAAATTTTTTCAGACGTGCCGAAAAAGTGGTACCGTCGAGCGACACGTGTCCTCTGGCTCCGGCGTTGCCCATCTCCGTGGCGTGGTATTTTGCCGCATCGCAGAGCCTTGCGTCGGGATATAGCAGCGGAAGGTCCTTTACATCTTCCAGCTGACTGTACAACGAAATGATGTACGGGGTCGTCTTCCCGTCGAGATATGGTTTGGCCACCGTTTCTCTGAACTTGACTCCATCGATACGTACAAGGTTGGTAAGCAACACCACCTCTTTCTCATCGTTGGAAAGCGACGTACACGCTTGGGCGGTGTTTGCTTTCTTCAACTCTTCTTGCGTCCAACCGGAATAGTCGACATTTTGAGCCCTAACACAAACCGAGAAGGCTGTTATCAGGACAATTGCCAAAAAAGTATTTCCGTTTTTCTTCATACTTAAAAGCATCAACGTACCACAAATGTATGGCGTGCGGACTGTCCTTTGGTATTTTCAACGGAGATTACATACACACCTTTGGCGTAGTCTTTCAGCTCCACGTCAACAATAGCAGCTCCGTGAGCATTGATTTTGTCTACCACTTTGCCAAGCATGTTGTAAATGGTGATGGTTTCGATGGCGTTGCATTCCACAGTTAGTTGCGACTGCGACGAAGCGGGGTTGGGGTAGATGCGGAAGTGCAGTTCGTTGGCGGTGGTAATGGATGTCTCAAGGCACCTGACTCTTGCCGAAGCGCTGTCGGCGCATCCGTATTGGGTTGTTCCAACAACCGAATAGCGAGTAAACACTGTCGGCGAAACGGTGATGGATGCCGATGTGTCGCCGGTGTTCCACAGATAAGTTTGAGCTCCGGTAGCTGTCAAAGTGGCATTATAGTTTGGCACATAGCCAGTATCGCCAGTTATTTCCACATGAGGCATGGGATAGGTATAAACCGTTACCGAATCGATAGAGGAGCAAAGTCCAGTGCTGTCGATACGCACCATGTAGGTGGTTGTGATCATAGGCTCAACGGTTACATTTTGTGATGTTTGTCGGGCTGGATTAAGCCAAAAGTACGAATCTCCGCCGCCAGCTGTTAGTGTTACAGATTCGCCAGGACAAACGGTTGTGTCGTTGGAAATAACGGGAGTTACGGATCTTGTTACGGTTACGGTAACGGTGTCGTGCATATCGCATAGGTTGTTTGCGCTGCTTGCCACTGTGTATGTGGTGGTGGTGGCAGGCGTAACGGTGATGGTTGATGACGTGTCGCCGGTATTCCACAGGTGAGATGTGCCGCCCGTTATGTTCAGGGTTACGCTTTCTCCACCGCAAATGGCCGTATCGCGGCTAATGGTGGTGAATATGCCTTGTCGTTCAATAACGTTGATGGTGTCGGACCACGGGCTAAAGTAACCACCCACGGAATCCACTCTTACGCTGTAAGCTCCTGCTGCATAAACCGTTATGGTTTGGGTGGTGTCGCCGTTGCTCCAAAGGTAGTGCTGATATCCGCTGGGGGCGGAAAGGGTAATGTTTTGTCCGTAGCAAATAACGGTGTCCGACGAGGGAGTTATGGAGGGTTTGGCAGGAATGCTGTTGAGGATTTTCTGCAAACCTGCGTAGGCGTTTATCTTGCCCCAGCCATAATAGGGGCTGCCGTTGGCGGGAATGTTACCCGTAAGGGAGTCGGTTATGGAGGTGGTGCGCATAAGCTCTTTCACTTGGGTGTACGACAGCTCGGTATAGGCCTCCATCCACAGTGCTACAATACCGGTGGCGGCGGGGCAAGCCATGGAGGTGCCTTGCATCATTCCCCACCAGGAGGAGCCTGTGCCATTGGTCTGAACTCCAGTAATATAGGTGTTGGAGGTGGTATAGCGGCTGTCGTAGCAATTGTAGGACGAATTTATAAAAGCTCCAGGGGCAGAGATCTCGGGCTTGTTCTGGTTGGGGTTCAGTCCCGGCCCAATGCTGGAGAAATAGGAATGTCCGCCAATAACATAGTGCGAGTTCAGGTTGTAGTAGTCGCCTGCGTAGGTTGTCCACGAAACTTTGGTGCTGTAGGAGGCCACCATGATGCTGGCGTTGCCCGAAGCCTTGTTGTTTGTGCTGTAGTTGGAGTTGCCCGCCGTACAAGCTGTTCCGCCAATAAACACGCCACTGTTGTTCCACATGTGCACTGTGCCCGAGGTGGCTTCTATTTGTATGATGAAACATTTGCCGTTTCGCAGGTTGCTACCGTTGAAAGAGAGATATACGTGGGGCTTGTAGTTGTAGTAGTTCGAGTCTTCCACATAATAGCTCACATAGCCGCCGCTGCCAAGATTGCTATTTGTAGTCCAATTGGCAGTGTTGGCAGTATATAGCACAAGAGGGTAATTGTAACTGGTGAGTGTGGCGTTGGAGCTGGTGCTGTCCGCAACACCCACCCTTACTCTGAAATTGCTGCCAAGCTCGCCCCATATATCAACAGTTCCCGAAAGATTATTGTTGGTTGCGGTTTTCACTGCAAAAGAGCGTATCATGGTATCTTGTGCGGCAAATGTCTTGCTGAGGTGCAGATTGTCGTTGCCCTCGTTGCCGGCCGATACAAGGAGTGCGGCGCCCTTGGTGTAATATTCTTCAAACAGGTAGTCCACATAAAGCTCGTTGTAATCGGTGCCGTCGTGCGGGCCCACATGGTTGCCCAGGCTCATGTTCACCACGCAGGGCTTGCCCACCGAGTCGGCGTAGTCGAGTATATACATAAGTCCGTCGAGAATGGCGTTGTTGTACATGGTTGTGGCCACAAGCACGATATCGCTTTCGGGAGCCATGCCTTTGTATTGTTTGTATGAGCTTTGGCTTGTGCCGCCGCCGGCCGCCATGCCTGCCACGTGTGTGCCGTGGGTCTGGTTGTTGTGGCTGTAGCGCGCCGCCAATATCTGCGACTGTGTGGTCATCAGGTTACCGTAGTTGTATCCGTTGGGAGGTGTGCCGGATGATGCGTTCTGGTCCCACACGCGTTTCACTCGGTAGGTGGTTTCGGTGCTGTCGTAGAAATTGCGGTGGGTGTAGTCGAACCCTATGTCAACAATTCCAACCACCACGCCTTTGCCGGTGTAGCCCTTAGGCAGGTTATAGCCTTGGTGCACTTGGTTGGTGTTGGTGAAAATACGCGCACTGTCCATCATCGGCTCGTTCTTTTCGCCTATCTCCACATATTTGGCAATGCCGGAGTTTAGGAAGTCCACATATCTTTTCACAGGTATGTTCACCGTGGTGAAATGCGATTTGAGTTTTCCGTTGAACAGAACACCGTATTCCACTGCATTGCCCCGTTGCTCATAGTCGATGTCGGCAAAAGCGCCCACATACAGTTCCGAGTTTATCAAACGCATTCCATAGCGATCCTTCATCTCCTCGGTGATGTTTTTCAACGAAGGGTCGTTTTTTGCAAGTTTTGTCAAATCTGCATACAGCAATGCCGAAAGTCCCGACATTCTGCATGGCTTTACTTTCTGCACTTCGTTTTTTTTATTTACCATCACAGTATTAGCCATCGAAATTGACGAAAAAACAACGGCTAAAGCCAGAAAAAAGGATGTTTTTACAATCTTCATATATTTTATAGTTTTTGCTTTTTATCTTACAACAAAAGTTTTGCGTCCGGTCAATCCGCCGGCGTTTTCCATAAGAATTACGTAAACACCTTGTGCGTAGTCCGTTACAGATATTTCCACCTTCGAAGCCCCTTTGCCATCAATTTTGTCCACAACTTTTCCAACAATGCTGTAAACAGTTATGGTTGAGATATTTTCGGCTTCCACTGTTAGTTTTGTAGCTGTGGGTATGGGATATACCTTAAATTCGAGTTCCGAGACGTTGGCCAATGAGTTTGGATTAACTTCTATGGTTGCCTCGGCACTGTTTCTGCAGCCATATTGGTCGGTGCCTTCCACAGAATACCGTGTGGTGATGTATGGCGAAACATTGATGTAGCTTGTTGTGGCACCTGTCGACCACACGTAGCTATGGGCTCCCGTTGCTGTAAGCAGGGCTGTTTCGCCAACAGTTATCACCGTGTCGCCCGTTATCAATACCAATGGCTTGGGATGCACAGTTACGGTGATGGAGTCGGTTTTGGAACATTTGCCAACACTGTCGGAAACCACATAATAAGTGGTGGTTACCGGTGGGGTTACCGTAATGTTCGACGTCGTTTCGCCAGTATTCCAGAGCCGTGAGGAACCTCCATGCACATAGATGGTAACCGAAGCCCCCTCGCATATCTCAGTGTTGCCCGAGGATAATGTGAGCACCACAGGCATTACTCCAACTACAACACTGTCGGTGAAAGCACATTTGCCGACACTGTCAACGGTTACAACGTAAGTGGTGGTGGCGCTTGGCGCAAGAAGCAACGATGCTGTGGTGTCGCCAGTGCTCCATGCGTACGACCCAACCCCAGTTGTACCGATGGTGGCCGATTGCCCTTTGCAGATGGTGGTGTCGCCATAAACGGTGGCAGTAACATAAGGCAAAACTTCCACACGTATGGTATCTGTCTTGGCACATGCCCCAACACTATCGGTTGTTACTATATATGTTGTTGTAACAGTGGGATTTACTACAACGGTCGATGCTGTGTCGCCAGTGTTCCAACGGTAACTGCTGCCTCCAACAACACCAATGTTCACACTCTGGCCAGAGCATATTGTGGTATCACCAAATATTGTGGTGGATACAAGTGGAATGGAATCCAAAGTTATGGTTATCACCAAGTTGCGATAACAGCCGTTGGATTCGCGCAGTTTTTGGGTGAATATTCCCGGAGTTCTGTATGTAACACCGTTGGTATCGAAAACCGCACCGGCGCAGATAGTCCGGTAAATGGTGTCGCGAAGGGTGTCGGTCACCGTAAGGTCGATAACCAGATTGCGGAAACAGCCTGTGGTGG